>NZ_JARESS010000007.1:0-294297 GCF_046027915.1 Paraburkholderia sp. RL17-347-BIC-D
TACCGTACCGTGAAAATAAAACTTTTAATTTCTGCGATTCTCGCAGCCGGTCTTAGTGCATGTGGCGGGGGCGATAATAGCAGCAGCACTGCTGGTGACAATGGCGGCAATGTAGCGCCTGTAGTAGATAGCAAAATTCCTACGCTTGCATTTGCCAATCCGCAAAGCACCTATGATTTGAATAGCTACACGCAGACAGCAATGTTTCCTCTGCAGTTCGCTACGACCGGCACCAATCTGCTGAATGCAGAGGCGTCCGGCGTGACCTATGACAAGGATACCGATTCGCTGTTTGTCATTGGCGACGGTGCGACCTCAGTGGTGCAGGTTGCAAAGAGCGATGGTCACGTTATCGATTCCATGACGCTCAATGCCGGCGACTTCGAGGACACTGAAGGCATCACCTATGTCGGTGGCGGCAAGTTCGTATTGGTGGAAGAGCGTCTCCGTCAAGTCGATCTGTTCACTTACGTTCCTGGTGGAATACTGCACAGAGCAGACGTACAGTCCGTCAAACTGGGGACGACGGTTGCCAACGTCGGTATTGAGGGTGTTACTTTCGATACCAAAACAGGTGGCTACATTGCCGTGCGCCAGTCGCAACCCACCATCATCTTCCAGGCCGCAATCAATTTTGCGAGCGGGTCGGCGACAGCATCGAACGGTACGCCCATCTTGCCGACGACAGACAATCCGCCGGTGCTGTTCGATGCGGCCGTGACGGGCCTTTCTGCGTTCAATGACGTTTTCTCGTTGTCGAATATCGTACCGAGCAGCGCTCCGGATTACGGCAACATCATCATCATCGGCGCGCCGGATGGCAAGATCGTCGAGATGGATCGTACCGGCAAGTTGCTGAGCAGCTTGTATATGAGTGCCACTGCTCAGAACGAGGGTGTGACGATGGGCCCGGACGGGACCATTTATGCGGTTGGTGAACAGGCCGCGGGGCCGAGCCTGCCAGGCCTGACCATCTTCAAGCCAACCACCAGCACAAACAATGTCGGCATTGGCAGCAACCTCTACCTGACGTTCGATCAATCGGTGAAGGCGGGTGCGGGTAATATCGTTCTCAGTAACGGCGCTGACGATACGCGGTCGATTCCCGTAACCGACGCATCGCAAGTGACGTTCAGCGGTAATGTGATGAAGATTCATCCGAAGTTCTACATGGTTGCCGGCACCACCTACCACATCACGTATCCAACGGGGGCGATCAAGACGGCAGCGGGGAACGACACCTCTGCCGTGTCCGACTTATCGACGTTCTCGTTCAAGGCGATTGGTACCGTTGACCACACAGCCCCGACATTGACCAGCACTGCGCCGGTCGATGGCGCGACAGGCATCATCGGCAACCACATGACACTGTCGTTCAGCGAAGTCGTGCAGGCCGGCACAGGTAACATTGTTATCAGCAACGGCTCTGATACGCGTAATGTGTCCGTTGACGACACGACCCAGGTCAAATTCAACGGCGGTCGGGTGAGCATCACCTTGACGACACCATTGCAGGATAGTTCTCGCTACACCGTGCAATTGGCCGGTGGCGTTATCACTGACCTGTATGGCAATGCGTATGCAGGCACGACGCAGAGCTTCACGACTGCAGCAGCAGGTGCGCCAGCGCCGACCGTGCTGATCTCGGAGGTGAACTCGAACGCAGACGGCGGTCAGGATTTCTTTGAAATCTATAACTATGGCAGCACGGCAATTGATCTGACCGGCTGGAAGTGGGGCGACAATCATGCTGACGTCAACGATGCCAACAATAGCGCGGCATTTGTGGCCGGTACGATGCTTGCACCGGGTGAACATCTGGTCGTTGTGCCGGGTGTGCCCGGAACGGACGAAAATACGTTCCGCACAACCTGGGGCCTCGCTGGCACGGTTCCGGTCGTTGCGATGTTGAACGTCAATAACGATGCAGCGAATCCGATCGGTTTGGGTAAAGGCGATGCGGTGGTCGTCTATGATGCGAACGGTAATGTCGCGGCTGCAATGAACTACGGCACACCGATCAATGCAGCGCAGGGAGACGGCACGACGAAAGCGATTCCAACGGCCTCGGGTGCAGATGCCAGCCTCGTTGCCGCCGGAAATCATGCTGGTGCCGTCTTCGCCGGTGGCAATGCGAAGGTTTCCGCAGTATGGGATACGGTTTCGACAACGACGCCAAACTATGTTGAGGCGGTGATTGGCGTGCACGGCGGCATAGCCGAACCGCTTAAACCTGCGTCGATTGGTTCACCTGGACAGTAATTTCCTGCCGCTTTACGGCATGAGTATGGCGAAGAACCGTCCGACTATGTCGGGCGGTTTTTTTTATGGTCTACGAACCCGAACTCGCACCGAATGTCGGCTGCGGGGTGAATTGAATCACGCCCGCGGAGGTCCGCTCGTGGGCGACCTGAGCCGAACGACGATGGGCGCAGTTCGACCCACAAGGGACAGTCACCTTTCCGGATAGCGGCCGCTCAGCTCGGCCGTGAAAACGCTGCGACGTAGATGGGAGTCCTCGGGTGGCAGTTGTAGAGTGCATTACGAGGTCACAACCGTATGCGATGGTCAATGCTTGTAGAGTCGTCGGGTGCTATCGCCTGCCGTCCGCCAGAGGCTTCGGGCGTGAAGCCGATGTCCTCGACTTTGAACTTGAATATTATTTGAAACCCGCGCCACAATACAACCGACCTCGAACAACGCCTTCTCGAAGACATCTTCAGCAGTGCGTTTATTCAAGTGACGAACTCTCTACGGAGCGCACCAGCATCCGTCGTCTTCACCTTATTGGTCTGCCATGATCTTTATCTGTCAAAAAAAACTGATCGCGTCGTTGTTAATGCTCGGTATAAATGCGGCAGTAATGGCACAAACCACACCGAACCCGCTACCAGCCCTCAAGGCCGCCAGATGGCATGAAGCGACACGCGAGATCCTGTTGGAGGCGCGCGAAAATGACCCGAACGAGCCCATGCTCCCGAAGGAGATGGCGTTTGACGGCTTCACGTCGGATGCCCTGGATAGCGCACGGATGCTATGTCGCGCGTGCCAATCCGCTGCCCTTGTCACTGTAGTTTCCGCGCCCTCCAGCATGTCGGTCGAAGAGAAGGAGCATATTCTCAATGAAGCACTTGCAATCTTGCGCAGTGGCTCGCGAGAACCCGTGTGGAGCACCGACACTCTCACCAATGCCGCCTTAATATACTCAGATTTGGGCCTTAAAGCGCAGGCACATTCCATATTTGACGAAGCAATTACCTCGGCAACTTCTGACCCAGCGTCACCTTCCGATTTTGACCGTGCCGCCTTTGCGCTCGCCAACGCGGCTCCCGGCGGCGTTCCGGATTGGATGGTCTCATCGCTTGAAGAGGCTACCCGCAGATGGCCGCCTTCTGCCGACACCGCGTTGGCGTACCGGGATCTGGCGATAATCCGTTTCCAAAAGTCACAGCCGACAGCCGCGCTGGACCTCATGGACAAAGCTTTAGGCGCCTGCAGTTCGATTGCCAACAAAGGTCAAGCGCAGGCGATTCGGGCATCGGTCGGGAGACTTGCACTTGACTCGAATCAGCTCGACTTTGCTCGACATCGGATTCCTGCACCGTTGATAATCGATGCGTATGCGAGTTTTGAAGCGCGTAACGGAAATAAAGATGCGGCTCTAGATTTTCTTCAAGAGTTGCCGGGACCTACGCTTTACGTTGATGTTCGAGATGAGACGTTGAGCCAAATAATCCGTGACGCATCGAATCGCGGAGACTTCTCAACCGCCAAGTTCTTCGCCGGAAAGATAGATCCTCAGAAGACCCATATGCAGATTGAGTTGTGGACATACATCGCTCGGGAGGAACATCTGAAGGGCGACTTGAAGGCGTCTGAGGAGGATTTTCGAAGAATATTGAACATCGTTGATGTTATGCCGATTGAGCAACGTCAGTCATTGATCAGCGAGAAAGGTGTATTGGCTGAGGCGATGGCAAAGTCGGAGATGAGCGCAGAAAGTCTGCGCCTTTCGCGCAGCAACAAGACCTCGGCTCTGATGCTTTCTGAAAGACAGAAAGCAATGAATCTTGATGGCTTGCTCTCGCTCGCCAAGGCGTTTCACGTTGCCGGCGATGAAAGTGAAGCGAAGGAAACTTTAACTATGGCGTATCAAATCGCACATGACTATCAACCGCCCAATCAATATGCAACGACGAAGTCTCAGTTGTTAATGAAGGTCGCATCGACCGCGGCGGCCTTCCAGTAACAGACCGCACTCAGTTGACGTACCGGATAGTTGGAAAAGAAACGAACAGTTGCCTAAATTTGTGTCTATAAGCACGGATATCGATGCAACGTCACGCGCAATATAGAATGCACTGTCCCTAGCCGATCATAGAAACCATGATCTTCGGTGAACGAACAGGCTCAATCTCATCTTGCGTTAAACGATGTCTCCGCTCCCACGCTTCGACCTTTGACGCCAGCCGGTTAGATCCTACTCGAGCACAGTGACACGGAAGTTGATTGTCGACGATTCGCGGCACTTCGCCGAGTGTCCCTTAGTGGCCGCGCGCAGCCCGAGAGCGACCAGGCCGATCGTAACGCTGGAAACCCTTAGCGCTCGAGCAGCGCTCCGAATTTCTCTAGCGGGAAGCAGCGGTCGCTAACGTCCACTCGATGGAAGGGTTAGGCGCCATGCCCAAGCTCTTGAGCGAGCCCGATGAGGATTCCTTCGGGGCCCCGGTTGTAGCAGAGCCGATACGTGTTTTCGTACTGAGCCACTTTGCCGACGAGTTCCGCGCCGCGTTTACCGAGACGGGCGAGCGTATCGTCGATGTCCTCCACGGTAAACATGACGCGTAGGTAACCAAGGGCGTTCACCAGGTGCGACGGTGATCGGCGACCACAGGTGGCGCAAGGAAGCGGGACAGCTCGAGCCGGCTGTGACCGTCCGGCGTACGCATCATGGCAATTTCGACGCGCATGCCGCGCAATCCAGTGACGCCATCTGCCCAGTCTCCTTCGATTGGGGCGCGCCCCTCGAGCTCAAGGCCAAGTTCGGCAAAAAACTCAATGGCGGCATCCATGTCTTCAACCACAATGCCGACGTTGTCCATACGCTTCACCGTCATGATGTCTCCTTGGCGCCTGGCTGAAGCGCCGATCGTAACGCTGCCGACCTGAGCTACCGCTCAAGCCCAGGGGTATCCGCGCGAGTAGCTGCGCGAGAGATTCAGACCACACCAGGCGCACAGGATAGCTGCCATCCGCGATCGTCCGCCCCTATCCGGACCCGATATGACGTCGCACCGGCGTAGTGCTCCGCCGTTGACCGGTCTCCGGAGGGAGGGGCGGTATCCATTCCATCTCGACCCGTTGCAGTCAATTGACCCGCTCGAAACTCGTCACTCAGCGAAACAAGCCCCGCGGCGGATTCCTGAAAGCGAAAACGCGCAGATTTATCTGCGCGTCTCTACGTTATTCCCTCAACAGACCAAGGACGTCTTGGCACCACTCAATCAACGACACAAGGCTGCAATCAATGCGGTCAATTTATGCGCCGCCGAAAAACACGGGCTTCATTCCATCATTCGGGTCCGGGCGAATAGAGCCTTGGATTTTATGTCCCAACTGGGCGACGGCGGTGCCGAACGAACGCAGTTGATGATGGCTACCCGACGCTGAAGTCCCGTCAGCGACGCCGCCCAAATCGGTCGCAGCGCCACTTCCTGGATTCACGCTAGTTTGTGCGGCCTGAACATTGGTCGGAGCGACCGCTTCGTTCGATTGAGCAAAAGATGAGGCAGCCGGAATTGCAAGAGCAGCTACGACGATGAGCGATTGAACGAGTTTCATGATGCTTACCTCCAGACTTCGTTTGTCCGCAAACGCCCGTTTGCGTTTCAGTACTTGCAGTCTAGGCTGTGGCCTGCTCGCAATTAAGTACTTGCAGAACAAAACAATGTTGAAGAAATAAGTACAAACCCTTGGAACCAAACGCCATGCACGCAGCATCGAAACGGTGCCAAAAAAAGCAGCCCTTGAGATACCACAATGTGACCGCGCACCCGCAGTTCAAGCTTTCCCTTTCCCACCCACCTTCGCGAGATCGAAGGGCGTCTCTCTCAACCGTCGCCCAGCAAGCCTAAACACCGCATTAGCAATCGCCGGCGCCACCGAAGGACTAGACAACTCCCCCACCCCACCAGGCTTCGACGTATCCCCCTGCACAATCAAAATATCAATCTCCGGCATATCACTCATCCGCATCACCCGATACGTATCAAAGTTCTTCTGTTCGACCTGCCCATGCCGAATATCGATGCGATCCGCCGTCGCATGCCCTAACCCCCACATCAACCCGCCATAAAGCTGCTCCTCGACCCCACCCGGCGAAACAGCCAACCCACAATCCGCGACACAGGTCAGCTTCTCGATTACAACACCATCGCCTTTCCGAGCAACACGCGCCACAACAGCAACATAACTGCTATAAGCCTGATTAGTCGCCACGCCCAAAGCAGTCCCAGCAGGCAACGCCTTCCCCCACCCAGCCCGTTTCGCCGCCTCCCGCAAAACAGCCTGATGCCGCGGATCCTTCATATGCGCGAGCCGAAACTCAACCGGATCCCGACGTCCCGCATGCGCGGCCTCATCCATAAACGACTCAACAGCAAACACATTCGGTATATAACTCACCGCCCGATACCACCCAGTCGGCACACCGGTCTCATGCCGAACCCAACCAATATCCACATGCGGCGCCCCATAAGCGAACTCATACTTACTGATCGCTTCAGTCGTGCTGTAGTCCATCCGGTCCGGCCGATCGAAGTACCCGGGCTCCCACTGTTCCGGCGAAGCAGGCATCACCGCCCGCAACTGCAACGTCGCCAGATTCCCGCGCTTATCGAGCCCAGCCTTCGCCCGATGAAAACTCGCCGAGTGGTAATAAAGCGCCCGCATTTCATCTTGACGGCTATTCATCAACTTAACCGGCTTCCCAACTTTCAACGCCAGCCAGGTCACTTCAAAAAGCCAGTACTTCGACTCACGCGACCCAAAGCTGCCACCTGAAACAAGCTCATGCAGCACCACACGATTCGCCGGGATACCGCCGATCACCTCAGCCGCCTCCTGCACCGTTGAAGGCACTTGCAGCCCACCCCAATACTCAATTGCACCGTCCTTCTTAGCCCACGCAGTCACGTTAATCGGCTCAAGCGGACACTGCGCCTTATAAGGCATTGAATAAGAAGCCTCAATCACCCGCGCCCCGTGCGCAAACGCAGTCTTCAAATCCCCACTCTGAACAGTCGGCACCACCCGCGCCGCAGGATCATCGAGCCACGCCGCCTGACGCGCGACCAGCGTGCTGCTATCAAACGTCTCCAGCGGACTGTCTTCCCACTCCACATGCAACTCTGCCTGTCCCTTATGCGCCGACCAATAGTCATCGGCCAACACAGCCACGCCGGCCTGATTGCCACCGAGAATGTCGGGCCGCCCAGGAATCTGCAAAACCTGCCGCACGCCCGGCACGGCCAACGCCGCTTTAGCATCCACGCTGCGCACGCGCGCATCGATCACCGGCGCGCGCGTGACGACAGCGACCAACATGTCCGGCAACGACACGTCGATGCTGTACGGAAACGCGCCTCGCGCCTTCTCCGCAGCGCCGCGTTTCTTCCGTAATTTGCCGATGTATTTGAACTGCGACGGATCTTTCAACGCGACATCTTTCGGCGCGGGCATTTGCGCCGCGACCTGCGCAAGCGATCCATAGTTCGCACGCTTACCGCTAGCCTGATTGACCACGAAGCCGTTCTCCGTTGAACACGTCGCCGGCGCCACATTCCATTGTTTCGCCGCAGCGGCGATCAACATCGCGCGCGCCGTCGCGCCCGCACGTCGCAAGCGCTCGTATTCCAGCGACACGCTCGTACTCCCGCCCGTCGAAAACACCTTCCACAATGGATGAATGTAATCGCCGTAGAACGGATTCTCCGGCGTGATCACATCGACGCGAAACAGATCGACGTCCAGTTCTTCCGCGACCATCGCAGCGAGCGCGGTACGCGTGCCCGTGCCGGAGTCATGTTTGTGGACGACCAGCTTGATCGTATCGTCCGGCAGCACGCGCACCCACGCATTCGGTTCGAACTCACCGGCCTGCGGTTTGGGATCACCGCTTTTGTTGTCGCCCTTGCCGAAGGCATCGGGCAACTGGAAGCCGATCGCGAGACCCGAGGCCAACAGCGCCGAACTCTGCTTGATGAAGCGACGGCGAGCAGCGCCGCGAACGCTGGTCAGCGCTTCTTTGTCGTTGCGCATTCAAGCCTCCTCGTTCGTAACGTGAGACGAGCAGGCGGACGCGCAAGCAGGCATCTCCACAGCCGCCAGCGCAGGATCACCCGACGCCGCCCGCTTGATCGCCTTGCGAATCCGCGAGTACGTGCCGCATCGACAGATGTTGCCGGACATCGCCGTCGTGATGGTTTCGTCGTTGACGGTCGGCTTGTCCTGGAGAAACGCGGCCGCCTGCATCAACTGACCGGACTGGCAGTAGCCGCATTGCGGCACATCCTCGGCGACCCACGCGAGTTGCAGTGGATGCCGGCCGTCCTTCGACAACCCTTCGATCGTCGTGATGCGTTTGCCGGCAACGGCCACAGCAGGCAGCAAACAGGAGCGCACTGCCTCACCTTCCAGATGTACCGTGCACGCGCCGCAAAAGCCGCCGCCGCAGCCAAATTTCGTGCCGGTCAATTTGAGCCGGTCGCGCAATACCCACAACAGGGGCATGTCTTCCGGTACATTGTCGAGCGAGTGCCGCGTGTCGTTGACCACGATCTCGATCATGCGCTGTCTCCTGAATATCGTTGTGCAGCGCGGCGCATTGCAGGAGTGGATACGTGACAAGGGCCGCGTGCTTGCGGTCATTATTGAAAGCCGTTAAGCACAACGCCAGCGACCATTTCTTCTATCATCCGTAAGTCCGGCTAACACCATGTTGAAGCGCTATCCGTCTATCCAGTCGATGCAGGCCTTCCTGCAAGCAGCGCGCGTCGGCAGTTTTTCGAGCGCCGCACGGCAGTTGTCGCTCACGCATAGCGCGATCAGCCAGCAGATCCGCACGCTCGAAGAGTTCGTCGGCCAGCCGCTCTTCGTGCGCGAAAGCGGCCGCGTGGTATTGACCGATGCGGGCGTGCTGTTCGCGAATCAGTTGGCGGATGGCTTCGAGCAAATCGATCGCGCGTTGTCGTCGGTAAAAGAGCGCACGGTCAAGCAGTCCATCACGCTCGACGTCGATCCCGAACTCGCGCAGAGCTGGCTGGTGGCGCGTTTGCCGGCCTTGCTCGGCGCGTTGAGCGGGACATCGCTCACGGTGCTGTCCACACCGCGTCGTGACCGCAGCGCGTTCGAGCGCGTGGATATTGCGTTGCGATATGGGTATGGAGAATGGGACGGCTTCGAAAACGCGCTGATTTGCGGCGACCGTTTGACTGCTGTGGGCGCGCCCTCGCTGTTGCAGGCACGCGGGCTCAGCGTGCCGCTCACGCCCGAGCAGCTACTGGAGCTGCCATTGCTCGGCTATACGAAGCGTTCGTGGATTCCCTGGCTCGCCGCTGCGGGGCTGCCCGAGGTCGAGCCCGACGCCGTCGCGGTTTTCGACAACGCCGCGGGCTTGATCGCCGCCGCCAGCGCAGGCGTGGGGGCGGGTTTGGCGCGTGGCCTGCTCGCCGCCGACGCCCAACGCAACGGCAATCTGGTCGAACTCACGCAAGTGGAAATTCCGACGCACTACAACCTCTACGCCGTATGGCCGCGCGAGAAAGCGGGGCGTGTGGCGCCGCTGATCCAAGTGATCCGCGACCTTGTCGCGCAAACGGTCAGCTCACACTAGCCGCCACTTCCCGCACGGTTTCGAGAAACAGCGACAACACCGGCGAAGGCGTCTCGGCACGATAGCGCGCGTGCAGCGACACTTCGGGGCGCGGCGCAGCCACCGGCACGAACGCGACACCACCCGTCGACAACTGCCGCGCGGACGAAGGCAGCAACGCCACGCCCAATCCTTCGCGCACGAGACACAACAACGTATGCACCTCGACGACTTCCTGTTCGATCCGCGGTGTAAACCCTGCCTCAACACAACAGTCCTGTAGAAAGCGCGCCAATTGCGACTGCCGCAAACCGAACGAGACGAAGCGTTCGGTCTCCAACTCACGCAACGCAATCTCTCCGCGCGACGCCAGCGCGTGCCCCAACGGCAACGCGACCACCGCCGACTCACGCATCACCACTTCGCTGCGAATCTCCGGGTCTTCATGCGAGACGCGGAAGAAACAGACATCGAGCCGGCGCTCTTTCAACGCGAGAATCTGCGCGGCCGGCGTCATCTCATGCAGCGTCCACCGCACTTGCGGATGCTTCTCCGCGAATACCCGTAGCGCGCGCGGAATGGGCTCGACCATCGCCGAACTGATGATGCCAATCTCGAGGCTCCCTACTTCGCCACGCCCCGCGCAACGCGTCAGATCGATCGCGCGTTCGAACTGCGCGAAGATCAACGGCACCTGTTCTTTAAGTGTTTTCCCTGCCTCGGTGAGTTCGACACGGTGTTGCGAGCGCATGAACAGTGCCGTGCCCATCTCCTCTTCGAGGATGCGAATCTGCTGACTCAGCGGCGGCTGGGAAATGTGCAGCCGCGCGGCTGCCCGGCCGAAATGCAGTTCGTCGGCAAGCACCGCGAAGTAACGCAACAGCCGGATGTCCATATCGCAAACGTATCAAGATCGTGGTTAAAAAATATTGTACAGAGCGTTTTTATCTTGTGAGACTGCATCGCAAGCAGCAGTGCACATCAGTGTGACACTCGATGCCGGCGAGGGGAAGGCGCACGAACACTGCGCCTTGCAAAGGGCCGCATGGGCAAGCCCAACGGGCTGAGTTCCATCGATGCGCCTGCCCGCGATCCGGCAACTGGATACACCAGTTCCTCTCAAGGAGATCGAGTACATGATCATCGACACTAGCTGTTATCCGACCAACCTGGTCGACCTCGCGTGGCGCCATGATGGCGAGCCATTTTCCGGCGAGCGTCTGATCGAGGTGATGGACGGCCCCTACATCATCAACGGCAAGCCTCGCCGCATCGACAAGGCCTTCATTCAGCCGCCGCAAGGCAACACCATCTATACGTGGACCGACGGCGAACGCTCCGGCCGCGAGTCGATCGACGACTACATGGCGTACACCGTGGAATGCGTTCAGAAATACCCGGACCGTCTGCTCGGCTGTTTCGTCTACAACCCGCGTTGCGGTCCGGAGAACGGTGCTGAAGCCATCGAGTTTTACGCGAAGGAACACGGCTTCAAGATGGTCCAGTTGCAGGCCAACATGCATGCATACCGTCCCGACCGCGCGCTCGACTGGCTGCGCCCCGCGTTGCGCAAATGCGCGGACCTCGGTTTGCTCGTGAAGCTGCATACCGGCGACGGCCCGTACAGCATTCCGAGCGAGTGGTATCCGCTGATTCGTGAATTCCCGTCGGTGAATTTCATCATGGCGCACTTCGGCGTGCAGACGGGAGGCGTGTATTGCTTCGAGCCGTATCAGATGGCGCTCGACACACCGAACGTGTATTGCGAATCGAGTTGGTGCCTGCAATCGCGAATCGTCGAATTCGCGAAGGTGCTGCCCACGCACAAGATTCTCTACGGTTCCGACACGCCGCCGAACGAGCCAGGCATGTGGCTGCGTTTGCTCGAAGTGTTGTGTCACGAGCCGCCGCAAGGCCTGAATCTCGACGAAGACACGCTCGAAGACTATCTCGGCAACAACCTCGCCCGCATGATCGGCATCGAGCCGAGCGCGCCGCCGAGAAGCGTCGAAGAAGCGCAAGCCTATCTGAAACACCATTCCGGCGCCGCGAAGAAACACGCGGGCCAGGCCGACTACGCTGGAGCCCGCTGATGATCATCGATACCCATCTGCATCCCACCAATCTCGTCGACGAAGCGTGGCGCCATACCGGTGAGCCGTTCACCGGCGAACGCCTGCTGAAGATGATGGACGGTCCGTACATCATCAACGGCAAGCCGCGCCGTATCGACATGGGTTTCATTCAGCCGCCGCCGGGCAACACGGGCTATCGCGATGGCAATCGCCGCGGCCGTGAAGGCATTCGCGATTACATGTCGTATATCGCCGAACTGACGCAGAAGTACCCGGATCGCTTTATCGGCAATTTCACGTACAACCCGCGTTGGGGCCCGGAGAACGGTGCGGCCGAGCTCGAATTCCACGTGAAGGAGTACGGCTTCAAGATGCTCAAGCTGCACGCGAATATGCACGGCTACCGTCCAGATCGCGCGCTCGACTGGTTGCGTCCCGCGATGAAGAAGTGCGCCGAGCTCGGCGTGGTCGTGCTAATCCACACCGGCGACGGACCGTACACGATTCCGACGCAGTTCTATCCGATCATCCGCGAATTCCCGATGGTGAATTTCATCATCGGTCACTTCGGGATTCAGACGGGCGGCAACTACTCGTTCGAAGCCTTCTGGATGGCGATGGATACGCCGAACGTCTACTGCGAATCGGGTTGGTGCTATCAGTCGCGCATCGTCGAATTCGCTCGCGAACTACCGCGCAACAAGATCGTGTTCGGCACGGATTCGCCGCCGAACGAGCCGGGCATGTGGCTGCGCGAACTCGAAATGCTGTGTGGTCCCGCGCCGCAAGGCATGAATCTGGATGAGGATGGCCTCGAAGACTACATGGGCAACAACATCGCTCGTCTGGTCGGAATCGAGCCGACCAAGCCGCCGAAGGATCTCGCCGAAGCGGAGAAGCGTTTGAAGGCGACTTATGTGAATGACGTCACGCAGCCGGCTTAACGCTGACTGGCTGATGGTTTAAAGCAAGCGCGGTCAGTGCCGCGCTTGCCTTGGTTGTCTCACACGGAGTTCACTATGGCGGATAACCTTTTCCGCGCCACGCAAGATTTTCATCGCTTTGCGCATGCGTATCGCGAGCACTATCCCGATGATGTATTGACGCTCTCGCGGCCGCTGTCCGCCGATCAGGACGTCACGGCGGTCGTCGCCGAACTCGCGACGCGCGGGCAGCATCCCATGCTGATCTGCGACAAGGTCGATGGGATCGCAACGCCTCTCGTCACCAATTTCTTTGCTTCACGTACACGCATTGCGCGCCTGTTCGATGTCGATGCGTCCGGCTTGTTCGATGCCTATCAACAACGCGCCAATGCGCCTATCGCGCCGGTGTTCGTGGCAAACGGTCCCGTGCTGGATCGGGTAATCGAAGGCGATGCCGTCGATCTCGCGCAGCTGCCGATGATCCGCCACTTCGAAACCGACCGCGGCCCGTACATTACGAACGCGGTGATCGTCGCCGAAGATCCGGTCACGGGCGTGGCGAACCTCAGCTATCACCGCTCGATGCGGCACGCGAAGGACGCTTTGGCCACCAGCCTGCATTCGCGCGGCCACCTCTGGCGCATGTTGCAAGCCGCCCAGGCACGCGGCGACACATTGAAAGTCGCGATGGTGGTCGGCGCGCATCCGCTGTTCATGTTGGCCGCCGCCGCGCGCGTCCCGTTCGGCACCGACGAACGCGCGATTGCAGGCGGTCTGTTCGGCGCGCCGCTGGAGCTGGTGCGCACGCCGCGTTATGGCATCGGCGTGCCCGCTTCCGCCGAATTCGTGCTGGAAGGCACGATCGATCCTTCAGCTCACGCCGAAGAAGGCCCGTTCGGCGAATTCACCGGTTATTCATCGGACCGCTCGACCAACAACGTGTTGCGCGTCGACACGATGATGCGCCGTAACGATGCATGGCTCGTCGATGTAGTCGGCGGTCCTTACGCAGAACATTTGACTTTAGCCCGCTTGCCGCGCGAAGCGGAGATGAGCGAGAAGCTGAAGGCGCGCTTCCCATCGGTCACCGCGCTGCACTACCCCAACTCCGGTACGCATTTTCACTGCTACGTCGCGTTGAATCAGACGCGCGACGGCGAAGCACGCCAGATCATGCTGGCGCTGCTCGGCTGGGATCCGTACCTCAAGAACGTCGTCGCTGTGGATAGCGACATCGACATCACCAACGACTCGCAGGTGCTGTGGGCCATCGCCACGCATTTTCAGCCGCATCAGGACGTATTTATGGTCGATGGCTTGCCGGGCAGTCCGCTCGACCCTTCGTCGTCCGCGGCAGGCACCACGTCGCGTATGGGTATCGACGCGACACGCGGCTCGCATTTCGACGGCATCCGCGCTCGCATAAGCGAACGCGCTGCACAACAGGCCCTCGACATTCTGGCCCACGCCGCCGGAGCACAGCGATGAGCGCGCGGCGACTCGTAGTCGGCATCAGCGGCGCTTCCGGCTTTACGTATGGCGTTCGTCTGCTGCAATTGCTGCGTCAACTCGATATCGAAACGCATCTGACCATTTCACGCAGCGCGCTGCTCACGATGACGCACGAGACCGACTACAAGTTCGCCGACGTCAGCGCGCTCGCCAGCGTCACCTATCGTTGCGACGACATGGCCGCAGCGATTTCCAGCGGCTCGTTCCGCTCGCTAGGCATGATCGTCGCGCCTTGCTCGATGAAGACGCTCGCCGAAATTGCCAGCGGCATGTCGTCGAGTCTGATTTCACGCGCCGCCGATGTCACGTTGAAAGAGCGCCGCCCGCTAGTGCTGCTGGCGCGCGAAACGCCGTACACGCTGGCGCATCTGCGCAACATGATTGCAGTAACCGAAATGGGCGCGATCGTCGCGCCACCCGTGCCGGCGTTTTACACGCGTCCCGCTTCACTCGACCAGATGATCGATCACACGCTAGGCCGCGTGCTCGATCTGTTCGGTCTCGAAGCGGGCACCGTCAAACGCTGGCGAGAAGTCGAAACACAAGAACCGAATATCGCCTGATAGCCGAACCGTAGTACGAACGAAGAAACGGAGACGAGCCATGAATCACATTCACACCACCCACAACGAAGTCGAGAAAATCCCCGTCACGGTGCTGACCGGCTTTCTCGGCGCCGGCAAAACGACGCTGCTCAACTACATCCTGCGCGAGAAGCACGGGCGCAAGATCGCCGTGATCGAAAACGAGTTCGGCGAAATCGGCATCGACGGTGGCCTCGTGCTCGAATCGACCGAAGAGATCTATGAAATGACGAACGGCTGCGTGTGCTGTGTCGGCGCGGTGCGCGAAGATCTGGTGCGAATCGTGCGCATGCTGGTGGAGCGGCCGGACCGGCTCGATCACATCATCGTCGAAACGAGCGGGCTCGCCGATCCGTATCCGGTTGCGCAGACTTTCTTTCTCGATGATCCAATCGCCAAACAAGTGAGCCTCGACGCCGTCGTCACGATGGTGGATGCGAAGCATATCGCCGCCCATCTGGACGATCTGGTGCTCGACGGCAGTGACAACCAGGCCGTCGATCAAATTGTGTGCGCGGACCGTATCGTGATCAACAAGGTCGATCTGGTGGGACCGGACGATATTGCTTCGCTCACGCAACGCATTCGCGGACTCAACGCCACGGCGGAAATCGTCGAGTCGAGCTATGCGCAGATCGATCTCGGCAAGATTCTCGGCGTGGGCGCGAACGAGTTCTCGCAGATTCTCGTCGAGACCGATGGCTTACATGAAGAAGAACACGTGCATGGCCACGAAGAGCATGCACATGAGCTCGAACATGCCCATCACGACGACGATCACGCCCACCACCAGCACGATGAAAGCGTGTCCTCTGTCGGTATTGAAGTCGATGCGGATATCGACCTCGACGCGCTGCAAGCGTGGCTCGCCGAGTTGCGCGACTCGGATACCGCGAACCTGTTCCGTATGAAAGGCATTCTCGCCGTGCAAGGCCAGTCCCATCGTTACGTGCTGCAAGGCGTGCACAACGTCATCGAACTGCGCGCGGCGCAAGCGTGGGGCAGTGAGCCGCGTTCGTGCCGAATCGTATTCATCGGACGCGATCTCGATCGCGCCGCGCTGACCGACCGCTTCCATGCCTGTCTTGCCGTGCCGGTTGCGGCCTGACGGGAGATCCGGTCGGCGCGCGAAGTGATGCCGCATGGCGAGATTCGTGCGGCGCGCTCCGATCGAAAACAATAGTCTGGAGACATGTCATGAACACCGCCATACACCCCGTCGATCGGATTCTGCCGAAGCGCCAGATGCTCACGCTCGGTTTGCAGCACATGCTAGTGGCTTACATCGGCGCCATTGCGGTGCCGCTGATCGTCGCGTCGGCACTGAAGATGTCGCCGGCCGACACCACCGTGCTCATCAGCACGGCGCTGTTTTGCTCGGGTATCTCGACGATTCTGCAAACCGTCGGCGTCTGGAAGTTCGGTGTGCGCCTGCCGATTCTGCAAGGCGTCGCATTCAGCAGCGTCGGGCCGGTGATCGCGATCGGCACGAGTCCGGGCGTCGGCTTTGCCGGCGTGTGCGGCGCGGTGATTGGCGCGGGTCTGTTCACCATGTTCGCCGCGCCGCTCGTCGGGCGCTTACGAAGGTTCTTTCCACCTGTGGTGACGGGCTGCATCGTGACCGTGATCGGCTTGCAGTTGTTTCCCGTCGCGTATCAATGGGCCGGTGGTGGCGAGGCCGCGCAACAGCAGTTCGGTGCACTGCCTTTCCTGAGCGTCACGCTGTTCGTCGCGTTGGTGATTCTCGCGATCAACCGATTCGCCAATGCGTTCCTGCGCAATCTGTCGGTGCTGATCGGTTTGATTGCGGGTGGCATTCTGGCGTGTTCGCTCGGCATGGGCAACTTCACGAGCGTGGCGCAAGCGCCGTGGTTCACCATGCCCCTGCCGTTCCACTTCGGCACGCCCGTGTTCTCGCTGGTGCCGGTGCTGACGATGATCGTCGTCATGGTGGTGCAGATGGTCGAATCGATGGGCCTGTTCGTCGCGATCGGCGACATCGTCGATAAAGAAGTGAGCGAGGAGGACGTGGTGCGCGGCATGCGTGCCAACGGTCTCGCGAGCGCGATTGCGGGCATGTTCGCGGCTTTTCCGTTCATCGCGTTCATGGAGAACGTCGGGCTCGTCATCCTGACTGGCGTGCGCAGTCGCTGGGTAGTGGCGATCAGCGGCGTGCTGATGTGCGTGGTGGCGCTGGTACCGAAGATCGGCGCGGTGGTTGCCTCGACGCCTTCCGCTGCACTCGGCGGGGCAGGTATCGCCATGTTCGGTGTAGTGGTCGCGGCTGGTGTGCAGACGTTGGCGAAAGTGGACTTCGAGCGCAATCGTTACAACGTGCTGATCGTCGGCTTTACGATCGCCACCGCGCTGATTCCGGTCATGGCTCCGCAGGTCTTCAAGCACATGCCTGACTGGACGCAACCGTTCCTGCATAGCGGCGTAGTGCTGGCATGCCTCGTTTCCGTTGTGTTGAACGCGGTGCTCAACGGCGCGCATGAAGAGGACGTGGTGCCGGCGCACAACATGGTCCGCGAATAAGCGGATGTTGCATGACGGGCGCGGCCGTCTTTGCAGAGGCGGCCGCTTCGCAGTAACTGAAAGGATATCGAATCGTGAGCATGCAAACTGAAGCGTTGCTGATCAAAAACCCTGTCGCGGTGATGAGCGGAATGAGCGGCGAGCGCGCAAGGCTCGGTCAGGTCGATCTGCGGATTTGCCAAGGACGTATCGCAACCATCGCGCCGAATCTCGAACCTCGTGCCGATGAACGCGTGATCGACGCGCGTTCCTGTGTGGTCTATCCGGGTTGGATGAATACGCACCATCATCTGTTTCAGAACCTCTTGAAGGCCGTGCCGTCCGGTATCAATGCGGATTTGCAGGAATGGTTGGCCGCCGTGCCGTATCCGCGTCTTGCGCGCTTTACGCCGGATCTGGCGCGCGTTGCCGCTCGCCTGGGTCTTGCCGAGCTGCTCCTCTCCGGCGTGACGACCTGCGCCGATCATCACTATCTCTATCACGCGGACGGCAGCACCGAAACCGGCGATCTGCTATTCGACGAAGCGGCTTCGTTCGGCATGCGCTTCGTGTTGTGCCGTGGCGGCGCATTGCAGGCGGCGGGCGATCATCCAGGCTTTTCCAAAGTCGCGCTCAAGCCCGAGACGCTCGATCAGATGCTCGCCGACATCGAACGTTTGAAGTCGCGCTATCACGATGCCGGCGATGCTTCGATGCGTCGCGTTGTCGTCGCGCCGACCACGCCGACGTTCTCCTTGCCGCCCGAGCTACTGCCTGAAGTCGCACGCGCGGCTCGTCGGATGGGTTTGCGCTTGCATACGCATCTGTCCGAGACGACCCGTTATGTCGATTTTTGCAAGGAGCGCTTCAACAAACTGCCGGTCGAATTCGTCGCCGATCACGAATGGCTCGGACCGGATGTGTGGTTCGCGCACCTCGTGCATCTGCAAGCGAGCGAGATCGCGATGCTCGCCGAAACCGGCAGTGGTTGCTCGCATTGCCCTGTCAGTAACGCGCGGTTAGGCAGCGGCATCGCACCTGCGCCTCAGATGGCGGCCGCAGGCGTGCCGATGTCGCTGGCCGTGGATGGCGTGGCGTCGAACGAATCGGGCAGCATGACCAACGAAGCGCATTTCGCGTGGCTCGTGCATCGCGCGGCGCAGGGCGCGTCGGCGACCACTGTGGAGGAGACGATCCATTGGGGCAGTGCAGGCGGCGCGGGCGTGCTCGGTCTCGACGCGGTCGGCACACTCGAAGTCGGCATGGCGGCGGACTTCGTGCTCTACGACATCAGCGACCTGCGCTTCAACGGCTTTCACGATGTCGCGGTGGCGCCGGTGACGGCGGGAGAGCCGGCGCGCGTTCGCTACAACGTGGTGAATGGCCGCGTGGTGGTGGATAACGGCGTGATTCCGGGTCTCGATCTCGACGCGCTTCGCTATGAAGCCGCCGAGGGCGTGAAATCGCTGCTGGCCGACTAAGGTAAGAGTAGAGGACGCGCTGCGATGCAAAGCAAACGAATCCGGCTCGGTATTCTGACGCCGTCGTCGAATACGGCGCTCGAGCCGATTACCGCGGCGATGCTGAGCGAACTGCCGCACGTCAGCGCGCACTTTGCTCGCTTCTCGGTGACGGAGATCGCGTTGTCCGAGCGGGCGCTCGGCCAGTTCGACGCGAGCCGGATTCTGACGGCCGCGCGTCAACTGGCCGATGCGCGGGTGGACGTGATCGGCTGGAGCGGCACGTCGGCGGGTTGGCTGGGGTTCGAGCGCGATCACGCGTTGTGTCGGCAGATTACGGAGGCGACAGGCATTCCTGCGACGACTTCTGTGCTGGCGCTCAACGAGATCTTCGAGAAGACCGGCGTGCGACGATTCGGTCTGGTGGCGCCTTATACCGATGATGTTCAGCAGCGAATCGTCCGTAACTACGAGAAGCGTGGCATTGAATGCGTGGCGGAGCGGCATTTGGGGCTGCAGGATAATTTCAGCTTTGCTGAAGTGCCCGACACCCAGCTCGCGATCATGATGCGCGAGGCCGCGTTCGCGAGACCGGATGCGGTGACGACGTTCTGTACGAATCTGCATGCAGCGCATTTGGTGCGCGCGTTTGAGATGGCTACGGATATTCCTGCGTATGACACGGTGGCGACGGTGGTTTGGAAGGCGTTGAGGATGGCGGGGGTGGATACGGAGCCGCTGGCGCGGTGGGGGCGGTTATTTGCGGAGGTGCGGTAATCACTATGTTCGAATGGTGACGTATCGTGCCCAAGCGCTCCGTTGCGTTAAAGCGCCCGGAGGCGCAGCTCGATGCACCGTCGGAAGCTATGCGAAAGGCCGACTCATCGGCCGTGAGGTTCGCGTCGGGCGACGTGCGCACATTCAGTACATAGCGGAAGATTCTCGACAGCTCTTCCTCGCCGCTGATGCTACTCAGAAGCAACAGGGGCTCGCCGTCCGGTCCCGCCGGCAGAGCTGGATACGCGAGCCGCACTCACCACATCAGAGCCTCGACACCATCGCAGGCGTCGGCGCCATCAACATCAACCGTTCCACACCTTCCACAAATGAAACCGTCGCGTGCCGCCCATCCCGCATGCGAATACTGATCGTCCGATCCCGCTCATCGCGCGAGCCCACCACGACCAGAAGCGGCACCTGCTTCTCGCGCGCATCGAAGATCTTCTTTTCCAGCCGCTCGGGCCGGCTATCGAGCACCGCCCTGACACCCGCGTCGTCAAGCGCCTGCATAAGCTCCTGCGCGTAGCCGATATTTGCGTCGCTGACCGTCGCCACGACGACCTGTTCAGGAGCCAGCCACACCGGCAACCATCCCTCATGATGCTCAAGCAGCATCGCGATAAACCGCTCCATACTGCCGAGCACCGCGTGATGAATCATCACGGGCCGCTCACGCTCATTACGCTCGTTGACGAACTCCGCGTCGAGCCGCTCAGGTAGCACGAAGTCGAGCTGAATCGTGCCGCATTGCCAACTCCGCGCGCGGCTGTCCGTCAGATGAAACTCGAGTTTCGGCCCGTAAAAAGCGCCCTCTCCTTCGAGCACATCGAACTCAAGACCAGCGGCACGCGCAGCCTTCGCCAAGGCATCTTCCGCGCGATCCCACGTTTGATCGCTGCCCGCGCGTATGGCCGGCCGCGTCGCTAGCGCGACCTTGAACCCGGAAAAACCAAGGTCCGCATAGACCGTACGCAACAGCGCACAGAAGCGGCCGACTTCCGCTTCGATATGCGCAGGCATACAGAACACATGCGCGTCGTCCTGCACGAAAGCACGCGTGCGCTTCAGTCCTTCGAGCGAACCCGACGGCTCGTCGCGATGACAAGCGCCGAACTCGCTATAACGGACCGGCAACTCTCGATACGACCGCACGCGCTGGTTGAACACCTGCACATGACATGGGCAACTCATCGGCTTCAGACAGAGCGCGCGGCCTTCTTCCGCATCGGCCAACGAGTACATGGCCGCGCCGAACTTCTCCCAATGCCCGCTCTTTTCCCACAGCGATCGCGCCAGCAATTGCGGCGTGCGAATCTCGCGAAATCCTGCGCGACGCATGCGCGCACGCACATAATCTTCGAGTACGCGATACAGTTCCCAGCCCCGCGGGTGCCAGAAAACCATGCCCGCGCCTTCTTCCTGTTGATGAAAGAGGTCGAGTTTATTGCCTAATACACGATGGTCGAGGTCGTTCACAGTCTTGCTCCATTTGATCGGTTGCCACGAATGGATGCCGCAAACGGAGGTCCAGAAACGCCAAAGGCCCCGTCCGTTTCCGGCGGGGCCTTTGGTGGTTTGCCACAGCTTCGTGCTTCTAGCGCGCGCAACCTCCAGACGACCCGCCTGTGAAGGTGGTCGTCGTGGTGGTGACGGCAGCGAAGGGAATCGAGTGGAAGTCCATGGATCGACAGTAAACGATTTTGTGACGAGGCGTCAATCGCATTCTCGTCGCGCTCTGGTCAGAACAGCACGTTAAACGCTACGATGTATGTCTGATCCGAAGCTGACGCGTCCGCGCGAAACTTCGCTCTGCAACTCAACCGATCAATCGAGCATCCAACCTTGACTATCCATATCCGTCCCGCTCACGCCGCCGACTCGGCGCTGATTCTTCGCTTCATCACCGAACTCGCAGTGTACGAAAAGGCGGCGCACGAAGTCGTCGCGACCGTCGGCGACATCGAAGCAAGCCTGTTTTCCGCCGGCTCCAGCGCGAAGGCGCTGATCTGCGAGATGAACGGCGAGCCCATCGGCTTTTGCGTCTACTTTTTTTCGTATTCCACCTGGCTCGGCAAACAGGGGCTTTATCTGGAAGACCTGTACGTGTCGCCGTCATCGCGCGGCAGCGGCGCGGGCAAACAGATGCTGCGCCACCTCGCGCGCATTGCCCGCGATACCGGTTGCGGCCGCTTCGAATGGAGTGTGCTCGACTGGAACGAGCCGGCCATCGGCTTCTATGAATCGATCGGCGCGAGCGCGCAAAGCGAATGGGTGCGGTATCGGTTGGCGGGAGGTGCGCTGAAGAAGTTTGCCGAGGGCGACGTATGAGTGGTGCGACATTCCCGACGACTACGCATTCATGCAGCCGGAACTCGTCGCGCTACTGGAATTGAAGGCGGGCAAATTCCTTCGATGCAAATAGCCGCGCGCGCCGAGCCTCACTCACTCGCCGCGCCATTCGCCACGGCGTCCACCTCGAACGCATCGCCCGTGGCAAAGAACGTCCCGCCAGCCACGTAGTGGCAGGTGCGCAGATCGGGATCGTCGCCGAAATGCCAGCGGTTGTTCGAGTACACGCGGCTATCCGCATACGCCGCGACCACTTCCCCGATGATCAGATCGTGACGCTGGCTGTCGTCCGGAATGACTTTGCACTCCATCCACGTGATGCAACCCGCGAGCATGGGCACGTCGATCTGTTGCGCGGGGAACGTCTCCAGGTCGAAGGCGGCAAACTTGTCGAGTTCGGTGCCCGCGTTCGAGCCCACCGCCAGCGTTTGCGCAGCGAATCCCCGGCTCGGCAGTTGCAGTCCGAACACGCCACTCGCCTCGATCAGTTGTCGCGTGAGCGTGCGGCTATCCACCACCACGACCACCTTCGGCGGATTGAAGTCGAGCGGCATCGCCCACGACGCCGCCATCACGTTCGAGCGGCCACCGTGCGCGCTGGTGATGATCGTGACCGGTCCATGATTCAGTAGCTGCGTGGCCCGCGGCAAGGCTACGGGTTCTCGGGTGACTTTCATACGTAGGTTCCGCGTCAGATGAATGAGAGTGATTGTAGCGGCGGGCCTCGATGCGCGCTGCGCGCGCCACTGCGTGTCGATTTAGGCGAGAATGAAAAACCGTCGAACTCATTGGAGAGACCGTGCGCATCGCCTGCCTGCATACCCCTGACAGCAACATCGCCCTGCTCGCGAACTGAAGCTCAAATGTTCACCGAGTACATCGTCAAATGGGATCTGCGGCAGGATGGCGAGCCGATTCGCACGCACAGCAGCCGGCTCCTGCCCGTGCGCCGACACGGCATTCCCGCGATGCTAAAAGTCGCGCAGGAACCCGAAGAGAAATTCGGCGCGCGGCTGATGGTATGGTGGGACGGCGAAGGCGCGGCCCGCATACTCGCCCACGATGCCGACGCTCTCCTGCTGGAGCGTGCGCAAAGCAGCCACACGCTAGCGGACCTGGCGCGCACCGGCAACAGCGACGCCGACGACCGCGCCATCGACATTCTCTGCGCCACCGCCGCGCGCCTCCACGCGCCGCGAAACAAACCGCTTCCCGAATTGATCGATTTGCCACGCTGGTTCGCGAGCCTCTGGCCCGCCGCGCAACAATACGGTGGCTGGTTGCAGAACAGCGCCACCGTCGCGCAAGCCTTGCTCGCCGCGCCGCAAGAACTGGTGGTATTGCACGGTGACATCCACCACGGCAACGTGCTGGATTTCGGCCCGTGCGGCTGGCTGGCCATCGACCCGAAAGGCCTCTTCGGCGAACGCGGATTCGACTACGCAAACATTTTCTGCAATCCGGACGCGGAGTCGGCGTTGCGACTGGGATGGTTCGAGCGTCGCGTCGAAAGAGTCGCGCGGCATGCCGGGCTCGATCGGCGCCGTTTGCTGCAATGGATATTGGCGTGGTCCGGTTTGTCCGCGGCGTGGATTCTCGAGACGGGCGAGACGCCCGACATCGATACGGAGATCGGCAAGCTGGCTGCCGAAGCGCTCGAGCGCGGGTAAGGTCAGACAGATCAGGGCGGCAACTCGCGAGCCGCCGCCCGGCGTACATCAGTGCGGCGCTTTGCCGTTGGGCACGGCATCCAGTGGCTTGTGCTGTTCCTCGCCGAGTCCCGGGAAGAACGCGTTCCACGCGGCGCGCACGCCTTGGGCCGCGGTGGCCTCGGCGGCGATCGATTCGGTCTCGCCTTCGCCGGCTTTCGATGGATCGGCGGACAAGCCGCGCCAGTGTGTAAATACCAGCAACGGTTTCTCGGTCCATACGCCGTCGCCAAACTTCGCAAAAGCCGTGTCCCCGCTCGTCAACTGCACCTCGTACCAGCCTTCACGGACGGGCGTGTGGGCCTCAAGCTCAAACCACGGGGTCGGTTCGATTTCCTTCATGTCGTCTCCGGTCGATAGATCGTCATAGATAACCACAACAAAGGCATTCTTCATGCCCGAGCCAACAGCGACCCGGCGAGCATTTGCGGCACCGCATATCACGCGATGTTGCAGTGCGGCGCGTGCGACATGAGCTGCGGGCGATCCGTCGATGACGCACACTCCGAAATCGCCGCGCATAAGCGACACGATAGCGCGACATGGGCCGCGCGGACAAACGCAAAAAGTTACACGCGCATCTTCGTGGCCGATTGCCTGGCCGGCTGACGCTTCGGCTTGCCGTCCAACTCGGCCACCAGCCCGGCCAGCACACGGATTGCCGTCGCCAGCCGCTCAGCCGGCGTACTGCCGTAGCCGATCACGAGCCCATTCGTCTCCGCGCACGGCTGTAACGCGAAACCGGACAGCGCGCGCGGATTGAGCCCGTGAGCGAGCGCGCGTTCGGCGAGGGTCTGATCGTCGATGCGCGGCGGCAAGCGCAGCGTCAGATGCATGCCGCAATTGCCGCCGAGAATCTGCGACGGCGCGAAATGCGCGCTCAGCGCATCGCGCAACGCCTGCTGGCGCTCGCGATACAGACGCCGCATACGCCCGAGATGCCGCCCGAACTCGCCGCTCTCGATGAACTGCGCCAGCGCCAGTTGCTCCAGCCGATGCCCGCCGCGCAGCATCTCCTGCACAGCGACAGCGGTGTGCGCGGCGATCGGACGCGGCAGCACCACGAAGCCGATGCGCAGCGCGGGAAACATCGTTTTGCTGAACGAGCCGACGTACAACACCCGCGCATCCTCGACGAGCCCTTGCATGCTGGCGATCGGCTCGCCGGTGTGGCGGAACTCGCCGTCGTAATCGTCCTCGATCAGCCACGCGCCGCTGCGCCTCGCCTGCGCGATCAGCTCGAGACGGCGCGCCACCGACAGCACCGAGCCCGTCGGATACTGATGCGCGGGCGACGTGTAGATCAGCGTGGGTGGCTGCGTGCGCCACGCGTCGGATGGCACCGCCATGCCTTCGGTGTCGACGGGGATCGGCAGCGTGGTCAGGTCGCCCAGATTGAACGCGGCTTTCGCGCCGCGATAGCCGGGGTCCTCGACCCATGCGACGTCGCCGGGATTGGTGAAGAGGCGCACGCACAGGTTCAGCGCCTCCTGCGCGCCCTCGGTGATCACCACTTGCGAGCCTTCGCAGCGCACGCCGCGCGCCATTCGCAAGTGCGCGGCGATGGCGTCGCGCAACGCCGGCTCGCCGGCCGGCGTGCCGTAGCCGAGCGCGAGGGGCAGCGCACGCTCCATCGAGCGTTCAAGTGCGCGCCGCCACGCGGTCACCGGGAAACGGTCCAAGGCGGGCGTGCCGGGCGTCAGAGGCAAAGTGTTGTCGGCGTGGGTGCGGGTGGCCGCGAACTGCCCGACGCGCGCCGCGTAGGCCACCTCCGGCGCGGCAGGGTGCGAGCGCGGCTCGCCGCGGGCGGATGGGCTGGAGAGTGGGCTCACGCGCGTGCCCTTCTTGTCGGCGACCACATAACCGACCGCGGCCAGATGCTCGTACGCGATCACCACCGTGTTGCGCGACACGCCCATTTCCGCAGCCAGCAGGCGCGACGACGGCAGCAGCGATCCCGCCGGCAAACGCCCAGCGAGAATCGCCTGCTGCAAGCGCTCGATTAGTTGTTTTTGCAGCGGCTCGGGCTTTGCGCCGCTGCCGGCGGCCGTGGATGCAGCCGGGCTGGCAAGCGGGCCAATGATCTCGATCATCGCGGCTGGATCTATCAAATGACGTTGACGTGGATCTTTTGAACATACCACGTTTGCCGTATCGTTCTCCATCATCGACGATCATTCGTAACCGCCAGGAGAACAGACATGGAACCCAGACGTAACGCGTTCGACCAACCGATCGGCGCCCCCGTGCCGGGCTGGAACGGCGCTCAGGCGCCTGGCCGCGAGCCGCTGGTGGGCCGCTATTGCCGGATCGAACCCGTGCACGTGGAGCGTCACGCCGAGGATCTATACGACGCGTACAGCTCGGCCGCCGATGGCCGCGACTGGACCTACCTGGCAGTCGGTCCGTTCGAAAGTCTCGCCGCCTATCGCGAGCATCTGACGCGCGCCGCCGCGTCCGCCGATCCGCTGCACTACGCGGTGATCGATCTGACGACCGGCAAGGCGGTCGGCACGCTGGCGCTGATGCGGATCGACCGCGCAAACGGTGTGATCGAAGTCGGCCACGTCACCTATTCGCCGCGTCTGAAGCGCACGCGCATCGCCACCGAAGCGATGTTTCTGCTGATGACGCAGGTGTTCGACAAGCTCGGCTATCGGCGCTTCGAATGGAAGTGCGATTCGTTGAACGGACCGTCGCGCACGGCGGCGTTGCGCTACGGCTTCACGTTCGAGGGGATCTTCCGTCAGGCGATCGTGTATCGCGAACGCAATCGCGACACCGCGTGGTTTTCGATCATCGATAGCGAATGGCCTGCGCTCCGTCCGAGCTATGCGCGTTGGCTCGATGCCGGCAACTTCGATGCGCAAGGGCAACAGGTCGAACGGCTGGTGGATCTGATCGCACAGCAGCGGGCAGTAGCGAGCGGCGACGCGCGGTGAGGTGATTGTCGAGCCGGACGGCGCGCACGGATCGCTCGATGTAACGGGCAACAACGGCGCTCGCCGCGCGTTGGCTCAAACCGCATGTGCCCGCCGACGCAGCACGATGGTCGGCTTGCCTTTATACGTGGTCCGAAGTTGCTCACGATAACCGCATTTATGAGCGACGCGCAGCGACGGCAGATTCTCCGGCGCGACGATGCAGGCCGTTTCCCCATCCGGCCACTGCCGGTCGGCCCACTCCAGCGCGGCACGCACGGCCTCGGTTGCGTAGCCACGGCCATGCACGGCCGGATCCAGCGCCCAGCCGACTTCGGGCGCCAACAAGGACGGCTCGATCTCGCGATGGTAGTCGGCAAAGCCGACTTCACCGAGAAACCGGCCGCTCTCCTTTTCCCGCACGACCCAATAGCCATAGCCCAGCATCGCCCAATGACCGGCGTAACGCAGCAGACGCGCCCAGACTTCTTCGCGCGTGAAGGGCTTGCCGCCGATATAGCGGATCACCTCGGGATCGGACCACATCGCGTAACTCTCGAGGAAATCGTCGCGCGTGTGGGGACGCAGGGTGAGGCGGGAGGTGGTGAGGAGCGGGGGAGCAATCGACATTGCGTAAGAGCAGATAGTGGATGAAATGGCTCGGCAATCAGTGCGCTCGATCATCGCAGATTTTCTGCGCGCCATGTGCGTTGCCAATATCCTGGCCGCCCGCGCCGCAAGCTATGGCATGCGAAGAGACTTCGCCCTACACTCGCCGGATACGTCCGCGCATCGTTGCCACGCTCACCACCGCTCCGTCGATGAAACTTCGCCTGCGCTACCTCACCGCGCTGATCGTGAACGTCGCCTTGCCCTGGCTCGCCTACCGGCTCGCGTTCCCGCACTGGGGCCAGCTCGGCGCGCTGGCCGCGTCGGCGCTGCCGCTGATTGCGTGGATGAGCTGGGACCTGCTGCGCTATCGCCATTTCGACGCGCTCAGCGCGCTCGTGCTGGTCGGCATCGTGCTCTCGCTGCTGGCACTCAGCGTCGGCTTCGGCGGCAACACGCGACTGCGCGAGATCGAAGACCCGATGGTCTCCGGCATGATCGGCGTATCGTTCCTGGTGTCGCTCGCGCTGCCAAAACCGCTAGTGTTTTATCTCGCGCGCTCGACCATGTCACGCGAGGATCATCGCAGCGTCGAGAGCTTCGAAAAGCATTGGCGCGAGCGTCCCTCGCTCGTCGCGTATATCCGCTTGATGACGCTCGTGTGGGGCATCGGCATGACGGGCGAGAACATCTTGCGCAGTCTGATCGTCTGGCAATGGCCCGACGATCCGCGCTCGGCCATCGCGTCCACCGTGCTGAGGTACGGCGTCTATGCCGGCCTGACGGCCTGGACCTTCTGGTGCCGCCGGCTCATCAAGCGAGATGCGCTGCGCTATCCCGACGACACCGTGGAGCAGACAAACCGCCTCGCCGGTTCATAAACGCTGCCCTCACGCCAACTCGAGAAAGCGCGCCAGACACGGATTGCGATTCACCGGCGACCACGCCAGCACCTGTTCGATCAGCGGTGCATCGACCAGCGGCCGGAACACCACGCCCGCGAGTTGCGCTTTGCGCATGGAAGCCGGCACCAGCGCCACGCCCACCCCTTCGTCGACGAGACTCAGCACCGTCTGCTGCAACTGCACTTCGAAACGTATGTCGGGTTCGAAGCCGCCGGAGCGGCAATGCTCGAGGATCGTCGCGCGCAAAGTGGGCGCCACGTCCTCGGATGCAAGCACGAACGGTTCGCCGGCCAGTTGCGCAATTTTCAGACGCCGCGCGCGGGCCCGCGGATGACTGCGCGACAGCGCAACGCACAAGGGCTCGCTGAGAATCGTGCGCGTGGCGAGCCCCTTGTCCGGCACGGTCGGGAACATGATGGCCGCGTCGATCTGACCGACGAGCACCTGCGCGGCGAGATCGTTGGAGACGACCTCACGCAGGTTCAACGCGACTTCGGGATAGGCCGCGCCGAAAGCCCGCGCATAGCCGGGCACGACGTTGTACGCCGCGCACATCGTGAAGCCGATGGCGAGCTTGCCGGCGTCGCCATGCGCGGCGGCTTGCGCGTTGCTGACCGCTTGCTCCACGGAGGCGAGAATCGCTTTCGCATCGGCATAGAAGCGCTCGCCCGCGGCGGTCAAGGTCACGCTGCGCGGGCTACGCTCGACCAGCGTCACGCCTACGCTCGCTTCCAGCGCCGCCAGTTGCCGGCTCAACGGCGGCTGCGACAGATTCAGACGCACCGCCGCCCGGCCGAAATGGCGCGTCTCGGCAAGCGTCACGAAGTAGCGCAGCGGCTTGATATCGATCACGACGGCCTCATGGGAAATGACTCATGGGAAATGACAATGCAAAAAAGGTATTGTTGAGCACAAAAAACAGTATTGGATTGTATCGCCGCTAGCCACTACGCTGGCGGATCGCCATTTCTCCCCACATTTTTGCGCCGATGTTAGCCACCCTCGAAATCCTGCTCCCCGTCTTCGGTCTGATTTTCGCGGGTTTCGCCTGCCGCCGGCGCAATGTGCTCGGGGCGAACTCGGCTTCGGAACTGAACCGTTTCGTGGTCTGGCTGGCGCTGCCGGCGTTGCTGTTCGACATCATGGCCCACGCCACCTGGCAGCAGCTCTATCAGCCGGCGTTCGTCGCCACATTTTCGATTGCGTGTGTCAGCGTGTTCGTCCTGATTCTGGCGATGCGCTTGATGAGCGGCCGGCATCTCGCTGATGCGAGCGTCGATGCGATTGCGGCCTCGTATCCGAACACCGGCTATATCGGTTTCCCGCTGGGCATGATCGCGTTCGGCTCGGCCAGTCTGACGCCGACCACGATCGCCACGATCCTCGTTGCCTGCGTGCTGTTCGCGGTTGCGATCGTACTGATCGAAGTGGGTCTGCAGACCGAGCGCACGCCGCATAAGCTGGGGTTGAAAGTGCTGCGCTCGCTGGCGCGCAATCCGCTGATCGTGTCGCCGATCGTGGGCGTGCTGTTCGCCAGCCTCCATGTCGCGTTGCCGCCCAGCGCGGAAACCTTTCTGAAACTGCTGGGCGGCGCGGCGAGTCCGTGCGCGCTGGTGAGCCTCGGCTTGTTCCTCGCGGAGAAGCGCCCATCCGAGGCCGGCGCACGAGGCATTTCCTGGCTGCTGACCGGCGTCAAGCTGCTCGTACAGCCCGCGCTGACATGGTGGCTTGCGGCGCGCGTGTTTGGGCTCTCGTCCACGCTGGTCGAAATGGCGGTCATCCTCGCCGCGTTGCCCACCGGCACCGGCCCCTTCATGCTCGCCGAGTTCTACGAACGTGAAGCCCACATCACCTCGCGGACGATCCTGCTGTCGACTGTAGGCTCGATCGTGACCCTCTCGTTGCTGCTGCTGTTGATGGGCCATCGCACGTAAGCGCACCTAAGCGCATCTGAGCGCCGACCGGCGCGCAACATGCACAGGCCCGCGCCTCGCGCTATGCTTCGCAAACGGATCGACACGGTCCGCGATCTTCATCCGCCATGCGCGAAGCCTGAACCGAGCCGCCGTGCCCAAAGCCCGCCCCCCCGAACTCCACGACGACGCCGACGCCCGTTCGCTCGCCCGGCACTATCCGCGCGGGCTGCGTATCGACCCGCACTCGCACACGTGGGCGCAGGTGCTGTATGCGGTATCGGGCGTGATGTGGGTCGAGGTCGGCCGCGAAGCGCTGGTGGTGCCGCCGCAACGCGCGGTCTGGCTACCGGCCGGCACCCTGCACTCCATCCACATGATGAGCGAGGTGGAGATGCGCAATCTCTATCTCCACGCGCGCAATGTCGGTCATCTGAGCCGGCGCAGCGACGTGTTCGAGGTGAACGGCCTGCTGCGCGAACTGATCACCTCGATCGCGGAGCATGAAAGCAGCGACTCGCGCGATCAGACCTATCTCGACGCCGCGTACCGTCTCGCCATGCTGGAACTGGGACACGCGCCGCGCTCGTCGCTGCGCATCGCGTTGCCCGATGCCTCGGACCGGCGGCTCGAGGCGTTATGCCGCGCGGTGATCGACAATCCGTCGATCGCAATCAGCTTCGAGCAGCATGCGGCGTCGGTCGGAGCGAGCGTGCGGACGCTGGCGCGCCTCTTCACACGCGAACTGGGCGTCGGCTTTGCCGAATGGCGCCGCCAGGTGCAACTGGCGGTCGCCGTCTCCTGGCTCGCCGAAGGACGGCCGGTGAGCAGCGTCGCGCGCTCGCTCGGTTTTCAGCCGAGCAGCTTCAGCGACATGTTCCGGCGCGAACTGGGCGCGCCGCCGACCGGCTTCGATCCGAGCGGCACGTTGAGCGAGCCGGCGTCCACGGTCGCGCCCGAACCCGCGAAGAGCCAGCAAAGTTGATCCGCTTCGCAGCGCCACGGGCGTGGGTCGCCAACTGCTTGTCCGAATTTCGAAAGTCTTTGTCTCAACACCTGCGTGCCGGTCACCTAGACTAACGTTCAATCTACTGCGCAACGCAGCCCGGAATCCAATTGGAGCGACATACGATGAAAGCCATCCAGTTCAAATCCTTCGGCAGCCCCGAGGTGCTCGACCACATCGAACTGCCGACGCCGCAAGCCGACGCCGACAACGTCGTCGTGCAAGTCAAGGCGGCCTCGGTGAATCCGAGCGACGTCAAGAACGTCTCCGGGCATTTCGGACATACGGTGCTGCCGCGCACGCCGGGGCGTGACTTTAGCGGCGTGGTGGTGGACGGTCCGCAAACCTGGCTCGGCGCCGAAGTGTGGGGCACCGGCGGCGACATCGGCTTCACGCGCGACGGCACGCATGCCGAGTTCATCAAGGTGCCACTCGCGGCACTGTCGCGCAAACCCAAAACGCTGAGCCATGCCGAAGCCTCCGCGATCGGCGTGAACTTCGTGGTCGCCTGGCTCGGCACGGTCGAGTACGCGCAGTTGCAAGCGGGTGAGACCATCGCCGTGATCGGCGCCGGTGGCGGCGTGGGCGGTGCGGTGGTGCAGATCGCCAAGGCGCGCGGCGCCCGTGTGATCGCCGTGGACCGTCATCCGCTCGACGCGGATACGCCGGCGGGCCGCCTGATCGACGAGTACGTGCCGTTCGATGAAAACACCACGGACCGTTTGAGGGCGCTGACCGACGGCGCGGGTGCGGACGTGGTGTACGACACGGTCGGCGGCGTGGCGTTCGAGATGGCATTGAGCCTCGTCAAACGCCGTGGCCGCGTGCTCGAAATCAGCGGCACGGGCAAGCGCCGCGTCGAATTCGATCTGATCGACTTCTATCACAACGAGACGCAGTTGCTCGGTGTGGATAGCGCGAAGCTAGGCGTCGCGGAATCGGCGCCGTTGATGACGGCGCTAGTCGAGGGCTTCGAAACCGGCAAGCTGACCGGACCGGCCATCGCGCAGACATTCCCGCTCGAACGCGCTCGCGACGCCTACGAGGCCGTGGCCGCCGGCACACGCGGCCGGGTCGTCATCACGATGTAATCGCCATTGCGACCGGCGGGCGTGGCAGCCCGCCTCTCATCTGGATACAACAGTCATGAAAGCGTATTTGATCTCGCTGGCCGCGGGTGTCGTGGTCGGCCTCCTCTACAGCGTGATGGAAGTGAAGTCGCCCGCGCCGCCGACCATCGCGCTGGTCGGGCTGCTCGGCATGCTTGGCGGCGAACATATGATTCCGTTGGTGCGGACCTGGCTGGCGTCAGGCATTCATTGACTCGCATCTTGCCGCTGCACTTCGCTCGCGTTGAGTTCCGCGTAGCCGTCGAATAAACGCCGACGCAGCCGCATCTCCAAGAGGCACCTTTTCCGTCACCCTGCGTCACACGCTAAGATTGAGCCCGACGGGCTCGTGCGCCGCCCGCATACGACAAGAAAAGCTTTGCCTCGGAGAATCAGATGCCTGAAGAATATGAAGTGCATGGTCCGCACGACCATGCCGTGGAACACGCCGGTCATCACGACGCGGATCCGTTTGCGAGCCGCATGGCCGTGATCACGGCGATCCTCGCGACGATCGGCGCCCTGTGCGCGTACCAGAGCGGCAACAGCGAAAATCTTGCGCTGTACTACAAGAACGAAGCCGCCATCAAAAAGACCGAAGCGTCGAACCAGTGGAACTACTACCAGGCGAAGGGCGAGAAGCAAAATCTCGCCGAACTCGGCGCGGCGCTGTCCACCGGCAACACGGACGCGCATGCGAAATTCCTCGCCGACGTCGACAAATACAAGCAGCAGAAAGAGCCGATCCGCGCGAAAGCCGAAGCGATCGAAAAGGAAGTCGTCGATAACGACGCCCGCAGCGAAGCGTTGCTACACGGGCATCATCGTTGGGCGCAGGCCACCACGCTGATTCAGGTGGCGATCGCCTTGTGCGCGATCACGTTGCTGACACGCAAGAAGTGGTTGCGCAATCTCTCGTTCGTGGTGGCGGGAGCGGGCGTGATCACCGGCGCGTTGGCGTTTTTCTCGGCTTGATGAGTGAAGCGCCGCGCGGCGCGAAAGAAGGAGTGCAGTGTGATTGATGGGTCCGCGGTTCGTCGCGTTGGGCGTGCGTCAGTTGATCCGGTAGCGGTTACAACGCTAAGACTCAAGGCTCAATGCGCGATGCCGTGCGCGCGTTCGAGCAACAACTCGCGCTCGCGTGCATTGCGCGTCATCCCCGCGGCACGTTCGAACTCGGCGCGCGCTTCTTCCACGCGTCCGAGCTTCGCCAGCAGATCGCCGCGCACGCTCGGCAGCCAGTGGTAGTTCGCCAGCGCGGCATCGCTTGCCAGCGCATCGACGATCTCCAGGCCGGCCGCCGGACCGAACGCCATGCCGACCGCCACCGCGCGATTCAACTCGACCACCGGCGATGGCGCCACTTGCGCCAGCGCGTCATACAACGCGACGATCTGCGTCCAGTCGGTATCGCTCGCGCGACGCGCACGAGCGTGACAGGCGGCGAGCGCTGCCTGCAACGCGTACGGGCCGCTGGCGCCGCCCAGCGCATGCGCGCTGTTGAGCGCGGCCAGCCCGCGACGGATCAGAAGCGGATCCCAGCGGCTTCGATCCTGATCGAGCAGCAGCACCGGACGGCCCTGCGCATTCGTGCGCGCATGCGTGCGCGAGGCCTGGATCTCCATCAGCGCGACGAGGCCGTGCACTTCGCTCTCGTCGGGTACGAGACCGCTCAGCACGCGGCCGAGCCGCAGCGCTTCCTCGCAGAGCGCGGGCCGCATCCAGTCGTCGCCGGCCGTGGCCGAATAGCCTTCGTTGAAAATCAGATAGATGACCTGCAGCACCGAGGCAAGCCGCGGCGCGCGTGCGTCCGCCTGCGGCACCTCGACCGGCACCTTGGCCGCCGACAGCGTGCGCTTGGCCCGCACGATACGCTGTGCGACAGTCGGCTCCGGCACGAGAAACGCGCGCGCGATTTCATCCGTGGTGAGGCCGCCGAGCAGGCGCAGCGTGAGCGCGACGCGCGCATCGGTCGACAACACCGGGTGGCACGCGGTGAACACGAGCCGCAGCAGGTCGTCGCCGATATCGTCGGCGCGGGCGGCATCGAGGGAATCGACGAAATCGGGCACGAGGTGAGCCTCCATCGCGTCGAGATCGTGACCCAGCTCCTGGCGCTTGCGGGCGTGCAGCGCTTCCTGCCGCAAGCGGTCGAGGGCACGGTTCTTTGCGGTCGCCATCAGCCATGCTCCCGGGTTGTCGGGCACGCCGGCGTCGGGCCAATGTTCGAGCGCGGCCACCAGCGCGTCTTGCGCCAGTTCTTCGGCGAGCCCGACGTCGCGCACGATCCGCGCGACGTGGGCGATGACCTTGGCGGATTCGATCCGCCAGACTGCCTCGATGGCACGGTGGGTGGCTGCCGTGGTCACAGCCTCAGCCCGCCGTCTTGGCGTTCGGGTCCATGTGGATGAGCTCCCAGATGTGGCCGTCGATATCCTCGAAGCCGTGCCCATACATGAAACCATAATCCTGCGGCGCGCGCGGCACGGTGCCGCCGGCGGCGAGCGCTTTGGCGACCAGCGCATCGACCTCCGCCCGGCTTTCGCACGACAGCCCCACCAGCGCTTCCGTGCTCTCCTTCGGATCGCACAGCGACTTGCGCGTGAACGACTTGAACAGGTCCTTGACCAGCAGCATCGCGTAGATGTTCTCGCCGAGGATCAGACAGGCCGCCTGTTCGTTCGTGAATTGCGGTTCGAAGCTCAAACCGATCGCGCTGAAGAAGGCTTTCGATCGTTCGAGGTTGTCGACCGCGAGATTGACGTAGATCTGCTTATGCATGATGGAGTCCAGTGATCCGGTTGTGGTTCGGACGGCTTGGGCGCTTCGCGCTCAGTGCGAGCGTTGCGCCGCTCCGGCCGCCATGCGCCGTGTTCAGCTCGCCTCGGCGAGCGTTTTCAGATTGTTCAGGCCGTCTTCGAAATCCTTGCCGACCATTTTGTCCATGTTGAAGAACACCTGAACCAGCTTCGACATGAACGGCGTGGGTCCGTGCATGGCCCAGGTCACTTCCGTCGCGCCCGCTTCAGGCTTCAACGTGAATTCGGCCATGTTGTGCGCTTCGAACGGCTTCAGAAAATCGAGGTTGAACGTCACGCTCGAGGGCACCGCCGTATCGACGATCTCCATTTGCCCCACGCCGACCTTGTCGCTTTGCCACGCATAACGCGCGCCCTTGCCGTTCGGCGTGCCGCTATAGGTGCCTTGGGCCGCGGGGTCTTTGCGCAGAAACGGATTCCACAAGTTGAACTGGTGGAGATTGTCGATCAGCGCATAAATCCGCTCGGGCGGCGCCTGAATGCGCACGCTGCGTTCAATGCGAAAGGTGTCGGGCCGAGTCGCCGCGTAGACCAACAGCAGGCCCACGGCCGCAACCACGGCAATCAGCATGGTCTTGAGCATGATGAATCCTTCGATAAAGCCGGAGCGGGCTTCGCGTTCCCGCCTTAGCGCTTGCCCGCGTCCAGTTCACGGAACCGGTCCAACTCGGGGCTCGGTTCGAAGTCGTCGAGTTCGAACAATTGACGCACTTCGATTTCGCCATCCGCTTGCTCGCCGAACGGCGCCGGAAAGCGCCGCGCCCATTCCATGGCTTCTTCACGCGAGCGCACCTGGATCAGCGTGTAGCCGGCAATCAGTTCCTTGGTTTCCGGAAACGGACCGTCGACCACGGAGCGATTGCCGCCGCTGTAGCGAACCCGCCAGCCTTTCGAACTCGGTTGCAGGCCGGTCGCGTCGAGCAGCACGCCGGCCTTGGCGAGCTCTTCGTGGTACGCGCCCATCGCGGCCATCAGGGACGCTTCCGGCATCTCGCCGGCTTCGCTGGCAGCGGTCGCTTTTACGAGGATCATGAATCGCATCGCCGTTACTCCTTTGTCGTTCTGAGAGGGAGCGCCGCGCCCGTGGGCCGGCTTCTTACTCACACGACGAGCAACGCACAGCCGGATCGACACACTCGCCGATCCGCCAGGGAAAACCCCGAGAACACATGCTGCCGATGCGCGAATCGGCTAGAGGAAACAAGGTCCGAGCTTGCGGACTTCGACCGTGCACCACGTTGCCGCCGGGCAGGTCTGCGCTATCGCCACGGCTTCTTCACGGGTTTCGCAATTGAGGAGAAAGAACCCGCCGACCATTTCCTTGGCTTCGGCGAACGGGCCATCGAGCAGTTTCGGCTGGCCGTCGCGCACCTGAACGCGCACGGCGTCGTTCAACGAAGTGAGCGATTCGACCGCGACCAGTTTACCGCGCTCTTTCAGGTCGGCGGCGAAACGGACCATCTGGTCATAGACTTCGCGGCCCGCAGCTTCACCGCGTTCAATGCGTTGATCAGGGGGTTCGACGATGAGCAGCATATAAGACATGGCGTCTCCGATTTTGATCGCGCCGCAGACGTGAACGCCCTGGAGGCGTATGAAGGCAAAAACGCGCTTGCGGTGAGTTTGCGAGAGGCAGTCTAACAAGCATGAAAGCCTCCGGCAAACCTGACCCGGCGCTGGCGCGGTGGCCAATCGGACGTCTTACGGAGACTCGTAATATCCAAACGGCAGGGGGATTGTTTTTTTACCGTGCGACACGATATCGCCGCATTGAAATATTCCCTCAATGCGCTGAAGACGCGGCGAAATTGCCGCTCGTTTTACCGCGTTGACACCCGCGGATAATCGGCCTTCCATCTAACGACGATGCACGGTCCAGATTGTGCGTAATCGGCAGCAAAATCTGCCCGCAAAAAGATGACCGATTCACAAGCAATCGAATGATCAGAGCAGCGGGGAAAATCATGCATCGATCGTTAGTGCGCACCGGCATTGCCGCCATCGTGGCCTTGGCCATTTTCCAGTTCAGCGGGTGCGGCGGTGGTGGTTCCAGTTCCAGCTCGGGTCCCGGATCGGGCTCGTCGAGCACGCCGACGGCCCCGGCGACCGTCCTGACCGGCTTTGGGAGGTTCACGGCTGGTGCAATTGAACGGCGGGCAGGACGGGTTCGCGCTCTACGATTTGACGGCGTACAACGATTAGCACTGTTCCTTAGCACGCGCATGCGGCCGAAAAAAAACGCCCCACATGGGGCGTTTCATCTGCGCGTATGAGAAAGAAGAAACCCGTGCGTGCGGTTCAGACCGCCGCTTCCGCAATCGCCTGGACCTGCGCGGACCGCATCAATCCTTCGATCATTCTCGCTTCCGCACTAGCAATCTCGCTCAACGATGCCACGGAGAGTTGGCCGTCGAGAATCGCCAACGCCGTGCACAGGCGGGCGTATTCGCCGTCTTGCAGGGCCCACGCGCCTTCGTCGTGTTCGCGCGCGTCGAGCTGAACCATCGCCGCATGCGCGCTCTCGATGTCGGACAACACGTCCTCGCCGAGTCCGAGGCGCGCAAGTTCTTGCGACACCAGCAAATGCCGGCTCAAGGTCATATGCAGATTCCGCGAGCCGTGGCCGTGCCGGAATGCATCGAGGGCGGCGTAGCACTGCAGAAGCATCGCCGACGTAACCGGCTCATGGGCGGTGCGGCTATAGGTCAACGCGCGCAACAACGGGGACATGGCCGACTGGTTGTGCTTGCGGACTCGCGATTTACTGGACATATCGGTTCAACCTCCTTCTCTAACTCTCGGCTTCGCCACCGAATTCTTCTGCTCTCCGGTGGCAAACGCCGCCGATACGCCGGCGGCTTGACAGGCCCTGATGTGAGTCTGTGCAGCCATCATCGCAAGCAACTATTAAGACAGACTTAAACGACTTCAAGTCCGGTTTGTATGAAGCATCTCATACTACGCGGCCGGCCGGCTGTTCGATGCCGCCCAAAAGCGCACCGCGTAGCGCAACGCTGGCATATCGGTTCGAACTTGCCAATTGCAAGTCGCGTCGCGTGTCACGACGAAAAAAAACCCTGTTCCCGCGAGGGAACAGGGTCTGACAGGATGGAACAGTCGTACTCGCGCGTGGATGCTTGCCGACCTATACCCACCGCAAACTAAAAAGCTGTTAGTACTTGAACTACATCTGCTAAAGCTGTGTTGCTTGAACTACCACCGCAAATAAAACCGTGCTGCCTATATTGCTGCTGCAAAAAACATTCGTTACGGAACTGCTCACTGCAATCACAGCCGGGTCCTTTGCCTTCAACATCGCCTGGCTGCAACCCCCTGCTGATTCACGCGCAAATTACATGGATCGCGCGCCGTTTGCATTGCTTCGACTACCTACTGCTTTACTGCCCTGCCGCGTTCGACAACCGCGGCAAACTGCCATCAACGGTACGGTTCAAAACAACGCGGGGGGAAGACCGCGTCGATGGGGCTCGGTGATTTGTCGCTCCATGGAAAACAGTGTATTGCGGCACCTGCGAATGCAATTGGGCGAAGCGAAGGGATTTGACAGGCCAGTTTGGCGAATCGGCGTAACAGACCGATTTCCTCAGAGGTGAGCGGCGCGCAGCCTGCGCCGCCACGGGCGATACGCGCGGTTAATTACCGCGCCGATACGTAGTCGGCGACCTCAACTGGGCGGCCGAAAAGCGCCGATCGGATCGGCAACGACGCGAGCGACGGCCCCGTCACCGTCGCTCGCTGAACTTTGAGCATATGCGCTTGCAAGATGAGCAGCCTAAACTCATCAACCCCGGGCGGCGAAATCGCTGATCGTCAGCAGCACTTTTTCGCCTGGACGCGCCAGCATTTTTCTTTCCGCCACAGCGGTAATGCGTTTGCGCCCGTCCGCGAACGTCTTCAGTACGCGTTCCTCGCCGGCGTCGCGTTGCAACCAGAAATGCTGTTCCAAGGCCTCACGCGTGACGGCGCACTCGAGGTCCCGTCCTCGCGTCGAAAGCTGGAAAATCACCGCGCGTCCGTCTGCCGAGACGCTTGGTTCAAGCTCGATAATCTCCATGGCCCACCTCGCAAAGTTCGTTAAGCCGCTCGCCGTCTTGAACGAACGACACCGAAAAAAACTGAATACAAACGCGAAACCGCGCGTCGAGTTCTTTTGACTGACCAATACACGCTATCGCGCCACAGCCATGCTCACTGTGCGCTAGACCACCGTCGAGTGGGCCGGAGCATGCGCGCTCAACCAGCGCGGACGTTTCGCGCAGAACTCATGCAGCAGTGCGTTTAATCCTTCCGTCATGGCTTGCGTGCCGCGCCGGGCGCCTCGCGACGCGGACGAAAGCGCGAACCAGGAATGCGGCGGCCGAAGCTCGTGGCACGTGCCGCGCGCATCGACGAAGCGCAGACAACCGGTATCGGGATAAAAGACGAGCGTCATCGCGTCGCCGTCGACCCCGTGCGTGACCGTATGTGGTTTCGTATTCAGCATTTTCGTTGTTATGCCAGGTTGGCGTCGTTCCTCGGCGGCTCGACGTTCGAACCCGCACGCGCCAGCAATTCGCGGATAAGGCAAAAGCAAAGCGCATGCCAATGAGCACCAAACACGTCGCGCGAAACGTCGCGAGCGCACCGCAAGCAGACGACACGACGCCTTCGGCACGCCGCAAACGCCGACCGCGTCTGAAGCCGCGCACGCGGCAGCGCGCGAATCCGTCATCGCGCGGACCATCGGCCGGCGGCATCGGCACGACCGGAGAACAGCCAAGTCGAGAGGCGCAAACATAACCGCGTGGTAAAAAAGCACTGCTGGCGCGACAATTCACGGCCATTCTTACTAGCCGCCGGCACGCCGGAAACGTTACCAACATGTCCGTTCAAGAGCCTGTCTTCACCCTGCGTCCGGCGCTGGACACGGACGAGGCCTTTCTATTCGAGCTGCGCAAGGCGACCATGACGGAGCACCTGGCACGCGTCGGCGAACCGTCGGACGATACCGAGCATCGCGCGCGTCTGCTGCACCGTTATGACACGGCGCGGCGCGCCGGCCGGTTTGCTCAAAGCGCATCGCACCGGCGCCGCGTGGGTCGTCGTGCAATTGCAGATCACGCCGGCGCTTCAAGGGCGCGGCATCGGCGAACGCGCGCTGCATACGGTGTTGCGCGCCGCGCAGGCCGACGCATTGCCGGTCACCCTCAAGGTGCTCAAAGGCAATCCCGCGAGGCGCCTATACGAGCGCCTCGGCTTCGAGATCGTCGGCGAAGATGAGAGACAGTTTCACATGAGGCGCGCGCCGCGCGCGCCGGCGGAAATTGAAGCAGAATGAATGTCGGATAAAGACTGATACACAACGGACCTGTTATGACCTTTCGCGACACCTCCGCCATCGCAAGCTGGCACGCCCACGTGTATTTCGATGCGAGCAGCCGCGACGCCGCGTGGACTTTCCGCGAGCAGATCGACGCGCACTGGGGCGACAAATTGCAACTGGGCCGCTTTCACGAGCGCCCGGTGGGACCGCATCCCATGTGGTCGTATCAACTCGCGTTCACGCAGGCGCAATTCGCCGAGCTGGTCGGCTGGCTCACGCTGAATCACGGCACACTGGATATCTTCGTGCACCCCAATACCGGCGACGCGCTACGCGATCACCGCGACGCGTCCGTATGGATCGGCCGATCGCATGAATTGGTGCTGAGCGCGTTGAACTAGGCGCCGCTCGAAGCTCGAGCGGCGACTCTCGCGGTTCACATATTCGAGTACGAACTGCACCAGCCAGGCGCCGCGACCTGCTTGTCGCCGAACAGCGTGCACCCGCCGTATGCGTCGTTGGCTTTGCCCTGGAACAGCGAGCAGTTGGCGCAGGTTTGTCCGGAGGCGTAGCCGGGGAATTTCGCTTTGTCGACCTTGGACGCGTCCTCCTTATAGCCGACGGCTTGCGCCTTTGGATCGGTTTCGCTGAGTTTGTTCGCCGTATCGGCGAAGGCCGCACGGGTGAGCATGAGCGCCGAGCCCGCGCTCACGCTCAGCAGCAGAAAATGGCGACGCGATGTTTTCATATGGGTCCGATGGAAGGTGGGGGGAATTGCCTCGATCGCGATCAAGCGCCGTCAATCGAGAAATCGCGTGAACCGTCCGACTGGTTCGCGCTCAGTGCGTAACGTGTTGACCAATGCGTTTTCGTCGGCGAAACCGAGCGACATGCCGCACACCAGTTGCTCTTGCGACGGCAAGCCGAGATGCTCGGCAATTACCCGATGAAACGGCGTAAACGCGGCCTGCGGACAGGTATCGAGACCCCGTCCGCGCGCGGCCGTCATGATCGCCTGCAGGAACATGCCGTAGTCGAGCCAGCTGCCGCGCTCCATCACCCGGTCGATGGTGAAGAACAAACCCACCGGTGCGCCGAAGAAGCGGTAGTTCTGCGCATGCTGTTCATGCATGCGCGCCTTGTCGCCCTTCTCGATGCCGAGCAGGCCATACAGATCCCAGCCGATTTTGCGGCGCCGATCGATATACGGCGACACCCATCGATGTGGATAGTACGGATACTCTTCCTGATACAGCGCGTCGCGTTGCGGGTCGTCGTAAGCGGCAAGCAAGGCTTGCGAGAGACGCGCCAGCGACTCGCCCCTCACCACGTAGACTTTCCACGGCTGCGTATTGGTACCCGAAGGCGCGCGGCTGGCGGCTTCAAGAATGGCTTCGATGTCGGCGCGCGACACCGGCGTGGGCAGAAAGGCGCGAATCGAACGCCGCGTGACGAGCGCGGCGTCGACATCGTTGGCGGGTGTGGTCATCGGCGAATTCCGGCGGAGCCAGCAGTTGTGGCGGTCTGCGAGAATTCTAGCGCGAGCGCCCACTTTCCCGCTGGCGGGCCGGCAACGCCGGCCGTGCGCAGCGGTTTTAGCGCAGCGGCGTTTTCAGTGCATCGATGAGATCGAGCGGATCGTAGGGCTTGCGCAACAGGATCGCGTGCGGCAAGACCGCGCGCTGCTCCGGCGTCAGCACGAGGTCGTAGCCGGTCAGAAAGATCACGCGCAGATCGGGGCGCTCGCGGCACACATCGAGCGCCAGGTCGATGCCCGACTTGCCCGCCAGCCCCACGTCAGTCAACATCACGCTGATCGCGTGCTCGCTGAGAAGCTGCTTGGCGTCATGCTCGCCTTCGGCTTCCAGAATGTCGAAGTCGAACGTGCGCAACAATTCGGCGGTGCTCACGCGAATCAGCTCGTCGTCTTCAACCAGCAGAATCCGCAGCCGCGTCTGAGCGACGAAACTATCGGCGCTGTCCGGCATTACGGGCGGATCGATCTCGAGAAGATGCTGCTCGGCCTCGGCAATTTCCGCGGCCTGCGGATTCTGCGCTTGCAGCACATAGCGGACTTTGCGCGCCAACGCTTCGTGCGTGTAGGGCTTGCTGAGCAATTCGATGCCTTCATCGAGCCGCCCCGAATGCACGATCGCGTTGTCCGTATAGCCTGACGTGAACAGCACCGCGATTGCCGGCAACCGTTCGCGCGCCTTGCGGGCGAGTTCGGTGCTGCGCAGCGGACCGGGCATCACCACATCGGTAAACAGCATGTCGATCGGCACGCCGCTTTCGACGATTGCCAGCGCGCTTTGCGCGTCTTTCGCCTTCAGTACGCGGTAGCCGAGATCGGAGAGCATTTCGACCACGGTCGTGCGTACTTCTTCGTCGTCCTCGACCGCCAGAATGGTTTCCGTGCCGCCCTTGGCAGGACCGGCGTCGATGTTCGTTTCGAGGTCTTCTTCCTGGCGCACTCGCGGCAGATAAATGCGGATCGTCGTGCCGTGGCCTTCCTCGCTATAGATCTTCACATGGCCGCCGGATTGCTTGACGAAGCCATACACCATGCTCAGGCCGAGGCCCGTGCCCTGACCTTCGGGCTTGGTCGTGAAGAACGGCTCGAACACGCGCTCGCGCACTTCCGGCGGCATGCCGGAGCCCGTGTCGGTGACCGCCAGCATCACGTACTGGCCCGGCGTAACGTCTGCGTTGCGCTTGGCGTAGGCGTCATCGAGCGCGGCGTTGCCGGCTTCGATCGTGAGCTTGCCGTGGCCGTTCATGGCGTCGCGCGCGTTGATCGCCAGATTCAGCAGCGCGTTCTCGACCTGGAACGGATCGACCAGCGTATTCCACAAGCCGCCCGACACGATCGTTTCGATTTCGACGCCGTCACCGAGCGCGCGCCTGAGCATGTCGTCGAGGCCGCGCACGAAGCGGCCGAGATTGACGACCTTCGGCGCGAGCGGCTGACGCCGCCCGAACGCGAGTAGTTGCGAGGCGAGGTTCGCGCCGCGCGCCACGCCCGCCAGCGCATTGCGCACGCGCTGCTCGGGTTTCTCCGAACCGGCCACGTCTTTCGCCAGCAATTGCAGATTGCCGCCGATCACTTGCAGCAGGTTGTTGAAGTCGTGTGCGACGCCGCCCGTGAGCTTGCCGATCGCTTCCATTTTCTGCGCCATCCGGAGCGCTTCTTCGGCGTGCCGCAGCGCCTCGGTGGTTTCCTTGTCGGCGGTGACGTCGCGGCCTACGCCGTGAATGCGCGCCGAGTCGGGATCGAGCGCGAGCGTCCACGCGACCCAGCGCCATGTGCCGTCGATCCGCTTGAAACGGTTTTCATAACGCACCGGCACGCCCGTTCTGCGCAATTCGGCCAGATGCGTGCGGACAGTCTCTACGTCATCCGGATGAACCAGATCGACATACGAACGCGACATCAGCCAATGCACGTTATGACCGAGCGCCGTGCTCCACGAAGGACTCACACGCTGCAAGCGGCCTTCGATATCGGCCACCACCAGCAGATCCTCGCTCAACTCCCACAGACGGTCGCGGTCCGCCACCGTCTCGATCACGCGGCGCTCCAACGTTTCGTTCAGATCGCGCAACGCGCTTTGCGCCTTGGTGCGCTCGGCGATTTCGGTTTGCGCCGCCTGATACAAGCGCGCGTTGTCGATGGCAATCGCCGCCTGCGCGGCGATGCCGGCCACGATCCGCTCGGCACGCTCGGTGAACACGCCGGGCTCCGGGTGGCCGAAGAACAAGCCGCCGACCACTTCGCCGCTGCGCGACTGCACCGGCGCGGCCAGATAGCTGCGCACCTTCAGATGGCCCTCCGGCATGCCGCGATGCGGCGCGTTGTGGCCATAGCGCGGATCCTGCGTGATGTCGTCGACGCGGACGATGCCTTCGCCCTGGAACGTGGGCGCGAACACCGCCGTGTTGCGCGGCATAGGAAATCGTTCGAACGCTTCCTTCGGCACGCCGGACAGCGTGTACAGCATGTAGCTGCCGCCCTTCTGGTCGAGCACGTTGTAGAAGAACGAGCCGAATGCCGCGCCGGTCAGTTCGGTGGCCGCGTCGGTCACGATCTGCACCGCGCGGTTCAGATCGAGTTCAGCCGCCACGGTCGAGCCGACGCGATTGAGAATCTCCAGCGTGCGCGATTCCTCGCGCAGCTTCATCTCCGTCTCGCGGCGCAAGCGCGCGAGTTGCAGGTTGCCCGATACGCGAGCCAGCAGTTCGCGCGCAGAGAACGGCTTGGTCAGATAGTCGTCCGCGCCATGCTCGATGCCGTCGACGCGCGCTTCCTCTCCCGCACGCGCGGACAGGATCAGCACCGGCGTGTCGCGCAAGTCCGGATCGGCGCGCAGTGCGCGTAGCAGGCCAAAGCCGTCGAGGCGCGGCATCATCACGTCGGAGAGCACCAGATCGGGCGGTTCCGCGCGCGCGGCTTCCAGCGCGGCCTGGCCGTCGGTGGCGAGCCGCACGTCGTGGCCCGCCGCTCGCAAGATGCGGCTCATGTACTCGCGCAAGTCCGCATTGTCGTCGACGACCAGCAGCCGCGCGGCGGCGACCGGCGCAGCCTCGGGCGATACCTCGCCGGCCGGCGTTGCGCCGATCGACGCGTCGGCGAGAATTTCGTTCTCCGGACTCCAGCGCAACGCGGCATCGACATAGGTGCGCGCGTGCTTGCTCATGGCGGCATGCACGATTGCATCCTCGGGCCGGGACAGCACGGCACCGCGCGGCAGCGAAACGGTAAAGCACGCGCCTTCGCCGAGCACACTGTCGACCCGCACCGTGCCGCCGTGCAGCTTCACCAGTTCCTGCACCATGGCGAGCCCGATGCCGCTGCCTTCGACGGAGCGACCCGGTGCGCCCGCCACGCGATGAAAGCGCTCGAAGAGGCGCGGCACTTCTTCTTCCGCAATGCCGATACCGCTATCGGTCACACTGACCTCGACGCCACCGCCTTCGTCAGCGCGAACCACGACGCGGATCGTGCCGAAGAACGTGAACTTGTATGCGTTCGACAGCAGGTTCATCACGACCTTTTCCCACATCTCGCGGTCGAGTTGCACGACCACGGGCGTGGCCGGAATCTCCACTTCGAGACGCAGGCCGGCCGCCTCGATCGCGGACTGGAACAGCGACGCGAGCTCGGCCGTGAAGGAGGCGATGTCGGTGGGTTCCGTGTGAATCTCGATGCGGCCCGCCTCGATCCGTGAGAAATCGAGCAGTGCGTTGACGAGCTTCAGCAGACGCAAGCCGTTGCGATGCGTGATCTCGATCAGCGCGCGGTCGTCGATATCGCTGTCCGTCTGTGCGCTGTCACCGTTCGCGGCCTGCTGCGGCTTGGCGAGCAATTCTTCGAGCGGGCCGAGCATCAGCGTCAACGGCGTGCGGAATTCGTGGCTGATGTTGGAGAAGAACGTGGTTTTCGCGCGGTCGATTTCGGCCAGTGCTTCCGCGCGCCGCCGCTCCTCCTGATACGCCTGCGCGTAGCCGATCGCCGCGCCGATCTGGCCGGCGGCCAGGTTCAGGAAGCTGCGATAGGCGTCGTCAAAAATGCGGCAAGGGTTCAGGCCGGCGATTAGAACCACCGTCTGCGTCGACTCGCTGCCGGGCGACACCGGCAGGATGACCGCCTGCTCCGGCGCGAGATGCCACGGGCCGCTCGGCAACGCGGTGCCGAAGCGCTGCGTCAAGTCACGCACCAGTTGCGGCGCCTGGATCTTGAGCGCGTCGGCGACCGGCCAGAGCGAATCGCCGACACGCATTGTCTGCGGTGCGGCCGGATGGCCCGGCTCGATGCCGCACGCCCCGACCAGCGTGACCGTGTCGCTGCCGGATTCGGCTGCGTATAGCAAAGCGAAGGGCAAGTCTTGCGGATTCGACTGCAACGCGCGCGCGCTGAGTTCGCACGCCTCGCGCCAGTCGCGGCCGTCCGGACTGACCGCCGCCAGTTCCTTCAGCAGCGCCAGTTGCCGTTCGCCGACCACCTGCATGGTGTCGTCGCTGTTGGCGCAGATGATGCCGCCCGGTTCGCCGTTCTCGCCGGGAATGGGGCTGTACGAGAAGGTGTAATACGTCTCCTCGGGAAAGCCGTTGCGCTCCATGATCAACAGCTTCTGTTCGACGAAGATGCCCTCGGCGCCCGCCAGCGCGGTAGCCAGGAGCGGCTCGATGTCGGTCCAGATTTCTCGCCACACCACGTGAGTCGGTTGACCGAGCGCGACCGGATGCTTGCCGCCGATGATCGATTTGTACGGGTCGTTGTAGAAATAGAGCAGCTCGTCGCCCCAGCCGATCCAGATCGGTTGACGCGACGTGAGCATGATGCGGATCGCGATCTTCAGACCTTGCGGCCAGGTATCGGGCGCGCCGAGCGCCGTTTGCGTCCAGTCGTAGGCGCGGATCAGCGCGCCCAGCTCGCCGCCGCCGGCAAGAAAGGACGGGGCGGCCAGGCCGGCGGGCGGTGCATCCGACATGAAGCGGTCCGGCTGTTTCAACGCGATCTCCTCGACGCGGCGGGTCATATTCGTGCGGACCGCTATTGCAAAAGCGGTGCCTGATACGACGGATGGCTAACGATCACCACGCAATTGATGTAGCGCGATTCTCGCACGTAGCGGTATGCCGGAGGAAGATGAGACGAGGCGCAAAAGCCCGGCACAGCGGGCTTTTCGCGGCGTGGGACTGCACGTTAAGCAGAGGATTGGGCGGGGTCGACGGGACACCGCGAAATGAAACGGAAATGCAGGTAAAACGTACCTTGATGCAGCGCCTTGGGACAGGCAAATTTCCCGATCGCAATGCCTTCCGCATGCGACCGGTTTTTCTCGCTCACGCAATGCCCGCAGCGTCTTTACAACAAGCCCACACACACCGCGGCGACGATCGATCCCAGCACCAACACCGCGCCGATGGTCTTGCGTTTGTTCAACTCCGTCCAGAGCAGAACGCCGGTGAGCGACAGCAAAATGATGCTGCCTGCGAGCGTATCGATCAGCAGCACCCAGCCGACGCTCAGACCGACGCCCTTGTGCAGGTTCGTCATCATCGCGAGAAACGTGTTCTCGCTGCGCTTGACCGTCACATAGCCGTTGCCCACCCAGTACTCGGCGGACGTGTTCTCATGCGGCGACGCGAAGTTGAGCTGCCAGTGCTCCGGCTGAACGACGCTGCGCTCGCCCCAGGCCACCGGATGTGCCGGCTCTTTCTGAACGCGTCCTGGCGTGCCCGTCAGTTTCAGTTCGTGCTTGAGCCATTTGCCCAACTCGCGCGGCGACTCCGGCGCGGGTTGCGGCAACGGCACCTGCAACACCGCCACTTGCGGCTCGCCCGTCGATACTTTGAGCGGGCCGCCGCGATGGTTCAGCAGGAACCCCGTGGTGCCGAACAACAGACCCAGCGCCGCGCCCCACAAGCCAACCCAGCCATGCACCTTGCGCAGCCATTTGACGAAGGTGGCGCGGCGCGAGCGCTGCTGCCGCGCTTTCAATTCGTCGTCATCCAGCCGCCGCGGCTCACGCGTCGTATGCTCGATGCCCACGGGCGATTGAATGTCGATTGCCTCGGGTACGCTCACGTCTCGCTCCAGGTCCGCAACAGATTGTGATAGATGCCGACGAGGCTGCGGCGCGCGGTATCGTCGGCGTTGGTGGCGTTCAGCCGTTGAATCGCCGTGTCCATGTCGAACAGCATCGCGCGCTGCGTATCGCTGCGCACGAGACTTTGCACCCAGAAGAAACTCGCGATCCGCGCGCCGCGCGTGACCGGCGTGACCTGGTGCAAACTCGTCGCCGGATAGACGATCATGTCGCCGGCCGGCAGTTTGACCTGCTGCACGCCGTACGTGTCTTCGATTACGAGCTCGCCGCCGTCGTAGTCGGCGGGGTCGGAAATGAACAGCGTCACCGAGACATCGGTGCGCAGCTTCACGCCGTTGGGCAGCACGCGCACGGCACCGTCGACGTGACTGCCGAACTGCATGCCGCCTTCGTAACGATTGAACAGCGGCGGATACACCTGGTTCGGCAACACCGCGCTGATGAACAGCGGGTTGCGCTCGATCGACGCGAGAATCACGTCGCCGAGTTCGCGCGCAATCGGCGTGTGCTCGGCGATCTGCTGATTACGCTTGACCGGCGCGCCCTGATAGCCGGCGGTCGCGCGGCCGTCGACCCAGGCGTCGCCCGCCTGATCGAGCCGTTCGCGCACGAGCCGCAACTGCTCGGCACTCAGTACATTCGGAATGTGCAGCAACATGGTGTTTCCTTTGCGTCGGCTTACCGTGTTCGAAAACGGCAAGCCTAACGCATCCGTTCAACGCATATCAAAAGCGGTAGTCGAACGTCGCCAGCAAGGTACGTCCGATACCCGGCACGGAACGGCCGCCGTCCGACGGAATCAGCGCGTCGTAGTAGTACTTGTTGGTCAAGTTCAGCAGGTTCAGGCGGATGTCGTATTTCTTCGCGTGGTACGCAGCGGTCGCATCCCAGCGCGTGTAGCCCGGCACTTGCACGTAGTTCGTATTCGATGCGTAGCGCGGCGACATATAGGTCGGACCGCCGCCGATTTCCCAGTGCGGCGTGAGCGCGTAGGTGGTCCAGAACATCAGCGTGTTGCGCGGCGTGTTGGCCGGCACGTGCCCTTGCGTACCGTCGCGCGCCTTCAGGATGATGGCGTCCATGTAGGTGTAGCCGCCGAACACTTGCCACTTGTCGGTAATGTGGCCCGTCACGCCCGCCTGGAAACCGTCGACGCGGATGTCGCCGTCGAGTTCGTATTCGGTCGGCGAGACCTGCGTGCGCGCGTTGGTCTTTTCTTCGCGGAAGAATGACGACGTCACCGAGAGATTGCCGCCGAGCAGATCCCATTTGCCGCCGACTTCGTACGACTTGGTCGACTCGGGCGCAAGGTTCTGCGTGAGGTTGGTCACCGTCAGCGCTTCGAGCGAGGGATTGAACGACGTGCCGTACGACACGTAGTACGACTGCCAGTCGGTCGGCTGATAGATCACACCGGCGCGCACGCTGGTGAAGAAGTTGGTCTGCGTCGCATAGCTCGGCAGGCTGATCGAGTTGTGGATCTGCGCCTGGAAGCGATCCCAGCGCAAACCGCCGACCACCTTCCACTGCTGGCCGATCGACACGGTGTCGTTCACGTACGCGCCAATTTCGTTCGCGCCGGAATCGGCGTAGTTGCCGACCGTGGTGGTCACACCGGCCGGGTTGGACAGATACGCCGGGTTCACCATCGTCACGACCGGCAAGTTGTTACGGGTGTACGCCTGGTTCGAATAGCTGTCGTGACCGAGGTCGACACCGGCGATCAGGTCGTGCTTGATCGGGCCAGTGACGAACTTGTATTGGAGCATCGTGTCGTTGTACAGCGAGTGGTTCTGGATCACACGGTCGTGACTTTGCAACTTGATGAACAGTTGCGACGGCGACAGCGTCGTGAAATTGCCGTTGCTCAACGCGGGGCTGGTAGCGAGCGGGCCCGTCAATACCGCTTGCGGCGCGGTTTCGCGCGCGTCGGTCATCGAGTGCGAGAACTGCGTCTGGTTCGTCAGGATCAGGTTGTCCGAGAACTTGTGCTTGATCGCGGCAGTGACGGTCTGCACGTCCTGGATCGTGCGGTCGGTCGTCAAGCCGTAGAACGTGTTCTTCGGCACCGGCGACGGGCGGCCGTTCAACGCCTGCACGCCGTAGTCCGGCATGTCGTAGTTGTGCTGGATCAGCGCGGAGATCGTCACTTCGGTCGGCGTGCCGATTCCGAAGCGCACTTCCGGCGCGATGCCGTAGTCCTTGTTCTTCATCTCGTCGCGCGTCGAACCGAGGCTTTGGCCGAACGCGTTCAGGCGAATCGCCGAGGTATCCGTCAGCTTATGGTTCACGTCGACAGTGCTGCGATATTTGTCATCGGTGCCGATCATGCCCGTGACTTCGGCCGAGTCATGCAGGTTCGCCTTCTTGCTGACCTGGTTGATCACGCCGCCCGTCGAGCCGCGGCCGAACAGCATCGAAGACGGCCCGTACAGCACTTCGATTTGGTCGAGGTCGAACGTGTCGCGATAGTACTGGTTACGATCGCGGAAGCCGTCCAGATAGATGTCGTTCTGCGCGGTGAAGCCGCGCAGGTTGATGTTGTTGCCGATCTGGCCGCCTTCAGCCGCGCCGATCGTCACGCCTGGCGCATTGCGCAGCGCGTCCTGGAACGAAGTGGCGCCTTGCGATTGCAGCACGGCCTTGTTGATGACGGTGACGGTCTGCGGAATATCGCGCAGCGCCGTGGGCGTCTTTGCGCCCACCGTCGAACGCTCCGCCTGGAAGTCCTGTTGTTCAGCCTGCGCCGCCACGCCGATGGTCGGCAAGGTGCCGCTGTCGGTCGCGGTGGTCGTCGTCGTCGCATTTGCATTCGCGGCCGGCGGCTGCGAAGTGGTTTGCGGAGCAGTCTGTGCGACCGCCGGAGTCGCAAAGGGAACGGCAAAAGCTAACGCTAACGCAGTCGCAAGCGGCGTGTGGTTGAACATGGGAATTCCCGTCGGAGATGCGCTTGCCGGATTCGCATACCTGAGATGGAATCGATGACAAAGTCGCAATTGGCTGGCTGCCGGTCTCGTGCGCAAGGCACAAACGACGGGATGGCTGGCTATTGGTTAAATGAGAATCGCTATCATTCCACACGCATAAAACCGCATCAATCGCGACACGCCTTACCCCTAGTAACAGAATTGTTTCTATTTTTTACGGATGTATGGCATTTGTAATTTTTCAGGCCTTTGCCAGGCCTATTTATTACATTTCTGTAATGTCTTGTATGTTGAAACGAAAGGCTTTTGAGCTCGAAAGTAAAAAAGACGCTGCCGGAAAGCTTTCAATTTAATAACGTCTGCCAGTGTCCGCTGCCGGCACTAAATCCCGACTCCGTTTATCCTTTTTGCAACACTGCCTATCGAACTGTTCCGTTCATTCCCGGAGTTGACCATGCAATACCGCAAATTCGGCCGCACCGGCCTGACCGTGTCACGCCTGTGTCTCGGCACGATGACCTTTGGCTTGCAGACCGAAGAAGATGTTTCCCATCGCATTCTCGATACGGCGGCGGATGCCGGCGTGAACTTCATCGACACCGCGAATGTGTATCCGCTCGGTGGCGGCGAGAACATTGCCGGCCGCACGGAGGAGATCGTCGGGCGCTGGCTGAAGGGCAAGCGCGAGCACTTCATTCTGGCGACGAAAGCGGTGGGCAAGATGGGACCATCGGCGTGGGACCAAGGCGCGTCGCGCAAACATCTGCTGAATGCAATCGACGCCTCGTTGCAACGTCTCGGCACGGATTACGTGGACCTCTACCAGCTCCACTCCGACGACGCGCATACGCCGCTCGACGAAACGCTCGAGGCGCTGGACGTGATCGTGCGATCAGGCAAGGCGCGCTATATCGGCGTATCGAACTTTCTCGCTTACCGGCTGGCGCGCGCCTTGGGCCGCGCCGATGTGTTGCGCGCGGCGCGCTTCGTCTCCGTGCAACCTCGTTATAACTTGTTGTTCCGCCAGATCGAGCGCGAACTGTTGCCGCTCGCGGCCGAAGAGCAATTGGCCGTGATGCCGTACAACCCGCTCGCGGGCGGCCTGCTCACAGGCAAGCACCAACTGGATGCCGCGCCGACGTCCGGCCGTTTCACCGAAACCGTCGGCAAGGCCGGCGCGATGTATCAGCAACGGTATTGGCACAAGCGCGAGTTCGAGACGATCGAGCAATTGAAAGCGATCGTGGCGCCGACCGGCGAATCGCTGACGCGCGTTTCGCTCGCCTGGGTGCTGGCGAATCCGCTCGTCACGTCGGCGATTATCGGCGCGAGCCGCGCCGAGCAATTGAGCGACACGCTCGCTGCGTCCGAGCTCGTGCTCGATGAGCAGATCAAGACGCAGCTCGATGAAACCAGCATTGAATACCGTTGGGGTGACGCGGCGCGATAAGCGTAGTCGCCTGTCGCGACGGCCGCCGCGTTCATCGCCCGTAACGCAGCACCGTACTCGTCGCCGCAATCACGTGGTCCTTGATTGCGGCGAACAACGCGTCCCGCGTCAAACCGGGCGGCAGCGCATCCGGCGGCAGATCGAGCGCATAGACCTGCGCGACGTAGTGATGCGGGTTGTCCCCCACCGGCGGGCATGGTCCGTAATATCCCGTGCCGCCCGTCCGATTCGTGCCGGCGACGCTGCCGGGCGGCTGGCTGCCGCCCGCGCCAAGCGAAGTCGTCGAGGGCGCGACGCCATATAGCACCCAGTGCACGATTCCCAGACCCTTTCCGCCGTCGGGATCGAACAGGGTCACCGCATAACTCTTCGTGCCGGCTGGCGCATTCCGCCATTGCAGAGCCGGTGACACATTGCCGCCGCCGCAATTGTTCGCGCTCGCCGCGTGGCTCGAATCCAGCGTGCCGCCGTCGGCCAAACCCGGTGACGTCACCACGAAGACTTCTGCCGCTCGGGCATGCACCGCGGCAAGCGCCAGCGCGGCAGACACGCCGACCGATAACAGGCGTCGTGCGACGCTGAAGCGACTGCTGCGAATCATCGTTTGTTACTCCGGCTAGGGTTCAGTGGTGGTCCAACCTCACTTGAAGCGGCCCGTCCGCTCATTCGCTTCCGGCAATTGCCGCGTCTCACGCACGGACCTCGGATGCCATAAACGCGCGCCGCCTTCGATACCCGCATCGTTCGAAACGGTGGCCGTGTTCGCTGGCAGATCGATCGTGAGGCGCGCCGCGTTGCCGCCGCCGATCCACAATTTGTCGTAGTTCACCAGCGCGTCCAGAATCCCGATCACCTTCTCAACGCGCCGGTTCCACCGTTTATTCCCGGCTTTTTCACGTGCCGCGTCGCCGATGTATTCGTCGTACGCCACGCCCTTCTTGCTGACCGGATGATGCGCGAGCTCCAGATGGGGCATCAGCTCGCCGTCGCGAAACATCGCCGTGCCCGCGCCCGTGCCGAGCGTCAGCACGAATTCGAGGCCGTGGCCTTCTATCGCGGCGAAGCCCTGCATTTCGGCGTCGTTGATCATGCGCACCGGCAAGCCGCCCAGGCGCTGCGCCAGCGAATCGGCGAGCGGAATGTCGTGCCAGCCTTCCACGCCGAAGTGCGGCGCGGTCAGAATGCGGTTGTTGCGCACCACGCCCGGAAAGCCGATCGACATCAGCGTAGGCGGCTCCTGTTCGACGAGCGGCGCAACCAGCTTCGCCAGCGCGTCGACGAGTTGATCCGGCGTGCACGGATGTGGCGTCGCCACCCGCAGGCGCTCGGTTTTCATCTTACCGTCGGCGTCTATGATCGCGGCTTTCAGGCCGGTACCGCCGACGTCGATTGCCAGAATCCGCTCGGTGCTGGTGGTCACTTTCGTCTTACTTGACGTTTTGCGTGTCGTCTTGCTTGGCGTCTTGCCTGGTGCCTTGCGGGTCGTCTTGCTAGCCGTCTTGCTTGCCGTCTTAGGTGTCGTCTTGCGTGTCACCACGGTGTCCCCCGATTGTGTTGGTGCGACTCGTTGAATTACTTCTTCTGCACAGCATCCCTTTTCAACGGCCGCCATGCGTGACCGTCGCGCGCCAATAGCGCGTCTGCTTCCGCGGGGCCTTCGCTGCCGGCCGCATAACCATGCACCGGCATCGCGCCGACGGCTTTCGGATGCAGCACGTCGTCCACCGCGCACCAGCTCGTTTCGATGCTGTCGGCGCGCTGGAACAGCGTCTCGTCGCCGAGCATGCAGTCGTAGAGCAACGTCTCATAGCCGACGTTGGCGCGTTCCGCGAAGAAGTCGGCATAGTCGAACGACGACTGCACCGCGCCGATCTGCATGACCGGCCCCGGCGTTTTAACGTTGAAGTCGAAGCTCGTGCCGTGAGCCGGATCGATGCGCAAGGTCAGCACGTTCGGCGTGAGCGCATCGACGGGTGTGTCGCGGAACAGGCGAAACGGCACCGGCTTTAGTTGCACCGAGATTTCCGTGCGACGCGCGGCCAACCGTTTGCCGGTGCGCAGATAAAACGGCACGCCGGCCCAGCGCCAGTTCTCGACGAACACGCGCGCCGCGGCGTACGTTTCCGTCGTGCTGTCCGGCGCGACGTCCGGTTCCTCGCGATAGCCGACACCGGCCGGACCCTTTTCGTATTGACCGAACACGACATCGTCCGGCGTCAGCGGCTTGATCGCGTCGGAGATTTCGGCCTTCTTGTCGCGCACGGCTTCGGCGTCGAACGAATTGGGCGGCTCCATGGCGACCATGCCGAGCAGCTGGAACAGATGGTTCGGCAGCATGTCGCGGAACGCGCCGGTCTGTTCGTAGAACTTGCCGCGCCCTTCCACGCCGATGGTTTCCGCCGCTGTGATCTGCACGCTGTCGATATATTCGCGCCGCCACATCGGTTCGAACAGCGCGTTGGCGAAGCGCACTGCGAGAATGCTCTGCACGGTGTCCTTACCGAGAAAGTGATCGATGCGATACACCTGCGTCTCTTTCGCGTACGACAGGATATGCGCGTTCAGATCGCGCGCCGAGGCGAGATCGGTGCCGAACGGTTTCTCGATCACGATGCGGCGGAAACCGCCGCCGCTGTCGCCCTCTTTCAGTAGACCGGCTTTGCCGAGATGCTCGACGATCGGTTTGAAAAAGCGCGCGCTGACCGCGAGATAGAAGATCACGTTGGCGCCGGGCGTCTGCTCGAGCTTTTGCTTGAGCTTCGTGAAGACATCGTCGGTTTCAAATTCGCCGGCCATGTATTCGAGGCGTTGCGCGACCCAGTCCCAAGCCTTGTCGTCGAGCTTGCCGGCGTGGAAAGTGCTGGCTTTGTCGGCGGCAAACTGTTCGAGCGACTTGTGCAGATCTTCGCGCCACACGCTCGTCTCGCGCTCGCCATGATTCACACCGATGATTTTCATGCCGTCGTCGAGCAGGCCATCCACCGCGAGGTTGTACATCGCCGGCATCAAAAGCCGCTTGGTCAGGTCGCCGCCGGCGCCGAAGATCACCAGCGTACACGGCGGCGCGGGCCGCTTGCCGGGCGGCGAGGCGGGCGCTTCCTGCGGGCTCGCGCTGACTTTGCAGCTCGGTTGTTGACTGGCGGCGGGGCGATCGGCTGCTGGGGTATTCGATGTAGTCGACATGGGATTCACTTTTGGAAACCAATGGAACGGACGTGGCGGTACATGAAAGACCACGCTTGAACGCACACAGTTCAAAAACAGCCACGCAACCTGTTCACTATGCGACGTTGTATGGCTTGTGCAACCTCACTCGCTTGCGCCGCCGCGCACTACTTCGCCGATGCGTGCGCCGGCTCGGGGACAGACGCGGGCTCCGCCGGGCGCGCAGGCGCTGTGGCCTGCGCCGAAGGTGAAGTCGGAATCGGCGCCTGATCCGGTTCACCCGCCAGCGGCACATTGCCCGACGCGCTCATCGCGCGCGGCTGCAACAGCAACGCGACCAGCCCGGTCCAGCCGGTCTGATGCGAAGCGCCCACGCCGCGTCCGCTATCGCCATGGAAATACTCATGGAACAGGATCAGATCGCGCGAACGCGGGTCGGCCTGCAACAGCGGATAAGCGCCCATGACCGGACGCTCGCCGTCCTTGTTCTTAAGAAACAGCGTAGTGCAGCGGCGCGCCAGTTCGTCGGCGATGTGGCTCAGCGAGAACTTCTCGCCCGAGCCGGTCGGATACTCGACTTTGAAATCCTCACCGTAATAGCGGTGAAATTCGTATAGCGACTCGATCAACAGATAGTTCACCGGCATCCACACCGGACCGCGCCAGTTCGAATTGCCGCCGAACACACGCGTATCGGATTCGGCCGGCAAATACTTCACGGTAAAACTGTCGCCGTTGTGATTGAACACGAACGGATGATCGCGGTGGTACCGCGACAGTGCCCGCACGCCATGATCGGAAAGAAATTCGCTTTCGTCGAGCGCGCGGCGCAACAACGCTTTCATGCGATGCCCGCGCAATAGCGAGAGCAGCAGCGCATTGCCCTTGCCCGGCTCGTTCCAGCGCGAAACCAGCTTCGCCAGATCGGGACGATGTTCGAGGAACCAGACAAGCCGTTCGCGCAAACACGGCAAGCCGCCATGCAGACGCTCTTCGAGCACGTGCACCGCAAATAGCGGAATCAGACCCACGATCGAGCGCAACCGCATAGGAATGCTGCTGCCGTCCGGCAGGTGCAGCTTGTCGTAGAAGAACTCGTCCTCGTTGTCCCACAGGCCCGTTTCGCAGCCGTCGTCGCAACTCACGGCCTCGGCGATATACAGAAAGTGCTCGAAGAACTTCACGCCGATGTCGACGAACACATGATTAGCGTACGCGAGTTCCAGCGCGATACGCATCAGGTCGAGCGCGTACGCGGCCATCCACGCTGTACCGTCGGACTGATCGATGTGGCCGCCGGTCGGCAGCGGCGACGAGCGGTCGAAGATCCCGACGTTATCTAGCCCGAGAAAACCGCCCTGGAAAATATTGTGGCCGTCGGCGTCTTTGCGGTTCACCCACCATGTGAAATTGAGCAACAGCTTATGGAACACGAGTTCCAGAAAATCGCGATCCGCCTTGCCGGTGAGCGCGCGGTCGATTTCATACACGCGCCACGCGGCCCACGCATGCACAGGCGGATTGGCGTCGCCGAGCGCCCATTCATAGGCGGGGATCTGACCGTTCGGATGCTGATAGCGGTCCTTTACCAGCAGTAGCAACTGCCGTTTCGCGAACGCCGGGTCGATCAGCGCGAATGCGGCCGCATGAAACGCCAGGTCCCACGACGCGTACCACGGGTATTCCCACTTATCGGGCATCGACACGATGTCCGCATTGCACAGATGCCGCCAGTCCATATTGCGGCCGCGTTTGCGGCCGGCGGGCGGGGTCGGCTGAAGCGGATCGCCGTCGAGCCAGCGCTGCACGTCGTATTGGTAGTACTGCTTCGACCACAGCATGCCGGCGAGTGCCTGGCGCTGCACGAGCCGCGCATCGGGGTCGGTGATCTCGTGTTGCAGCGCGCCATAAAATTCGTCAGCCTCGGCGATGCGGTGCGCGAAGATCGCGTCGGCATCGAGCTGCACGTCGTCAGGACTCGACTGCGGACGCCAGCGCATGTACACCACGGCGCGTCCATATGGTTCGAGCTCGATCGCCGCATGCGCGCCGGCCTTGGTGCCCGCGTCGCGGCGAATCGCCTGTTCATCGCCGTGCACGAGGTAATCGTTGAAGCCGTCTTTGAACGGGCCCGCGCCGTCCATGTTGAAGAGGCGCTTGACGTTGGTATCGTTCTCGCAGAAGAGCCACGTCAGCTGCGGTGCGTCTTTCGACCAGGCGGTAACGACAATCGGCTCATGGCCATGCTGATGCCCGACCACATGCACCTCGCCATTGTGGTCCGTGCCGGCGACGAGCGAGGGCTTGTCCTTGCTCTCCTTCCACGACCATGAATTGCGCGCCCAGATTTGCGGCAGCACATCCAGCGAGGCCGCCTGATCGCCGCGATTCTCGATGGTCACGCGCATGAGAATGTCGTCCGGCGCGTGTTTGGCGTATTCCACCTGCACGTCGAAGTAGCGCAAATCGTCGAACACGCCCGTGTCGAGAATTTCGTACTCCGGCATGTCGCCGCCACGGCGCCCGTTTTCCTGAACGAGGTCGTCGTACGGAAAGGCGGCTTGCGGATACTTGTAGAGCATGCGCATGTACGAATGCGTCGGCGTGCCGTCGACGTAGAAGTACAGTTCCTTCACGTCCTCGCCATGATTGCCCTGCGCATTCGTGACGCCGAACAGACGCTCCTTCAGGATCGCGTCCTTGCGGTTCCATAGCGCGAGCGAAACGCACCAGCTCAGCTTGTCGTCGCCGAAACCGGCAATGCCGTCCTCACCCCAGCGATACGCGCGGCTGCGCGCATGGTCGTGCGGAAAATAGTCCCAGGCGGTGCCGTCCGGGCTGTAATCCTCGCGCACGGTGCCCCATTGACGCTCGCTGAGATACGGCCCCCAGCGCTGCCAATGCGCGCAGTCGGCCGAATGCAGCCGTGAACCTTCAATGGTGGCGAGCAGATTGGCAGCGCGCAGCGGTGGCATGACTACATCCTTGCATCGGGCTTGGCGGTGGGACACACATCGTAGCGCGGTTTAGGCACCCGCGGTCGCCAACCCGGCAAGCAGGTGTTCAATGCGCAGCAACTCTCCCAGCGACCACGCCTGAAACGGCGTGCCGGCGAGTGCGTGCGGCGCATCGCCGTCGGCGATTTCGGAGAAATGGTCGAGACCGGCGTGGTCGAGATGCGCGTAGAGCGGGTCGAGAAAACGCGTTTTCGCCTGCATACGGGCATCCGCCGCGCCGCCGTGGACTCGCAGCCACGCTTCGACGAACGGGCCGAGCAGCCACGGCCACACGGTTCCTTGATGATAGGCGCCATCGCGCTCGAGTGGAGACCCGTTGTAGTGTCCGCGATAGGCAGGATCGGACGGCGCGAGCGTCCGCAGTCCCAGCGGCGTGAGCAACTGTGCTTCCACCTGATCGAGCACCGCGCGCGCCGGTGCGCCCTCCAGCAATGAAAACGGCAGGCCGCCTACGGCAAAGATCTGGTTGGGCCGGATCGCGCGATCTATCGCGCCTTTGACGTGGTCGACGTCCACGTTGTCGAAAAGCGCTTGCGTGGACGGATCGACGAAGCGTTCATGAAACGCTTGCAACGCTCGCTCAGCGGCCGGCTGCCACTGCGGATTCCACGTTGCTGCAATGCGCAATGCGTTGATCCAAAGTGCTTGCACCTCGACCGGCTTGCCGATGCGCGGCGTCACCACCCAGTCGCCGACTTTCGCATCCATCCACGTGAGTTGCACGCCGGGTACGCCGGCGCTCAGCAGGCCATCGTCGGCTGACGCCTGGATGTTGAAGCGCGTGCCTTTCGTGTAGCCCGTGAGGATGGATTCGCTGGCCTGCTGCAGCCGCTGCTGCGTTGCAGCGCTCGCGTGATGCGTCGCCAGATAGTCGTGGACGGCGACGATGAACCACAACGATGCGTCGACGGAGTTGTATTCCGGCGTGTCGCCATAGTCGGGGAAGCGATTCGGCAGCATGCCTTCTGACAACGTACTCGACCATTCAAGCAGGATCGCTTCGGCGTCGTCGAGCCGGCCCGATGCGATCAGCAAGCCACGCATCGCGATGAAGGTGTCGCGGCCCCAGTCGGTGAACCACGGAAAGCCCGCGAGGATCGTGCGGCCTTCGTTGCGCGTCACGACGTAGGCGTCGGCGGAGCGCTGCAGGCGTGAGCCGAGCGCGTCGCGGCGTTGTTGTTCGATGCGTGCGAGTTCTGCTGCGTGGATGGCTGGCGCTTTTGCGTTCGCCGGTTGCGTTCCGCTCGTGGCGCCTGAAGCGCTGAGAATCATCACCGCTTCGCCATCGGCGAGATTGAAGCTGAACACGCCGGGCGTGGCGAGATCCTCGCTGAAGTCGAGGCCGCGTTCCCGCTCGCGAACGTAGCAGAAGTTGCGATACCAATCGGGCGCGTGCGTGTAGACGCCATTCGTCGCGGCGTGGATTACCGGCAGGTCGCCGTAGGGTTGCCAATTTACGCTGGCCTGGTCGTCGCTCGTCTGCGCGTCGAAGTTGAACGCGGCGTTTCCATGGTGCAGCGCATGATAGTCGCGGCCCGACAGCAGCGGCCTGACTTTCAATGTCAGCGTGCTCGCTTGAGAAGCGACTCCAGCACCACCGTCCAGGCGCCAGCGCAAAACAGTTTCGCGCGTCGTCTTGCTGACGAACACATCAGCGGTCACCACTAGTTGCGCAGCGATCTGAAAACGCCACGTTGGCCATGGCTTCGTATCGAACGCGGCAAGACTCGCTGTCAGGTCCGGATAGATCAAGTCGGGCACGTACCGCTGCATGCTCAATGGATAACGCTCGCCGTTCGCTTCGAGCCACGCCTCCACGCCGTTGACCAGCACCACGCGCCCGCCTGGCGCGCGCGTCGCGGTGAGCAGCAGCGCGTGATAGCGGCGCGTGCGCAGCGTGCCCACCGTGCCCGACGCGAAACCGCCGAAGCCGTCCGCTTCCAGCCATTCGTCTTCGAGGCGCGTGATGTCGAAGGGTTGTTCGATGTGTGTCATGAACATATCGGTTGAGCAAAGCCGTCCATTTTTCAGCGCGCCTGAATGTCAGGCATAAGGCGCCGCGGTGACCATTCTCCTACTTATCACTTTCCACTTTCTTTCGAAAAACCGACTTATCGACGCAAGTTTTACCACTCGCAAACGTTTCACAATTATTTCTTGAAAGGATTAGACACTGCATCCGCTTTCACGAAACTGGATGTAGACATGGGACAAAACAAACGCGTCGCGAGTGCCGTTTTGGTTGCACTTGCAACTTTAGCGTTGAGCGGTTGCGGTGCGGATGATTCCGCGCCGTCGGCAGCATCGACAACGCCGGCCGCTGCGAACAACGACGCCGCGCCGAATGCGGCGGCAGCGCCCGCGACGCCAATCCTCAACGCATCCTCAACGCTCGCAGCAGACCCGGCAGCGGCCTCCGATCCAATCACGCAGAACATGCAAGCCAGTCTCGCCGCGGACAACCAGCAAGTCGCGCCTGTCATGCATTACGCACCCGGCGACAGCGCCAGCAGCAACTGACCTAATTCCACCGGCGCGCGTGGCGCGCTATTCTTCCCCCCCGCAGAAGGTGATATTCGATGACATCAACTAGCCGTCGCCGTTTCCTGCAGACCGTGGCTTCATCCGCCGGCGCTGCTGCCGCGCTGACCGCGCTGCCCGAGTCGATTCGCAATGCGCTCGCCGTTCCCGCGTTTTCGCGCACCGGCACGATCCGCGATGTCGAGCACATCGTCGTGTTCATGCAGGAGAATCGCTCGTTCGACCACTACTTCGGCCATATGCGCGGCGTGCGTGGCTACAACGACCGCTTCCCGATTCCGCTGCCGAACGGCAAGCCGGTGTGGTATCAACCGTCGAAGGAAGATCCGACCCAGCCGGTTCTGCCGTTCCATCTGAACACGGCGACCACCAGCGCGCAATGCGTCGGCGATCTGGATCACTCCTGGTACAAGACTCACGCCGCGATCGACGGCGGCCGCTACGACCAGTGGCCCGCCAACAAGACCGACATGACGATGGGCTATCACCTGCGCAGCGACATTCCGTTCCACTACGCGCTGGCTGATGCGTTCACCATCTGCGACGCGTACTTCTGCTCGCTGCCGGGACCGACGCACCCGAACCGCTCGTATCTGATGACCGGCATGGTCGATCCGAGCGGCACGCTGGGTGGACCGCTGCTCGACAACAACGATTTCGTCGACGGCGACGGTCCGCCGAATTATCAGTTGCTCTCGTGGACCACGTACCCGGAACGTCTGCAATCCGCGGGCATTTCGTGGCAGGTGTACCAGCAGGGGCTGACCGGCGCCGATCCGTTGAACGGCAACTACGGCACCAACATCCTGCAGAACTTCACGAATTTCATCAACGCGCAGCCGGGTTCGCCGTTGTATGAGCGCGCGCAAACCGTGCGCACCATCGACGACCTGAAGGCCGACGTGCTGGCCAACAAGCTGCCGCAAGTGTCGTGGTTGTGCCCGCCGGCCGCGTACTCGGAACACCCGAGCTATACGCCCGCATACGGCGCGGAGTACACCTCGCAGATTCTCGATGCGTTGACGTCGAATCCCGAGGTGTGGAGCAAGACGGTGTTGTTCATCATGTACGACGAGAACGACGGCTTCTTCGATCACCTCGTGCCGCCGCAACCGGCGACGACCGGCGCGCAAGGCAAGTCGACGGTCAGCACCGAAGGCGAAATTCACAACGTGGTGAATCCGCAGCGCGGCGGCAGCTACACCGCCGACGGCCTGCCGTACGGCCTCGGCCCGCGCGTGCCGATGACGATCGTATCGCCGTGGAGCAAGGGCGGCTTTGTCTGCTCGCAGGTGTTCGATCATACGTCGGTGATTCGCTTCATCGAAGCGCGCTTTGGCGTGTATGAGCCGAACATCACGGCATGGCGCCGCGCGGTGTGCGGCGACTTGACCACGGCCTTCGACTTCCGCACGCCGGACTCGAAAGTGCCGCCGCTGCCGGACACGAGCAACTACAAGAGCATCGCCGACAATCAGTGCGCAACGCAGCCGAAGCCGACCGTGCCCGCGACGCCGGGCGCTATCGATCCGCAGGAAAGCGGTATTCGTTTCGCGCGCGCGTTGCCGTACGAGTTGCATGTGAATGGCCAGGCCAACGAGAAGAAGAACACGTTCGAGATCTCGATCGGCAACACCGGCGATCAAGGCGCGCACTTCTATATGTACGCGACGAATCGCACGGACGGTCCGTGGCGTTACACCGTCGAAGCGGGCAAGTCGATCAATGAGACGTTCGATCTGACGATGACCAACGGCGTGTACACCTTCGAAGTGTTCGGCCCGAATGGCTTCGTGCGCAAGTTTGCGGGCAACACGCAACAGTCGACGGCGCAGAACGCGCAGATCGCCGCCGGCCGCGGCAACAACAAACCGGCGGAACCGGAAGTGAAGGTGCAATACGACGCCGCGAACGGCAACGTGTTCCTGAAGTTCAGCAACAAGGGCAGCGGCATTGCGCGTCTGACGGTGACGGACAACGCGTACGGCGCGCGCCCGCGTCCGGTGCTGGTGCCGGCCGGCGCGCATATCGAAGAAGCGTGGGTGCTGGCGTCGAGCCATCACTGGTACGACTTGACGGTGACGAGTCATGACGACGCCAGCTTCTCGCGCCGTCTTGCGGGTCACGTCGAGAATGGGCGGCGGAGCATTAGCGATCCGGCGGCGGTTGCGCCGGTGTTGGTGGTGAACTAAGGGCGGGTGAAGGTAAAGGGCTTCGGTCAGGCGGCCGCCTCGGCGGCGCGCTTGACCGTAGCTCAGCGCAGGTTGTGGTCGCGCAAGACGTCCTGCACGAAATGGCGGATAGCGTTACATTCATTCTTCGCCACTTCCTGCTGATGGGCACATCATGGACCGTAACGCATTCATCGAAAGCCTGACGAAAGAAGGCTTCCCTGACGCCGTGGTTGTCACGCGCGAGGCCAACGTCGAGATGGAAATTCACGAGCATGCATTCGAAGCCAAGGCCCTGATCCTGGAAGGCGAAATGAGCATACGCATGGACGACGAAGTGCGGGCGTATCGCGTCGGCGACGTCTTCCACTTGCCGGCGAACAAGCCGCATGCGGAGCGCTTTGGTCCGAATGGTGTGACGTATCTGGTGGGAAGGAAGCAGTCAGGCGCGGCCTGAATGACAGTGCGCGCCTGTAGCGTCAGGCGCCCAGTAAAACCCCTGTCCTGAAGGCCCGCGTACCCGTCACACGCCCGAGCGGCGCGCCGGCCGTCACGAAGCGAATCGCGCGCCGCATGTAAAGCACACCTTCGGTTTTGCTGGCGATCGTCGTGGTCTCGTCGGTCAGCGGATCGACGATATCGAACAGCGCCTGGCCGACACGAATCGTATCACCGATCTTCGCGCGATGAATCAGAATCCCGCTTCCGGGCGCATAGAACTGCTCGCTGCCGGCGAGCGGCGTGGCAGGCGACAGTAGCTCCGGCAAAGGCTTGGCATCGAGCTTGATCGCCTTGCGCCACACCAGATAATCGACAAGTGCGTCGGCATCTTCCTGAGCGACTTCATAGGACACGTCGCGCTGCCCGCGGCATTCCACGGTCACGGCGATCGCACCGTTGGGCACCGGCTTATCGGCCGGCAACTCCTGCTGCAATTTCCACCACAACAGGCTGTGTGTTTCATCGAACGATTCGCCGCCTGAATTGGTGGCGAGTAACGACGCCTGTGCGCCGAGATAGCGCGACAACGGCTCGAACTCCGGCCACGCGGCCTCGCTGGTGTAGAGATGCATGGCCGCTTCGAGCGAACAGTGGAGATCGATAATCACATCCGCATCGAACGAGAGTTGCAGCAACGCCAGTTGCAGCGATTCGAACTCGGTCAACGGTTTCTGATCGGTCAATTCCTCGGCAATCAACTTTCGCACTAGCCGCACGTTCTCGGCTGCATTGGAACCCAGCGTTTCTTTAGCTCGCGCGACCAGCTTCGAGAACTGCAGGAAGTGGCGATTGAAGTTCTTCCCGCTGCCCAGATCGAAGCGGCCAAGAAACTGCCCGAGCACGTATTGCCCGAGCCCGACCGGATTCGCCACGGGCACCAGCACGATTTCCGCGTTCAGCGCGCCTTGCTTTTCCAGTTCGAGCAAACGACGCTTCAACAACACGGTTGTCAGCATCGCGGGCGTTTCATCGGCATGCAGCGACGACTGGATATAAATCTTCTGCCCGCTATTCGCCGGGCCGAAATGAAACGACACCAGTTCGCGGTGCGTGCCGATAGCCGGCGAGAGAAGCGGAATCGATTGCCTGTTCATGAGCGGGAGTCTGTAGAAGAGAAGTCGGAAGTCGAAGAATCAATTGCCGTACGGATCGAAGTCGAAGTACTTCTTCGCGATCTGCGCGTACGTGCCGTCCTTGAGCATCGAGGCGATCGCCGCGTTGATGGAGGCCTGCACCGCGGTCTCGTCCTTGCGCAAGCCGATGCCCACGCCGCGATCGCCCATCGAAAGCGGTTCGCCGACGAACGCAAAGCCCTTGCCCGCCGGCGTACGCAAGAAACCGATGTCCGCTTCCACCGAACCGAGCAACGCGCCATCGAGTCGCCCGTTCTGCAAGTCGGCGAACACTTCGTCCTGACTCTTGTACGCCACCACATGCGCGCCGAGCGGCGCCCAGTTCTTCAGCGCATAGCCCTCGAACTGCGTGCCCGACTGCACGCCGATCTGCTTGCCCGCCAGCGCATTCGTGCCGCCCGCGAGCGCCGAACCTTGCCGCGCGATCAGCCGCGATTTGAACTGGAAGAGTTTCGACGAAAACAGAATCTGTTGCTCGCGCTTCTCCGTGATCGCCATCGACGAAAGGATCGCGTCGATCTTGCGCGCCTGCAGCGCCGGAATCATCCCCGAAAATTCGAGTTCGACCCACTGGCAGCGCGCGTGGATGCGCTTGCAGATTTCATTGCCGAGATCGACGTCGAAACCTTTGAAGCTGCCGTCGGGCGCCTTGGCGTCCATCGGCGGATAGCTCGGGTCGATACCGAGGCGCAGCGTGGTGGGCTCAGCGGCAAACGCGCCACTGCTGAAAACCAGCGCGGCGCTCAAGATCATCAACGGAATTTTCATGGGAGCACGAAGTGTGGGTGGGCGAATGACGACCGAGCTATCCTATGCCGCGTCCGCGCCTCAAAGAAGCCCCATTCGGACCATCATGATCACTTTTACCGATCACTGGACGGCAGCCCTCATGGCGTTGACGATCTCCCAGCTCCGCGCGTTCACCGCCGTGGCCGAGCATGGCAGCATCCGCGCGGCCTCGCGGGCGCTAGGCATCGCGCAGAGCGGCATCACGCAACAACTGCAGAATCTCGAATCGATGCTCGGCGCGACCCTGTTCACCCGCACGAATCGTGGCATTGCGCTGACCGCGCTCGGCCAGCGGCTGTTGCAGCGCGCCGGCGCGATTATCGGCGAATGCGAACGCGCCGAGCAGGAAGTGCAGCAACTGCGCGGCGACTACGTCGGCGAGGTCACCTTCGGCATGACCACCGAACCGCTGATCGATGCGTTCGCGCCGGTGCTGATGGAATTTCGCACGCGCTTCGAGCGGGTCGCGGTGCATCTGCGCACCGGCACTTCGCGCATGATGATTTCGTGGATTCGCGAAGGCACGCTGGATTTCGCGGTTGCGCTGGTATCGAAGCACACGGATACCGCCGATCTCTCGGTGACGCCGCTGTATCCGTCCGATCCGGTGATCGTCTGCCGCCAAGGGCATCCGAAAGCTGGTGCGACCACGCTGGCCGAACTGGCCGATTGCACGTGGGCGGCCACGCGCTCGCCGAATCTCACGGACGATCCGCAAATCAACCGCCTGAACCATCTGTTCGAAAGCCACGGCCTGCCGCCGCCGAAAATCGTCGCAACGGTGGAAGGCCTGTACGAAACGCTGCATCTGGTGAGCGCGACGGATTGCCTGTCGCTGGAAGCGTCGATCGTGGTGAAGCGCGGACCGTTTGCGAGCACGCTCACCGCCATTCCAGTGCGCGAGCGCGCGGTCGAACAGAACGTCTGCCTGCTGCAGCGCGCGGCCATTCCGCTCACGCCCGCCGCGCAGGAACTCGCCACGATGATCGCTTCGTACACGCGCACGGTGCGGGCGCGTTGACGCGGCGTTGAAGTGGCGCTGAAATCAGGCCGAAGTTTCGAGCGCGAGCAACTCATCGACAGTTTGCCGCCGGCGGATCAATCGCGGCTTGCCATGCTCGAGCAACACCTCGGGCACAAGCGGCCGGCTGTTGTAGTTCGAGGACATCGAGGCACCGTACGCGCCTGCATCGTGAAACACGAAGAAGTCGCCCACTTCGGGTATCGGTATTGAGCGGTTCGTAATGACGCCGCCTGCGGCTTGTGTGAAGACATCGCCGGCTTCGCACAGCGGCCCGGCCACTGCGAACGAATCGACCGGCGCTTCGCTCGGCGAGCCGTCGCGCTTCAGCACCGTCATCTCATGATGACTGCCGTAAAACGATGGCCGTACGAGATCGTTGAATCCGGCATCGACCAAAGCAAACTGTTGCGCGGGGCGTCGATTCAACGCGTGAACTTCCGCGACGAGCACGCCCGATTGCGCGACGAGGAAGCGGCCCGGTTCGATCTCCAGCCTCACGCGATGCGCGACATGCGCTTCGATCTGCCGGCGCGCCGCGTCCCAAAGCCGGAAGTAGTGCGCGACGTCGATATCGGGCTCGCCTTCGCGATACGGCACTGACAAACCACCGCCCGCGGAAATCGCTTCGATATCGTGGCCCAGGCCCTTCACGGCTTCGACCATCGCATCGCAGACGCGCGACAGATGCCCATAGTCGACGCCCGAACCGATATGCATGTGCAGCCCGACCAGCTTCAGGCGATAACGCCGGATCAGCTCGACCGCGTGCGGCACATCGTCGAGCCAGATGCCGTGCTTGCTATGCTCGCCGCCCGTGTTGGTCTTGTTGCTGTGCCCGTGACCGAAGCCCGGATTGATCCGCAGCCACACGCGATGACCTTCGGGCGTATGCCGTCCTATCCGTTCGAGCATATCGAGCGAGCCCGCATTGACCGTGATGCGATGCTCGATCACGGTGGCGAGCGTCGCATGATCGATCAGGTCCGCCGTGAACACGACGCCTTCGGGATCGCCATCAGGCGTGAAGCCTGCCGCTAGGCTGCGTTTGAGTTCACCCAACGAGACCGCGTCGACCATCGCCCCTTCCTCGCGCATCAGTTTGAGGATATGCAGGTTCGAACACGCTTTCTGCGCATAGCGGATCACATCGAAGCTGCGCAATTCGGCAATGCGTTTGCGGATTACGCCAGCGTCGTAGACCCACAGCGGCGTGCCGTGCTCGTGGGCGAGTTCGACGAGTTGTTGCGGATTGAATGGCGTCACGGTCCCCGTCTCTCGATATCGAAATGTTGGTGTGAGCGACATGATGCGGAAAACGCGTCATTCAGTAAAATACCAATTCTTGGCATGCCAATTCACTTTTGATATATCCATCATGGCGCTTACACATCGGCATATCGAAGTCTTCCGCGCGCTAATGACCGCGGGCAGCGTCACCAAAGCGGCCGAGATGCTGTTCACCTCGCAGCCCACGGTGAGCCGCGAACTCGCGCGCATGGAACAGAGCATCGGCTTTGCATTGTTCGAGCGCACGAATGGCCGATTGCGTCCCACCTTGTCCGCGCTCACCTTGTTCGACGAGATCAAGCGCGCGTATGTCGGACTCGAACGTGTGGCGTCCACCGCTGCGAGCCTGCGCGAATTCCAGGGCGGCCAGCTTTCCGTCATCGCGTTGCCCGCGTTTTCGCATTCGATCCTGCCGGGCGCGGCGAAGCGCTTTCACGACGCGCAACCGGGCGCAAGTTTGTCGATCGCGACCCAGGAGTCGCCGTTTCTCGAGGGATGGCTGACCGCGCAGCGCTACGATCTGGGCCTGACCGAACACGGCGCGCCGCCGGCGGGCACGCGCCTGACGCCGCTGCTCGAAGTGGATGAAGTGTGCGTGCTGCCCGACGAGCATCCGTTGCTCGGCAAGCGAGTAATCGCATTGAAGGATTTCGCCAATCAGCCGTTCATCAGCCTGTCGTCGAACGATCCGTACCGGATTCAGATCGACGAGGCCTTCGCGCAAGCAGGAATCGCGCGCCGCCAGATCGTCGAGACGCCCACTGCCGTCTCCGTGTGCAGTTTCGTGCGGCAAGGGCTTGGCCTCGCGATCGTCAATCCGCTGACAGCCCTCGATTTCGTGGGTCGCCATCTGCATATCCGGCCGCTCGCCGTGTCGTTGCCGTTTCGCGTGAGCGTGATTCAGCCGGAGCATCGTCCGGGTCATCCGCTGGCCGGCGCGTTCGTTCGAGCGTTGCAAAGCGAAGCCGCCGCGCTGCGGCTACAATTGAAATCCCACACCGGACGCAAGCAGCAGTGAGCGCTTTGTTCGCGAATCAACGCGCGGGCAATCGCCGACCTCCACCGAAAGAATCCGGGCACGCTTCAAGCTAAACACAGCAGCAAACCGATTGCGGACGCGAACGACGCACAGCGCCTTCGCGCCGCATGAGTTTTTACATGTCGTAGACCATCAACAGGAGTTTCCCAAATGATGAATCGAGACAATCCCGTCTGGCTGATCACAGGTTGTTCCACCGGCTTCGGCCGCGAGTTGGCGAAGCTGGTGCTGGAGCGAGGTTGGCGCGCGGTGGTGACCGCACGCGACGCGTCGAAAGTGAAAGATATCGCCGAAAGTCACGGCGATCGCGCACTGGTTCTGCCACTCGACGTGACCAACCCCATGCAGATCGACGAAGTTGTAACGCAAGCGAAACAGCGTTTCGGCCGCATCGATGTGCTCGTCAACAACGCGGGTTACGGTTATCTGGCCGCGATCGAGGAAGGCGAGGACGACGAAGTCCGCGCCATGTTCGAAACCAATGTGTTCGGCCTCATCGACATCACGAAGGCGGTCTTGCCGATCATGCGCGAGCAGCACAGCGGCTTGATCGTCAATGTGTCGTCGATCGGCGGTATCACGAGTTTCGCGGCGACCGGCTATTACCACGCCACCAAATATGCGGTGGAGGGTCTATCCGAATCGCTGGCGACGGAGGTGAAGCCGCTCGGCATCGACGTGTTGATCGTCGAACCGGGACCGTTCCGCACGAACTGGGCGGGCCCGTCGATCAAACAATCGGCCACGGTAATCGACGATTATGCTGCCACGGCCGGTGAGCGCCGCAAGCAGACCGAGGCGCGCAGCGGCAAACAGGCAGGCGACCCGGTGCGCGCCGCGCAGGCCATTATCGACGCCGCGCTGTCGGACACACCGCCGCTGCGGTTGCTGCTCGGCAAGACCGCGCTCGAACTGGCGCGCAAGAAGCTGGACTTCATGCGCGGCGATTTCGATGCGTGGGAAGCCACCACGCTGGGCGCGGACTTTCCGGAAGGAGCGGGCTGAACTTAGGCGTATGTCGTGCGTTGGCCGGGCTTAAAACTCGACCAACGCGAAATCTTCCTTGCCCACGTCGCAAAGCGGGCAGCGCCAGTCGGCCGGCACGTCCGCCCAGCGCGTGCCCGGCGCGATGCCCTCCTCCGGCAAACCTGCGGCTTCGTCGTAGACCCAGCCGCAAATCACGCAGACCCACTGCTTGAAGTCGTCCGCCGAAGCGGCAGGCTCCGCCGCGTGCGGCGCATCAGCCGCGTGCGACGCCGGCGTGTCATCGAGGCTCACCACCAACGGCGCGGCTGTGCCCACGCCGGTTTCCGCGAGGCGCGCCTGCAAGCTTTCCAGCAGCCGCTGCGCTTCAGCCTGCGTCAGATCGATCCAATAGGGATCGCCCGCGCCGTCGTTGAGCCGCTCGGGAGAAAACTGGATTTCTACGGCTACGCCCTTCTTGTACATGGCAAATCGGAATATCGATGAAGCCGGCAGCGCGTCCCAGGAAGAACTTCCTTAGGGACGTGCCGGCATGGGTCGGAAGCGTCGCGCAGAGGCTTCGCGTGGAGATCAGACGAACTGGTTCAACACGATCGCGGCAATCAGGCCGGCGGCGCCGATGAGGCCCAGCAATTGCAGCAGAGTGAGGGATTTACGGGGTGCGGTAGGGATTTGTTGCGTAGTCACGGGCTATTCTTGAAGATCGGAAAAAGCGAAATGGTACACGCGTCCGCGGCCAGCGCATGTCGATTAGCGCAAACCGCCGTGCATTAGCTGCCATTATCGCCGCTCGATCGCCCGGTATTCCCTACCGTCGGGAGATGGATTAATTCCCCTTGAGGGGGAAAGTTTTCGTGCGGATTCCTGGTGCGGACATGCCGGGCAGATCGCCACTCACATCATGCGCCCGGCGTCAAAACGACCCGAGAATCAGCTCTTCGCCAACGGGTTGCCGTGACGAGAATCCCAGAAGCGAATCACAGCCGTGTCGCCCGTGCCGGCACCCACCACCTGATCCGGCGCGCCGTTCTCGCGCAGCAACGCGCGCAGATCGTTGATGACAGGAAACACCTCGTGATTCCAGTCCGCGCCCTGCGAATCGTGGGCGCGCTGTTCGGCTTCGACGATCTCCCGGTCTTCCTTGAAAATGCGCTCGGTGAACCACACCAGCAGCGGCCACGCGAGATTCAACACGCCAGGAACACCGGGTTTGCGAATCGACAGCAGCCCGAACGTGCGGTTGGTGCGCTGCTCGCGATCGAGCGGCACGTAGACGATCCACAGATCCATTACCAGCGTCTGCTCGGACGTGCGGATCTGCAGCGTCTGATAAGGATACTCGGTGCGGATCGTCATCACGTCTTTGTCGTTGTCGCCGCCGGTTTTACGGCTCTGGCCGAACACGATCGCTTCGCCGATCGGCTGCTGGCCGGCCATGCGCGCAAATGTGTAATCGACTTCGACCCAGCCCTCGCCGCGCCGCCGGCCGAGCGAACGCGCCCGCATCTGCCCCATCTGCCTGCGATGCAGAAACTGATGGTTCATGTCCATCAGGTTCTCGTGCATGAACGAGTAGTGGCAATTCACCGGACGGCCGAAGCGGCGCGTCTTGTACTTCTTGTCCGAGACCGAGCCGAACGCCGGCAGCGGCCGTTGCTCGGCCAGCGCCGCGTCGCCGGGGAAAACGAAAATCAGGCCTTCGATTTCGCGGCACGGGTAAGAGCGCACGCCGTTCGGCAAACGGTCGCGGCCCAGGTACGGCACGTCGATGCACTTGCCCGAGCAGTCGTAAGTCCAGCCGTGATAGCCGCAGCGGATCGATTCGCCATCCACCACGCCCTGATGCAACGGCACCTGACGATGCGCGCAGCGGTCCTCCAGCGCGAACGCCTTGCCGGACTCCGTGCGCGCCAGCACGATCGGCTCGCCCGCGAACGTCACACCATGCGTCTTGCCCCGCTTCACCTCGTGCGACCACGCCAGCGGATACCAGTAGTCAGGGTGAATACCGACGCGGCGCAGATCGCGCACCGGTGCGTCGTTGGCGGCCTGGCCCGGCATGTGAGCGGGTTTCTGCGATGCGGCCTGGGCAGGCGACGCATCGACGGTTACATCGACGGTGTCTCGTTCTAGCGGGGGAACAGCATGCATAGGTGGGTCTCCGTGCACGGGCGGATAGAAGGTTGCGCCCTGCAAATTGCGGGCGGCATCGTCGCCAGTCTACTAGAACCCGACGCCGTATGGGTTCGGGGACCGTGCAACCACCTACTGCGGCGCCTGCTCGCGCAAGCGCACCGTCCTGCTCCCACTACTCTCCTGAAGAGACCACGCGCCGCGTCAGCTCTCGTCGTGTGCCACCAGCCCCGAGCGGCGCTGCACGCCCCACGACCGTCCGCCGCGCAGGAAATGCAGCCAGCCGAGCGCGGCGCCCACGTGCCGCACCAGCTGAAACGTGAACGGCTCGGCAACCGCCGCCAGCATCGCCATCCACAAACTGGTGCCGGCGCGCTCGCCGGTCCAGCGCCGGTACAAATGGATACTCCACAAATAGAACGCGAGGTCGATCGCCGTTTTCAGGCCGATCACGCTGAAGATCGACACGACGATCGCGCCATGGCCACCGAACACGAAGGCGAGCAGCAACGCGAACGCGGTCAGGCCGTAGATCGGCTGCATGGTGTCGATCGCCTTGACCGGCAGCATCAGCATGCCGAGCGTGCCGTAGCGCGGATTGCCGGTCATGTCGCGGTTCCAGTACTGCGTCTGCAGGAAGCCCGCGAACCAGCGGCGCCGTTGACGCAGAAAACTGGCGAGATTGTCCGGCGCGTCAGTGCGGGCATGCGCCTCGCCGACCACGCGCACGTCCCAGTCGAGGCCGTGGTCGACCGAATAGCGGCGCAGCCGGTGAATCAGCTCGTAGTCTTCGACGAGACACTGCGGATCGAAGCCGCCCACGTCGACCAGCGCGTCGCGCTTGAAGGACGCGAAGGCGCCCGAAATCAGCAGCAGACTATCAGCACGCATCCACGCGAAACGGGCGATGAAGTTGCGCATGTACTCGTAGGTCTGGAACCACTGGAACACGCGCCCCGACACCGACTTGCCGCACACCGGCACCAGAATGCCGGCCGCGGCGACCAGCTTCGGTTCGCTCGCGAAAGCGGCGCGCATGGCGTAGGTGGCGTCGTCGTCGAGTAAGGTGTCGGCGTCGACGGTCATGACCGTTTCCGTGGTCATCACGGTGATCGCGGCATTCAGCGCGCGGGCCTTGCCGCCGTGCGGCACACGCAGCCAGAACAGATTCGGATACAGCGCGCTCGGCGCGCTCAGCACGCCGTCTGCGGCCGCGGTAAGGCCGAAGCGCCCGGTGAGCAACTCGCGGGTCGAGTCGGTGGAACCGTCGTCGGCAATGACGATTTGCGCCGGCCCGTGCGTTTGCCGCAGCAGCGCGGCGATCGTGACCGGCAGCACCGTCGCTTCGTTATGCGACGCGACGATCACGCCCATGCTCGGCAAGCTGCGCCGTTCGAACTCGGGCTCGAGCGACGGCGCACGCCGCATCAACGGCAGCGTTTTCCACGTGACAAACGCAAGCAGCAAGGTGTCGTACACCACGTAGGCGATACCCGTCGACCACGCCAGCGCGCCCTGCAGAAAGAAGGCGCGCGCGAACAGCAGCAGCCACAAGACGACCACACTCAGATGAATCAGCGTGCTCAACGGTGTCGTGCGACGCGGCACAATGCGCGGCGAAGCGAGAGCGAGAGCCTGTTCCAGGGTTTTCTTCAAAATGACTGCCGGGTTTGTCAATGTTGCGGTTGATAGGTGAATGCGGCGCTCACGGCACCATGCGCTTCAGAACCGACTTGCGATCGATCCACTGGTGCTTCAACGCGCCGCCGATATGCATCGCCAGCAGCGCATAGAGCGCGTAGCCAAGCCACGTGTGCAAGGCGCCGAAGCGGTCGTGCAAGGTCTCCTTCAGCGCCGGATCGAGATTCATCACATAGCCGATGCGCGGCCACGGAAACAGATTGAACAGATGCATGGGGTGCGTCGCCGCGTCTTTCCATGCGGAATCGTGCAGCCAGCCGGACAGCGGCAGCGCAATCATCAGCAGATACAGCAAAAAATGCGCGACGTGCGCGGCGATCTTTTCCCACGACGGAAACTCGCGCGGCAACGGCGGCGGCTTGTGCGACACACGCCACAAGATGCGCATGAGCGCGAGACCCAGCACCGTGATGCCGATCGACTTGTGGGTGTCGACCACCGGACGCACCCAGTCGTCCGGCAACGAATCCGCGCTCAGCCCGAGCACCACGTTGCCGATCATCAGCAGCGCGATCAGCCAATGCAGAACCATGGCCGTACGTGTGTAGCGCGTCGGCACTGGCGTGCCGGTCGAATCGGTCAAAGAGTCGGCGTGTGTGTTCATGATTGTTCCGTCCGCAGCGGCATGGCTGCGAAAGCTGTTTGAAAATCCGGCGATGCCGTAACACATCAAGGCAAGCCGATGTATAGGCAAACGCCCGAGTGTGCCGCTTTATTCCGCCGGGCGCTTAACTCTATGTTTTCGGATTATTTCGTTGCCGCCGGCTTAGAAGTCATTGCACCTTAACCGTGCGCCGCCTCGCGCCGCGCGATCAGCGCGGCCGACTCGATCCGTTCGTCGAGCCAGCCGTTGGTTGCATACGCATCCAGTAGTTGCCGGATGCGCGCCAGCAGTTCGTCCAGCCGCTCGCCGAGCCGTTCGCGCGACAGACTCGACATCGACAGCGGCCGCGTCACCAGCGATTCGACCGAGACCCGCCGCGTTTCGACGATCGACACGCGTTCGAGCATCGGGAACGGCGACTTCGCCAGCACCGCGTCGTGGCTTTCCCAGCCGTCCGCCTTGCGCTGCATGCGCGCCGGGTCGCCCTCCGAGTAAGCCTCGAGCAGCGCACGGTACGGCGCAAGCCAGGCCATCGGCGAGTCGGTGGCGAACGCGGTCGAAAACAGGGCGACCGCGCCTTCCGGTTCGATCAGCGCATCCAGACGCGCGAGCGTGTCGGGCCGGTCCATCCAGTGAAACGCCCGCCCGATGACGGCCAGCCGAAAGCGCCCCAAAGCCGGCGACAGATCGTAAGAACTCCCCTCGCGATACTCGATGTTCGGCGCAATCCCCGCGCCCAGGCTCGCGGCGACGCGCAGCATTTCCGGTTCGGGGTCGAGCGCGAGACCCGAGCCGACCCACGACGAAAACGCCAGTGACAATTGCCCCGGCCCGCAGCCGAGGTCCAGAAGCCGGTGCGAGCCGCCGAGTTCGCAGGACTGCGCGACGCGGCGGATCAATTGCGGCGAATACGGTGGACGGCCCGCCAGGTAATGCGCGGCGGTGGTCCTGAAGCGGTCGGGGACGAAGGGGATTGGGGTGGTCATCGGCGATTCCATGCGGGTCGGTTGCGGCAATGGCAAACGACCAACGGAACGCCATTGTCGTTGCTGCGGTCCATTGGCGCCGCTGTTGCGAGGCAGCTCGATCAGACAGGGCTTCCCTGCCTCAGAGTGCACCCAAGGTTTGATGCCCGGATGACTGCGCAGTTTCCTGACGATCAGATAAATCGTCCGGAGGCACTCGCAAGACGGTCGCTCGGCAGTAAGCCAAGCGTGAAAACACAATGAAAGCCAGCCGGCGTATCGCGTCACGCCTAGCACTTAAGCGGATCGGCCCACCGCGGTTCAACGCTTCACGAACCGATAATGCCCGACGCCCCACTCTTTTCCATTCGCGTAGCCGAACAGTTCAGCCACCGCCATATAGAACATGCGCCACCGTTGCAGCCACACTGCCGCATCGCGCGGGCCGTAGGTGTCGATCAGCATCGGCATCACCCGATCACGCGCCGCATCGAGCGCGGCGAGCCAATGATTCGCCGTGCGCTCATAATGCGTGCCGCTCACCCACCACTGCCGCTCCATGCGCAGATCGTCCTGGAAATTGAGCAGCAGCGCCTCCGACGGCATCGTGCCGCCGGTGAAAAAGTATTTCGACATCCAGTCGCTGACGTCTTGCACCTGGAAGTGATAGGCCAGCGTTCGATGCGCGAAGAGATGCACGAACAGCTTCGCGTCGGCGCGCATCCAGCGCGCGATTTTCGCGAGCAGCAAGCCGTAGTTCTTCATATGCTCGAACATCTCGATCGACACCACGCGATCGAAGCCGCCGCCAAGTTGCGCCCCGTCGAATTCGAAATCGACGATGTTGCCCGTCACCACCGAGAGGTTGTGCAAGCCAGCCTGCGCTGCGCGCTCTTCGATGAACGCGCGCTGACCGCGCGAGTTCGAAAGCGCGACGACGCGCGAATTTGGATACCGCGCCGCCAGCCATAACGACAGTGAACCCCAGCCGCAGCCGAGATCGAGAATCCGCTGACCGTCGGCGAGTTCCGCGCGCTCGGCATAGCGTTCGAGCATGGCCGCTTCGGCTTGCGCGAGCGTTTCGCCACCGGTCGGATACAGGCAGCACGAATACTTCAGATGCGGTCCGAGATGCGCGTGGAAAAACGACGCCGGCACCTCGTAATGCTGCGTGTTGGCGGCTTGCGTTTCGATGGCGACCGGACTCGCGCGCAGATCGTCGAGCAGACGGTTGAACCGTTGCGCGCGCAACTCGCCGTTGTCGACCGCTTCATCGCGCAGGCGCTGACGCATCAACTGACGCATGCCGAAACGGATCACGCTGTCGGGTAGCCAGCCGCGTTCGCAACTTTGAATGAGCCAGCCATCGCTGGGCTCGGCGGGCGACGGCGGCATCGTGTGGTCAGTGGTGGAAAGACTCATGAGGCTGACTCCTTGGCGTTTCTTTTCGACTCTTTCGAAGGCGCGCTTGCGCCCGGCTTGCGTCTTCAATGCCGTCTTCAATGCCGCGGCGGCCACGGAATCAGGGCGCTGGTGGTACGCATATAGTCGGCATAACCGGGACGCCGTTTTGCCATGCTTTCTTCGAGCAGCGGAATACCGGAGAGCTTCAGCAACAGAAACGCCATCAGCACCGGCGGCAACAGCGTGAACCAACCCCACGGCGTGCCGATCGACAACGCGATATACGCGAGCCAATGCACGCATTCGAAGAAGTAATTCGGATGCCGCGAGTAACGCCACAAGCCGACGCGGCACACGGCGTCGCGATTGGCCTGATCGGCCTTGAAGTTTCGCAACTGGCGGTCGGCCATCGCTTCGCCGGCCACGGAGACGATCCACACCACGACGGCTAGCAGCATCCAGCCGACGGCAGGCGCAGTACCGCGGTACGACGGCACCAGAAACGCGATCGACAGCAACATCGAAATCACGACTTGCAACTGGAAAAACCAGAACATCCGGCTTGCCGCCTTGTCGCCCCATTCTGCGCGGAAGCGGCGATAGCGCGCGTCTTCCGGCTTGCCGGCGTTGCGTTTCCACAGATGCGTGCCGAGCCGCGCGCCCCAGACCAAACCGCCCAGCGCGGTCAGTGCGCGCGTGAAGGGGTCGCCGGTGCCGAGCATCGCGTAGAGCGCCGCCACGAGGCCCAGCGAATACGCCCAGATGGGATCGACCATGCCGGCGTTTTCGCTCCTCAACTGCCACGCCCAGACGGCGCTGAAAAGCGCGATGAGTCCGATCAGGGCAATCACGGCGGCGACAAGTGGTGGCATGGTTTCCTCATTCGACGGCAATGCGGGTTATACGCGGCGACGGTGGTATCGGATGCGTACGATGCGCCCGCTAATCCTTGTCGCCCGGCGACGCAAAGCCCGGCTTGCCCACCTGATCCGGCCGCTGCGGCACGCGTCTGAATCGCGACGTGTCATAGCCCATCGCATCGAGCCGCGCAAGCAAGGCGCGATATGTGTCCTCGCTCATGTCCGGCTCGCGCGAAAAAATCCAGCCGAGGTTTTTGCCCGGATAGCCGAGGATCGTGTAGCGATAGTCTGGGTCGACGTAAAGCGTCAGTTGCGTCACGCGGATGGGCCAGAACAGCTGCACGCTCCACTCGCCGCCGTCCTTGCCGGGCACGGGCGTGTCGAGAAACTGATAGTGCTTTTCCTCGGCGTCGAAGCGCTTCTTGCGGGCGTAGTACGAATCGTCGATCTTGCCGTCCGCGCGCAGTGTCCATTCGGCGCGGCTCGCCACCATGTCGCGTTCGGCGAAATACGGAATGTTCGCGATGACGTACCAGCGGCCCATGTAGCGCGGCAAGTCGACGGGCACGGTGGCGAGCGGTTCGCTCGCGCGCGGGTTGGGATTGGGCGGATCGTTGGAGCAGGCCGTGAGTGATAGCAGCAGAACGCTTGCAGCGCCGGCAGCTGCAGCGCTGACGTAGGCAACTCGGCGCATGGCAAGGGCCTCGAACGTGGCGGCAATACACCTATTACGTTCGACCAGGCCGTCTGGATGCGTGCGCCGCTCTCCGCAAGAAGGCGCATACCGATAACAGAATGAAAGCGGCAAATGATGCTAAATTGGCCCGACTGCAGACTTCAATTCCTGAATCGACCGAATGGAAAACCTGAGCGGGATCGTCGCCTTCGTGCAAACGGCCGAAGCGTCCAGCTTCGTCGGCGCGTCGCAGCGGCTCGGCCTGTCGCCCTCCGCCGTCGGCAAAAGCGTCGCGCGGCTCGAACAACACCTCGGCGTGCGGCTGTTGCAACGAAGCACGCGGCGCGTCAGCCTGACCGACGACGGCGAGCGCTTCTACGAACGCTGCCGGCAGATTCTCGACGCGCTGAGCGAAGCCGAAGCGATGATGCTGCAAGCCAACGCCGCGCCACGCGGGCGCCTGCGCGTGACTTTGCCGACCATCGGCTATCGCTTCCTGCTGCCGATCCTTCCGGAATTCGCCGAGCGCTATCCCGAGATCGACCTCGAACTGGATTTCAACGACCGCATCGTCGACGTGATCGAAGGCGGCTTCGACGCCGCGATCCGCAGCGGCGATCTGCCCGATTCGCAACTGATGGCCAAGCGGCTCGGCCCGTTCCGCTTCGTGTTGTGCGCGTCGCCGGGTTATCTGCAACGGCACGGCGTGCCGCTCGCGCCAGCCGATCTCGCGCAGCACGCGTGCTTGCGCTTCCGCTTTCCGACCTCGGGCAAATTGCAGCACTGGGCGTTTCGAGGACTTCCCGAAGACGCGGCCGCGCGCTTTCCGACCGCGCTGACCTGCAACAACATGGAAGCCCTGCGAGCGGCGGCGGAACTCGGTCTGGGCGTGGCCTACATGCCGGATTTTCTGGCTCGCGACGCGATCCGGGCGGGAACACTGCAAAACGTGCTCGACGACCATCTGGCGCATGCAGGACAGTTTTCCGTGCTCTGGCCATCCAGCCGGCAACTGTCGCCGAAGCTGCGCGCGTTCGTCGATTTTCTGTCGGAGCGCTTGTTCAGCGCAGCTTAGCGACGATACAAGCGGCGTGATCCGGTTAGCGTTATCGTGTCCGCAACGCCCGCTCCCGCGTGAATTCCCTCATGCCTACCCGCTCAAACGCCGCATTCACCGCCTTGCTCGCCGCCGCCCTATTCGGCGCGACGACACCGCTCGCCAAGACGCTGCTCGGCTCGCTCTCGCCGTTCCTGCTGGCTGGGTTGTTCTATCTCGGTAGCGGCTGCGGCCTTGCCGCGGTGATTCTGGCGCGCCGGCTAAAAGGCGGCGGCGCCGGCCAGCCGGTCGGCCACAGCCATTTCCCGTTGCGCGAAGCCCCCTGGTTGGCCGGCGCGATCGCAGCCGGCGGCGTCGCCGGGCCCGCTTTACTGATGCTGGGTCTGCAAACGACGCCGGCCGCCACAGGTTCACTGCTGCTGAATCTGGAAGGCGTATTCACCGCGTTGATCGCGTGGATCGTGTTTCGCGAGAACGTCGACGTGCAGGTGTTCCTCGGCATGGCCGCGATCGTCGCGGGCGGCGTGGCGCTGTCATGGCAGCCGGGCGCGGCGGGACTGCCGCCCGGCACGCTGCTGCTGATCGGCGCCTGCGCGTGCTGGGCCGTGGACAACAATCTCACGCGCAAGGTGTCGGCTCACGATGCAATGTTCATCGCCTGCATAAAAGGACTCGTGGCCGGTTCGGTGAACGTGGCGCTCGCGCTCACCCTCGGCGCCGCATGGCCGAAGCTCTCGACCGTCGCGCTCGCCATGCTCACCGGCTTTGCGGGCTACGGCGTGAGTCTCGTGCTGTTCGTCGTCGCGCTGCGCAATCTCGGCACCGCGCGAACCGGTGCATATTTTTCGGTTGCGCCGCTATTCGGCGTGACTTTATCCTGGCTACTGTGGCCCGAACTGCCGCCGCCGCTTTTCTGGGTCGCTGCAGCGCTGATGACGCTCGGCGTGTGGCTGCACATTCGCGAACGTCATGAGCATCCGCACACGCACGATCCGCTCGAGCACTCGCATCGTCACCGGCACGACGCGCATCACCAGCACGAGCACGACTTCGCGTGGGACGGCGACGAGCCGCATACCCATTCGCACCGCCATGCACCCATGACGCACGCGCATGCGCATTTCCCGGATATCCATCACCGGCACACGCATTGATTTTTCGGCCAGCCGTGCAGCACGGACGCTTGCTGCATCGCAAGACAAAAATCTCTCTGAAAAAAAATCATGCGATAGACCGATTCAATTGGCATCGCCGCGCATCGCATCCTGTAATGAAACTCCTGTTGTCCGCGTGCCATCCGCCCAACCTGTCTGCACCTTTGGAGAGATCCATGTCACAACCCGAGCCTAATGTTGATGAATTAGTGAAAAGCATCGCCGAAGAAACCGACACGCCGGCGGAAACGGTCTCGAAGATGTACGCGGACACCTTGGCCAACTACCGGCACGACGCGCGTGTATTCGATTACGTGCCGCTCTTCGCCGCGAAAAAAGTACGCAACCAGCTTCGCGACAGTTCGAATCGCAAACACTGACACGGCGGCGCGCGGAGACCACCGCCTGCTGAATCGCAATTTTTTTCGCCTCGACCGACTCGCGCAAAAATTCACATAACGCGCACCGATTTTTTTCCCGCTGATAGACTCTCGCCCAGAACCATCGACTCGGGGGAGTTGGCATGCGGGTAACGATCGTAGGCGCGGGCATCGCCGGTTTGAGCACGGCGTGGTCGCTCTCGAAACAGGGACATGACATCACGCTGATCGAGCAGGGCTCGATTCCAAATCCACTCGGCGCGTCGGGCGACCGGCATCGCATGATTCGTCGCGCATATGGCGATGCGGACGGTTATGCGCGAAACATCGAAGAGGCGTTCGATAGCTGGGACCTGCTGTGGAACGATCTCGGCGTGTCGCACTATGCAAATTGCGGCGTGCTCGGCATTTCGCAATTCGCGGGCGATGGCGCCGAACAGTTTCGCAACGGCCTCGACCGCATGGGATTCGAGTACGAAAGGCTCGAACCCCTCGAAGCAGCGGCGCGCTACCCGTTTCTCGACCCAGCCACGTTTCGTTACGCCTACCTCGATCACGACGGCGGCGCACTTTTCAGCGAACGCATTGCACGCGATATGAAAGCGTGGCTCAAGATGCGCGGCGCCGACATTCGCATGCACACCAAGGTGCTCGCGGTCGACCCTCAGACCGCTTCCGTGCGCATCGAAAACGACGTGATCGTACATGCGGACCGGCTCGTGGTCACCGCGGGCGCATGGACGCCGCAATTGTTTCCCGCGCTTGCCGAAAACCTGATGACGTATCGCAACATCGTCGCCTATCTGGAGCCGCCCGCGGATCTGGAAGACGCGTGGTCGACGGCGCCCGCGATCGTCGATATCGGCGGCGCGAGCGACGGCTATGTGCTGCCGCCGCTCGACGGCATTGGTCTGAAGTTTGGCGCGGGCATCAATAAATCACGCGCGCCGGACCCCGACGCGAGTCGCGTTGCCGCGCCCGGTGAAGGCGACCGCTTGCGGCGGCTGTTTGCGCCGCCATTCAGCCGCATCGACGAATATACGGTATCCGAAGTAAAAACCTGCGCGTACACGTTCACGGCGGATAACCGTTTCTTTTCGAAGCGCATCGGCAACACGCTGGTGGTGTCGGCTTGCTCGGGGCACGGCTACAAATTCGGTGCAGCGGTGGGGCGGCGCATCGCGGAGACGCTGGAGACGGACGACGACGCCACGCTCGCGCGGTGGCTCAGAGCCGAGACGGCCTGAACGTTTTCCTCGATTCACAGTTGGTGGCTCCACATTCTGAACGTACTGTGGATCTAACAATAGCGCCGCAAATTTTCTATGCTGGCGGTTCAGCAGTCTTCTTCCGACCAGGAACCGCACATGTCCGATTCGATTCAAATCCGCCCCGTCGTCCCCGGCGACTTCGATGCATGGCTGCCGCTATGGGATGCCTACAACGCGTTCTATGGCCGCTCGGGCGAAACCGCGTTGCCGCGCGAGATCACGCAAATCACGTGGGAACGTTTTTTCGACGGCTACGAGCCGATGCATGCCATGGTGGCTGAACGCAACGGCCAGTTGCTCGGCCTCGTGCATTTCCTGTATCACCGTCACACGACGATGAAAGGACCGATCTGCTATCTGCAAGACCTCTACACGCTCGACTCCGAGCGCGGCAGAGGCGTTGGCCGCGCATTGATTGAAGCGGTGTATGAGCGCGCCAAAGCCGATGGTTCGCAACGCGTCTACTGGCAAACGCAAGAGACGAATCAGACGGCGATGAAGCTCTACGACAAGGTTGCGGACCGTTCGGGCTTCCTGGTCTATCGCAAAGCCTTGTGATGCCGCGCGGCGGGCTCGCCTAGCGCGCTTCCCGCTCGTCTCGCCGTGCCGCGCGCTCTGTGCGGCACACTGCTTTTATCTCCGACCGATCTCGTGGCCACCATGCGCCGCGCATTGTCCGGTCCGATTTCCGCCGCCTTCGTTTCGCGTGCCGCTCAAGTTTGCGTGTGGTCTGCCGTTATCGCCATTGGACGGAGCTACACCCGGCTCCACGCGGTTCATCAGCGAAACCTTGGGCGATCTCCTCATGGAGGGGCGCAAACGAATCGGAAACTGTACATGCCTTCGATCATCGGCATCGATCTTGGAACCACGCATAGTCTTGCGGCAATCTGGCGCGCCGACCGCGCCGTGCTCATCCCGAACGCGTTAGGCGAGACGCTCACGCCCTCGTGCGTCTCCATCGACGGCGATGGCTCGATCCTCGTCGGCCGCCCCGCTCATGACCGCCTGCATACGCATCCCGAGCGCACCGCCGCCAACTTCAAACGCTATATGGGCACGAGTCGCACCGTGTCGCTCGGCACGCAGTCGCTGCGTCCCGAGGAGTTGTCCTCGCTGGTGCTCAAGTCGTTGAAGGCCGATGCCGAAGCGTTTCTCCGCGAAACAGTCAGCGACGCCGTGATCGCCGTGCCCGCCTATTTCAGCGACGCACAACGCAAAGCCACGCGCATTGCCGGCGAACTCGCCGGCCTGAACGTGCTGCGCCTCGTCAATGAACCGACCGCGGCCTCGCTCGCATATGGCGTGCATCAACGCGACAGCGAGCGCAAGTTTCTGATCTTCGATCTGGGCGGCGGCACCTTCGACGTCTCCGTGCTCGATTTCTTCGAAGGCGTGATGGAAGTGCGCGCCAGCACCGGCGACAATTTTCTCGGCGGTGAGGATTTCACCGATGCATTGGTCGAGTTGTTCTGCCAGCGCAACGGACTCAAGGTCCAATCGCTCACGCCGGTTGCCGCGCAACGTCTGCATCAGCAAGCCGAACGCGCGAAACGTCAGCTCACGCGGATCGGCGTCGACAGCGTCACGCTCGAACTCACGATCGACGACCACGCGCACACGCTCGAACTCGACGCGGCCGCAGCGGAGCGCACCTGCGAGCATTTGCTGCAACGGCTGCGCAAACCGGTGGAACGTGCATTGCGCGATTCGAAGATTGCCGTCGCCGCGCTCGACGAAATCATCCTCGTCGGCGGCGCGTCGCGCATGCCGATGGTCCGCAAGCTGGTCTCGAAGATGTTCGGCCGCCTACCCGCCGGACATTTGAATCCGGACGAAGTGGTCGCGCTCGGCGCGGCGGTGCAAGCCGGACTCGTCGGACGCGATGCCGGGCTCGACGAAATGGTGCTGACCGATGTCGCGCCCTATAGCCTCGGTATCGACACAGCCATGCAGGTCGGGTCGGCTCAGTTCGTGCCGGGTCACTTTCTGCCGATCATCGAACGCAATACGATCGTGCCGGTGAGCCGCATGCAGCGCATTTTCACGGTGCGCGACCGCCAGCAGATGCTGAGCATCAAGGTGTTTCAGGGCGAAGCGCGTTTGACCACGGACAACGTCGCGCTCGGCGAATTCACGCTCGAAGTGCCGCTCAAGGCAGCTGGCGAAGCAGGCGCGGATGTGCGCTTCACATACGACATCAACGGCGTGCTGGAAGTGGAGGCCACTGCGTTTCCGCGCGGCGTAAAACGCGCGATGGTGATCGAAGAAAATCCCGGCGTGATGACACCGGAAGAAATTCGCGAGCGACTTACCGCGTTGAGCGCGTTGAAGATCCACCCTCGCGATCAACTCGAGAACCGGACGCTGTTGACGCGCGCCGACCGTGTCTATGAAGAAACGCTCGGCGATCATCGGCAATATCTGGCCGCGCATATCGCCCGTTTCCAGGCACTGATCGAGCGTCAAAACGCCGATGAAATCGCGCAGGCGCGCGGTGAACTGAGCGCGCTGCTGGATCGCTTCGATGTACATGTGACTTACTGACCGGCCATGAATACCATCTCGAACAATCAATGGCCTTGGGATGTGCTCGGCATCGAGTCGAATGCCGACGAGCGGGCGGTCCGTCGCGCTTATGCGCGGCTGTTGAAGCAGCAACGTCCGGATCAAGACGCCGAAGCGTTTCAGCGTCTGCGGTACGCGTACGAGTCGGCGTTGCAGATGGCGAGTGGCGCGATCGCGAAAGAAGTAGCCGCGGCACCAACAGCGAACGCGTCTTGCACTGAACCCGAGCGTTTGATCGCAACTACGCGGAAGTCTGCAACCGCGCCGGCGACGTCCCACGTTACGGTCAACACTTCGGAAGTCGAGGCCGCCGTCCGCGAACCCGACGCTTTCGAAACCGCCGTCCAGCTCTGGCAAAACTTCATCGCGCAAACGGACGACCTCGAGTCGCGCCGCTCCTTGCAGGATCTGTTCGCCGCCGTCGTCAACATTGCGACGCGCGATGAACTCGAATGGCAGGCGCTGTGTCATTGTCTGAACGAGGACACGCCGGCCATGCTGCGCATGAATTTGAGCGCGGTTCTCGGCTGGCGGGACAACGCGGCACATCTACGACGGCGCAACGCGGCCATTGCCACGCTCGCGCTGAACCGCGTGTTCGCCGACGAGGACTACAACGCGCTGCGCCTGCGCTTCACGAACGCAATGGCATTGCTCGAAGGTCCGTCGCCGCAATTGGCGGCCGGCGCGCGAGCACTGCTTCGTGCCGGCGTGCGCGCAGAGATGGAGCAGTTATTGACCGCGCTTGGTCGCTACCATCCGAATGTCGTGCGGCTGCGGCTCGATGCCGAGAAAGTCGATTTTTGGGGACGTTGCCTCAAATTCCGCATCGGCGCGGGCCGTCTGTTCGGACCGGCGCTCGCCTTGAACGCGTGGTGCGGCTTGCTGTTCGCGGACGCTTCGCTGAAACCCAATAGCAGCCGATGGTTCGATCAATGGTCGCCCGCTCAGTTGGGCATCCTTTTGTCGACGCTGATGCTCGCGCTGGTAACGGTCGCCGCTACGACCGTGCTGCTGTCCGAGCCTCAGCAACAGCGGCTGCGAGCGTTGCGCTCGATCGGTTGGCTGCGTTATGGCTGGATTCCCGTGTGGCTCGGTGCGACAACCGTTGCGCTCTGTGAGGACGGCAGCGGCCGTTCGACATCGATCGCGATGGCCACGCTGAGCGTCTGTACGATCTGGGCCGCGTTGATTCACGGCTGGCCGCCTATCAAGGAGCTCGCGATACTCGCCGCATTCAGCGCGACGGCGTTGGGCTTTGCGGGCCACTGGATCGCGACGGATTCGCATGCGTGGCTGATGCCTTATGCGCATGGTGTGCTGTTCGCGTTCTTCATTTCGTTTTCGCAAGCGGAATGGCGCGGATGGATCGCGCGTCGGCCGCGGTTGTTGTTTTGGGTTTGCGCGCCTTTGTGGTTCGCTGGATTCGCAGCGTTGATCGTATTGCTGTTGCAGCGCGAAGTGCGTGCGACGCAGTTCGCGTGGGCGTTGTTTACGGTGATGTCGGCGGCCGGCGGCGTGCTGGCGACGACGCGCTGGAACGATCTGCGCGCAGCGATACCGGCGTTTTTTCGCGGGTATGCCAACCTTGTCTGGATGGCGCTGGCGATTTATAAGCCGGACATCATCGCATGCGTGAGTGCGGGGTTGATGAGTATCTGGGTTATTGAGGGGATTAGGCAGCGGCGAGAAGCGCGCCAGGCGACGCGGTAATCACCCCCCAAAAAAAACGAAGGGGCACACCACCCAGTGCGCCCCTCGTCTCCCAGCTAATCGCGGTACTGCAACATCAACCGCCCACCAAACTCAAACAGTAAAAACCTCAAGCCTCCAGTTGCTCCAGCACCTTACCCTTGGTTTCAATCCCAAGAAAGTGCACCGCCACCGCCGCAAGAAACGGCACCGCCGCGAGGATATAGAACGCGACCTGCAGATTCCCACCGACCATCGTCTTCGACACGATAGCCGGCGCGAAGATCGCCGCCACCTTCAGCCACGCGCCGCCGACGCCGCACCCCATCGCGCGGATACTCGTCGGATACAGCTCCGGCGTGTACACATAAGCCGTGATGAATCCGCAAGCCAGGAAGCCCAGCGAGAACGCGCAGCACGTCGCCACGACATACACCGACGAATCGTGGAGCACACCCGCCAGCAGCAGCGAAATCGCACACGCCACGAACGACAGATTGATAATCGGCTTACGTCCCACCTTGTCGACCAGCAACGCGCAAGTCAGGGATCCCACCACGCCGAGCACCGAAGCCGCGACCGCCAGATTTAGCGCGAGTTGCAGCGGCGCGTGATAAATCGTGCGGTAGATCGTCGGCAGCCACGTCGAAAGACCGTATTGAATAAAGCCGCAAGTGATCCACAACATCGCCACGGCCAGCGTGCGCTTCAGATACGCGGGACCAAACAGGTCGCCCATGCGGCGCTTCGGATGACGATTGGCCATCGCTTCGAATTCAGCCGACTGCGTGACCGGCGGAAGTGGACCTTTGACCGCGCGTTCGAACGCATGCACCGCCACATCCGCGTCGGCCATCCGCTCACGTTCAGCGAGCCAGCGCGGCGATTCCGGCACGAGCTTGCGCAGCACGAAGAACAGGATCAACGGCATGCCGCCGATAAAGTACATGGCTTGCCAGCCGAAGCGCGGCACGATCCACGCACCCAACGCATTCGAAGCGAGCAGGCCGACCGGGAAAACGATTTCATACAACAGCACGAAACGGCCACGGCCATGCGCACGGCTGATCTCGTTGATGTAAGTCGCGGCCACCGGCAATTCGCCACCAAGCCCAAGCCCCTGAATCACGCGCAACACGACAAACGCCGCGAACGTCGGCGCAAAACCGCACGCAATGCTGGTGATGCCGATGATCCCCGAACTCAGCGCGATCGCCTTCACGCGCCCCTTGCGCTCCGCATACCACGGAAAAACGAACGCGCCGATCAGTTGCCCGACCGAACCGGAGCCGATCAGAAAGCCGATTTCCCACGGCGTCAGATGCCACTTCGCGATTAGGATCGGCAACGTGGCCGCGATCGCGATCACATCGAAGCCGTCGAAGAACGTCGCGAGACCGATCAGTATGCGCGCGCGCACCTGCATCGCATTCTTGGGCAAGCGCTCCAGACGCGCGATGATCGAGCCCCGGGTCACAGGGCCTGAGACACCGGCGCTGCTGCGGTCCCCCATGGTGTTGTCGATGGTTCTCATGCCGTTGTGCCGTCCGTAGATGTGGTTAGGCAAGCGCCGTTGAGGCGTCGGTCAGGGTGGCAAGGTCGATGGTTCGGCCTTGGTTCATCCATTTGCGCGACAGTTTCAGTTCGCGCGGCGTATTGATGGCGATCACACCGCGAATCGCGCTGTCTTCCAGATGGAACAGCGTGGCGCGTTTGCCCCGCAAGTCGCCGCGCACGGCGAGTTGTGCATCGCCTGGAATGTCGCCGAGAATCTGCAGGTTCACGTCATACTGATCGGACCAGAACCACGGAATATCCGCATACGGTTCGAAGGTGCCGAGCAATGCCTTCGCGACGGCAATCGCCTGGTTCTGCGCATTGGCCCACGATTCGAGCCGCACGCGGCGCTTGAGCCACGCGCTCGGATGGTTGGCGACGTCGCCACACGCGAAAATGCGCGGGTCGTCCGTGGCGCCGAAATGATCGACCACGATGCCGTCTTCCACCTTCACGCCCGCGGCTTGCGCCAACGCCGTGTGCGGCGTGAGACCGATGCCGGCCACCGCAAAATCGGCGTCGAGCGTCGAGCCGTCCGCGAACGTGGCGCGAATGCGATTGGCGTCGTGCGGATGATCTTCGAGCGCGGTGAGCGAAGCGTTCAAACACACGTCCACGCCGTTCGAGCGATGCAGGTCGAGCAGGAAACCAGACACCATCGGCGGCAACGAACGTGCGCACAGACGCGGCGCACCTTCCACCACCGTGGCCTCGACGCCGAGCTTGCGCGCCGTGGCCGCGACTTCGAGGCCGATCCAGCCGCCGCCCACCACCAGCACGCGCTTGCTGGCACGCAGGCGTTCACCCAAAGCAACGGCTTCATCGAGCGTACGCAAGTAGGCAATGTGCGAGGTCTTCACAAGCGACTCCGGCAACTTTCGCGCCGCACCGCCCGTCGCGATCACCAGACGGTCGTATTGCATTTCGCGGCCCGACCGCGTGCGCACGATGCGCTGCTCGCGTTCGATCGAAGTCGCGCAATCCGGCTGCCAGGCTTCGACGTTCAGCGCGTCGAAGTCGTCGGGCTTCACGAGCCGCACGGTGTCGATATCCGCTTCGCCCGCCAGCACCGCTTTCGAGAGCGGCGGACGTTCATACGGCAGATGGACTTCGTCGGCGATCATCACGAGGCGACCGTCGAAGCCTTCCTTGCGCAAGGTCTTCACGACCCAACCGGCCGCCTGACCGCCGCCGATCACGACGATCGTGCGCGGGGCTTCGAGTCCGGCATGGGCGGCTTGCGCCTTTGCGGCAGCAGCGTCAGTCATTTTTGCGCTCCGTCATGAACTTGCCTTCCGGCGCCTTCGCGTTTTTCTGGCGCCGTGTATTGCCGTCGATGCCGCCGTCGATCGCCCATTCGGCGAACACGGTCGGGCCCGGTTCGAAATCGCGCGGCTGCCAGTCGGGCGTGAGCTGGTCTTCGTCGGCGTAATACTCGATCAGGCCGCCCGCCGGGTTCTGGAAGTACCAGAAGTAAGCCGACGACACCGGATGACGCCCCGGCCCGAGTTGCGTGTCCCAGCCGCAGCGGCTGATATGCATGCCGCCGCCGAACACTTCGTGGATATCGCGCACGGTGAACGCGACGTGATTCAGGCCGCGCTTACCGTTGGGCAAAGCCAGCAGAAAAATGTCGTGATGGCCGCCGTGCGGCGCGCAGCGCATGAACGCGCCACGGCCCGGATAACGGTCGGACATTTCGAAGCCGAGCAGTTCCTGATAGAACTTTTCCTGTTCGGCGAGACGGTTCGTGAAGAACACCACGTGGCCCACTTCGACCGGCTCGGCGCGCTCGTAAATCGGCGACGGCTGATCGACGCGCAACGTTTGGCCCCACACGTTCGACGGCGAACCGTGAATGTCGAGCGCGCGCTTGCGGGTCACTTCGACGCGAATCGCCATGCCGTTCGGGTCGATGCAGCCGACGGCGTCGTCGGTTTCGAAATGGCCCGGCTGACTTGCGAAGCGCCCGCGCAATTCGTCGAGTTCGGCTTTCGTGGCCACGCCCCACGTTACTTCGCGCAGCGTCGGGCCTTCTTCGAACGCGGGTGGCAACGAGGGATCGTCAGCGTTCACAACGAGAATCGTGCACCCGTTCAGCGTTTCGAAGCGCGCCTGCGTTTCATCGTGCGCGACTTCCTTCAAGCCCCAGTCCGCGAAAAAGCGGCGACAGGTGGCGAGATCTGTCACGCCGTAAATAATCTGTTCAATGCCGAGAATCGTCATAACGTGCCTCTTGCGTATCTTGCGTATTAATTCGCCCACGCCAGCGGCGCGTCGTTCAAGCCCCAGTAGAGGCTCTTCTGTTGCATGTATTCGCGGATGCCGAGCCGGCCTTTCTCGCGTCCCATGCCGCTCTCTTTCCAGCCGCTGAACGGCGTCGAGATCGAGAACAGCTTGTAGGTGTTGATCCAGATGGTGCCGGCTTCCAGTGCGCGTGCGATCCGGTATGCGCGCTTGTAATCGCGCGTCCAGATGCCGGCGGCGAGGCCGAACACACTGTTGTTCGCTTCTTTCAGCAGCGAGGCTTCGTCGTCGAACGGCATCGCCACCAGCACCGGGCCGAAGATTTCTGCCTGGCAGATACGGGCGTTGTTGGTCAGGCCTTCGAGAATCGTCGGCTGGAAGTAGGTGCCTGCTTCGCGGCCATCGCCGACCGGGCGTTCGCCGCCGCACAGCAGGCGGCCGCCCTCTTCCAGGCCCAGCGCGACATAACGTTCGACGGTTTCGCGATGCGCCGCCGTAATCAGCGGACCCATCTGCGTTTGCTCACGCGACGGATCGCCGACACGCAGTTTGCGCGCGCCTTCCGCGAGACGCTTCATGAACGCGTCGTAGATCGAGCGCTGCACGAACAGGCGCGAACCCGCGATGCACGCTTCGCCCGACGAACTGAAAATGCCGTACAGCACGCCGTTGACCGCATGATCGAGATCGGCGTCGTCGAACACGATGGTCGGCGACTTGCCGCCGAGCTCCAGAGACACTGGCATCAACTTGTCCGCCGCGATGCGCGCGATGCCGCGGCCCACTTCGGTGCCGCCCGTGAACGACACCTTCTTCACCAGCGGATGACGCACCAGCACGTCGCCGATTACGGAGCCTTTTCCGGGCAACACGCTCAGAACGCCCTTCGGCACACCGGCTTCTTCGCAAATGCGCGCCAATGCCAATGACACTAAAGGCGTCACTTCAGCCGGCTTCAACACGACTGCGTTGCCGCCCGCGAGTGCCGGCGCGAGCTTCTGCGCGTCCGATGCAATCGGCGAATTCCACGGCGTAATCGCGGCGATCACGCCGATCGGTTCGTAAATGCTCATCGTCAGATAGTCGCCGCGCGAGGGCGTGACTTCTTCGTCGAGCGTTTCGAGGCACGCCGCGAAATAGCGGAACGTGTTCGCGGCGCTTGCCACCAGCACGCGAGTTTCGCCGATCGGCTTGCCGTTATCGCGGCGCTGCAGTTGCGCGAGCGCTTCGTGGCGCGCCATGATCAGATCGGCGATGCGGTACAGAATCAGCGCGCGTTGATGCGGCTTCAGACCCGACCAGTCGGCGCGGCGCCATGCGATATCCGCCGCTTCCACGGCGTCGCGGGCGTCGTCGGCATTGGCCGTCGAGATTTCCATGTTGACCGACTGATCCGCCGGATACAGGCTTTTGTACGGGTTGCCACGCCCTTGCCGCCATTCGCCGCCGATGAAAATATCGCCGGTGAGCACGAGGCTGGTATCGAAGTGAGTCATGTCGGTCATTCCGGTTTGCTTCAGCTAATCAACTGGGGCTTAAATCACGCAGCGCGCCGCGCGATTGCGTAGCGCACGCATCGCGCTGTACGCGGTCAGTGCGGACGTCTTGGGGTTATCCGGCAGCGGCTTGCCGCACATTTCCAACGACATCTCGCCGAATGCGCCGCGTGCCACGATGCGGTGCACGTTGCGCGTCACGTTCGGATCGGCGATCAGTCGAACCGTGGTGTGGTCCAGACCGAGGCCGGCCAGCGCGATCGTCGCGGCCACGTTGGCGTTCTTCGGATAGAGCCGGGCCGCTTCGCGCGCGCTGCCTTCGAAGATCACCTTCTCTTCACTCAGCGTATGCAGATCGCAGAGCTGTTCCGCCGGCGTGCCGAGCCAACCCGTGGGCGGCTTGCGGCCGGTGTACAGCACTTCGTCGAGACCGCCGAGCTTGGCCGCGGCTAGCGCATCCACGCCGCCGATCGCGCCGGAGAGCAGCGTCAGCGTGGCGTCGCCTTCATCGGCGGCTGCGGAGAGTGCGTCGAGCAGCAGCATGTCGGACAGCGCGCCGATGGATGCGACCGCGCAGTCCGTGCCGGCCTTCAGCAACGGAACCACGTGATCGACCAGTGCGCTATGTCCCGCGCATTCCAGCGCGAAATGCGGCTGGCTGCTCAACGCGGACACGGAGGCCACGACATCCACCGAGTCGCCCACTACTTCACGCACCGAAGCCATGTGGCGCTCCGGCACGATCACGTGCGACACGCGCACCGTCGGATCGGCGGCGACCGAGCGATACACCGCCTGGCCGATCGCGCCGAAGCCGATCATCGCGACGTCGACGGGTGCGTGATGCCCCGCGTAGCCCGCGTCACGCATGTTCCGGCTCCTGTTCCTTGACCGGCGGCCCCGCGAACGCGGTGGCGAACGAGCCGACCGACAGCATGTCCACTTCGACCAGCACCGGACCCGTCTTCGCCATACCTTCGCGAATGATCGCGTCGGCCTGGTCGAGCGATTTGATGCGGTAGTGCGTGAGCTTCAGGCTTTCGCAGAACTGCGCGAAATCCGGCTGATGCAGATCGACGTAGCAGCGGCGGCCACCGTATTGCGCGTCCTGAATGTTGCGGATCACGCCGTAGCACTGGTCGTTCATCAGCACGATCATCACGTTGGCGTTTTCCTGCACAGCCGTCGCGAGTTCGCCGACGTTGACCATCAGGCCGCCGTCGCCGACGAGGCACACGGTCTTCGCCGCGCTACCCGCGAGCGCCGCGCCGATGCCCATCTGCATGCCTTGGCCGATGCCGCCGCCGAGCGCGTGAACACCTGCACGCGGCGAGAAAATCTTCAGCATGCGGTTGCCCCACGTGCTGTTCGAGATCGTGACGTCGCGCACCCAGTTGTAGTCGCGGCCCACCGCCGACTGCAGCGCGTCGACGAGACGCTTGTACGGGCCGAGGCCCTTGCCCACATCGGCGACGGCGCTTTCGCGCGCGGCAGCGAGATCCTGCGCGAAAGTCGGGTCGACCTTCAGACGACCTTCGAGCAGCGTTGCAAGTTCTTCGAGTACCGAAGATGCATCGCCGTGAATGAACATCTCGTTGCGATAGCCGCGGTTATCGGCGAGCGCGTCGGCGTCGATGCGATACAACGGTTGCGGCAACGCGAGCTTGTACTTCAGCGTTTCATTGCCACGCAGACGCGAACCGACCACCACCAGCGCGTCGCACGTCTTGTAGAAGCTCTCGACCGCCGTGTGCACATTGAACGCGCCGAGCGTGGCCGGATGATCTTCCGGCAGCACGCCACGGCCTTGCACGCTGGTCACGACGCCGAAGCCCAGCGCCACCAGACGCTCGACCGCCTGGGTCGCGTGACGCGTGCCGCCGCCCAGCCACAGCAACGGGCGCTTGGCCGTCGCCAATGAATCGGCGAGTTGCGCGACGCGCTGCTTGCAATGCGTGAGCGTCGTGATGTGCGGCGCGGCCAGATCGGCGGGCCATTCGACTTCGGCGGCCTGAATGTCGATCGGAATCTCGACGCTCACCGGACCGCTCGGCGCGGTTTGCGCGACACGCACGGCTTCGCGGATAGTCGGCAGCGCCGTTTCAACGGAACGCACGCGAAACGCGGCCTTCGAGATCGACGACAGCATCGACAGTTGGTCCGGTGCTTCGTGGATATACGCGAGGTCCTGATCGAGGTATTCGGTTTCGATCTGGCCCGTGACGTGCAGCAGCGCGGTGCCGGCGGTCAATGCTTCGACCATCGCGCCCGCTGCGTTGCCCGCCGCGGTGCCCGTGCTGGTGAATGCAACGCCGAGGCCGCCGGAGACGCGCGCGAGGCCATCAGCCATGTTCACCGCGCCGGCTTCGCCGCGCGCGCCGACATAGCGGATCTTGCCGCGGTTATGGATCGCGTCGAGGATCGGCATGTTGTGGATCGAGATCACGCCGAATGCGGTTTGAACGCCGCATTGCTCGAGAAAGGCGGCGATCAGTTCGCCAATGGTGGTTTTGTTAGACATGTCGTGCAACGCCTCCAGAAACATCGATATGACTGCCCGTCGTATAGGACGACAGCGTCGTAGCCAGATAAAAGAGCGCTTGAGCGGCTTCTTCGGGGCGACCGAAGCGGCCTAGCGGAATGTTTTTCTTGCGCGCCAGCTCGGCCGTCCAGTCTTCCCAGCTCTGGCCCGGCTGCGCTTCTTTTGCGTAACGGCGGCGCCATTGACCCGATTCGACGATGCCGATCAGAATCGAATTGACGCGGATGCGCTGCGGCGCGAGTTCCACCGCGAGCGACTTGAGCAGGTTCTGCACGCCGGCGCGCGCCGACGAAGTCGCCACCATGTGCGGCTCGGGTTGCAACGCCAGCAGCGAGTTGACGCAGACCACTGAAGCGCTTCTGCTCACCCCAGCCGCGTCGCGCAGCATCGGCAGAAATGCGCGGGTCGGGCGAATCACGCTGAAGTACTTCAGGTCGAGTTCTTCGCGCCAGGCGTCGTCGGTGGTGTCGGCAAAAGTGGACACGCGGCCCTGGCCAGCGTTGTTCACCAGCATGTCGGTGCGGCCGAAGCGCGTCTGCACCGCTTCTGCGAAAGCCTTCACGTCGTCGGCGTCGAGTACGTCGCAGCGGCGGGCAAGCAACTGCGCGTTCGGAAACTGCGCGTTCAGCGCGGCTTCCGCTTGCGCGAGACGTTCGGTGTCGCGGCCGCAGATCGCGACCGAGGCACCCGCCCGCAGAAACAGTTCGGCGGTCGCGAGGCCGATGCCGGACGAACCGCCCGTCACCACCGCTACCTGTCCGGTCAAGTCGATTTGGATCATCAGAGTCCCAATGCCTTCATGTAATTGCTGCCCGCCTTCGGGCCGCCCTTCGGCCGATAGTTGAGCCGCTGCGAAAGTTCGTCGGCCGCGCGGCGGACCTTGTCGATCAGGCCGCTATCGAGCAGCGACGCATCGATCTCGTGGCGCGGAATCGTCGTCGTGATCACGGCGACGATGCGGCCCGTGTCGTTGCGCACCGGCGCGCTCACCACCGAAATGCCGCGCTCGAACGACGACTCGCTGATCGCGAAACCGCGCTTCGCGTCGTCGCGAATCCGTTCGTACAGATCGTCCACAGTGACCGGCGTCTGCTTCGTGTAGCGCTCGAGTTCCGGCTCGGGATAGAGCTTCTTCAGCTCGTCGAGCGTCATGTCGCCCATCAGCACCTGGCCATGTGTCGTGGCATAGGCCGGCAGACGCGTGCCCACGTTGACCTTCACCGAGCTGAAAATCGGCGCATGGCTTTGTGCCTTGGCGACGAACACGACGTCGCGTCCATCGCGAATCACGATGTGACTCGTGAGGCCCGTTTCCGTACGCAGCGCCTCGATAATCGGCAGACCGAGGTCGGTCAATTCGAGCGAGCTCAGATATTCGAAACCGAGCCGCAGCACCGCGACGCCGAGGCGATAGTTGCGGTCCTTGTCGGCACGCTCGAGAAAGCCGAGCGATTCGAGCGTTTGCAGCAGACGGAACACCGTCGTGCGAGGAATCTTCAGGCGCTTGGATAATTCCGGTGCGCCGAGAACCGGTTCGCGCGGCGAGAACTCCGTGAGAATCTTCAGACCGCGTTCGAGACCCGGCACCCGGTAGGCGGTGTCGCCGTTGGTGTCGTTGCCGGGGTCATTGCGGACTTCGTCCGCCTCGCGCTCGGCGTTAATTGTGTCGGGCGTGTCGGGCGTCATTCATTGGCTCCGTTGTCCGTCGCTCGTGCGACAGAACGTGTCGATGATCGCGGTGTACGCGGCGGGTGCTTCGATATAGCCGGCGTGCCCCGCGCGCGGCACGACCTGCAATTGGGTGCCCGCGGCCAATGCGAGTCGCTCGCAGGCTTCGGGCGTCGTAATGGTGTCGTCGGCGCCGACGGCCACGTTGATGCGGCCTGTGTAGCGCGCGAGGTCGCCGGCGAGATCGGTGTTGGCGAGCAGATGCGTGGCCTGCGCATAGCCATGCGGGATCACGCGCGACATGTTCCAGCGCACCCATGCGCGCGCTTCGCCGCCTGCGTGAGCGGACAACATATTGGTGCTGCGTTTTTCGGCGAGGCCTCGCGGACCGAGTTCGCTCAGCATCGCGAGACGCTGATCGCGCTTCGAATTACGCACTTCAGCCGATGCCGCGCCGTAGCCACCAGCCGGCGATAGCAGCAGCAAACCAGCCACACGCTGCGGATGCGTCACGGCAAACGCGCCGGCAATAATCGCGCCGAGCGAATGGCCAAGCAGCACGCACCGTTCGATGCCAAGCGCGTCGAGCCACTCGTTCAATATGCTTGCGTAATCGCTCGCCACGGGCGATTCAGCCGCGACCGGCGTGGATGCGCCATAACCCGGCGCATCCCACGCCAGCACGCGGCGCGTCGCACCGAGTCCTGCGAACTGCTGCACCCACGAAGCCGCGCCCGAACCGATACCGTGCAGCAACACGAGCGGCAGCGCGCTGCTGTCGGCGCTATCCACTTCGCGATAGCTCACCGCGCGTTGCGAGGCCAGCCAGATCTGCTGCGCCGGAAAGCGCGCGAGGCGGGCTTCGAGCGTGGCGTGCTGATCGGCGCTATCGGTGATAGAGGACGGGACTGCGGACATGATTTCCTTCGCGGGTGTTTTGAAACGGGTACGACGTCTTAGCGCTTGAGCTTGGCCAGCGGCGAATCCGGCGGATACGTCGGCGTAATGGGTTTCGGCGAACCGAGCATCACGCACATCAACGCGTCTTCTTCGCCGACGTTGATTTCCGTGCGATACACGCCCGGCGGCACCGAGATCAGATCGCGCTCGCCGAGGACCGCTTCCCACGTTTCGCCGTCTTTCTCGCAGATCACTTTCATCTTGCCGCGCAGCACGAAGAAAATTTCTTCGACATCCATATGAATATGGCTCGGGCCGATGTTGCCGGCCGGGATCACCATCGTCGAGAACGTGAAGCCGCCTGCGGGCACCGTGTTCATGTCTTTCGCGACGCCCGTGCCGCCAGTGCCGACATAGCGCATTTGCGCGCGGCGATACTTCGGGTCGTAGTCGGCCTGGAACTTCAGCGCGTCCCAGTCATAGCGACGCGTTTCCAGGCGCGCGACGCGAGTGTCCAGCCATTGGGCAAAGCTCGCGTCCGCGGGTTGGTCCCACGATTTGCGTTCGATATCGGCGTCCGCCATCTCTTTCTCCTTTTGATTCGACAAGGTCAATTCATCACGAAGCCGCCGTTGACCGGCAGCAATTGGCCGGTCACGAAGCGAGCGGCATCGGATAACAGGAACAGCACCGGCCCGGTGACGTCGTCGGGCACTTGTGCGCGCGTGAGCGCGCGGCCTTGCAAGTAATACTCGTGACGCTCGTCGGGCACGTACGCGGTCGCCTCGACTTCGGTCAGCCCCGGCGCGATCGCGTTGACCGTCACCTGATGCGCGCCGAATTCACGCGCCAGCGAGCGGGTCATCGAAATCACCGCGCCCTTGCTGGCGACATAAGCGAGCAGCTTCGGCGCACCCCACATCGCCGTGTCCGAGGCGATGTTGACGATGCTGCCGCGTCCCGAGTCGCGCAGATACGGCAGCGCGGCGGTGCTCATCAGCCAGGTGCCGCGCACGTTGACGTTCATCACGGCGTCCCACGTATCGACAGACAACTCGTCGGCAAACTTGCCGCCTGAGTTGGTGATCGCCGCGTTGTTGATCAGGGCGTCGAGACCGCCGAGCTGCGCCGCGCCTTGCTCCGCAAATTGCTTGATGCTCGCGGGATCGGCGAGATCGAGTGGTACGTATGTGACCGCGTGGCCTTGCTCGGCGAGCGATGCGGCGAGCGCCTTGGCTTCTTCGTGCAGCACGTCGCCGAACACCACGCGCGCGCCGGCCTGCACGAGCGAGCGGACGAATGCCGCGCCGAGACCACGCGCGCCGCCCGTCACGAGGACGCGCCGGCCGTTGAGCACTGCGGACGCGTCGTTATGCATGGCTGTGGCCTGCATCTGCCGTTTGCGCGGCGCCTGACTTCGCGGCTTCAGCGCGATGTGCTTCCAGCGCGGCGAAGTCCTGCTGTGCACGCTGACGCAACATGCGGCGCACACGCGTCATGCCGACGTCGTGCTGATACAGGAACTCGTGATTGCGCGCGTTCGGCGCCATGCTTTCCAGCACGTAGCGGTCTTGCTCCAGCACGGCCCAATGCAGACCTTCCAGGCGGTTGCGGTACAGGAAGCGCCAGGCGTCGCGTTGCCAGCCCGACACCTTGCGGGTGCGCCAGAAGTACACCTGACAGTTGTCGCCGTCGACCGGCGTCGCAAAGCCGATGATCCCGAAGTTGCCGCCCGGGCCGAACTTCTTCTTGTAGGGAATCGCGAGGCGCATCCACAGCGTGCCGGTTTCGCCGAGTTCCACCCAGTCGAAATTCACGTCGCGCTGGCCGACCTTTTCGAACATCAGACCGGTTTCAGTCTTGCGCACGCGCATGTCGGCCTGCTTGTCGCCTTCGGCCATCGAGTGCGAGGTCGCGTGCAGATACGCGCCGTGCATCGGGTCCATCACGTTGTCGATCGCGTACTGGTAATTGCACTTCCAGTTCGACATGCACAGGAAGCTCGCGTATTCCTCGCCAACCAGCTCTTCCGGCAACACCAGCGGCGTCGGTTCCTTATGCGCTTCGTCGCCGAACCACAGGAAGATCGCGCCGGCATGCTCTTCGACCGGATATGACTTGACGCATTTCTGGCCTTCCAGCGGGCAGTTCGACACGGCCGGCACTTTGGTGACTTCGCCGCTGCCATCGATTTCAATGCCGTGATACCAGCACGCGACACTGCCGCCGAGGTTCCAGCCGAGCGACAGACGCGCGCCGCGGTGCGGGCAGCGGTCTTCGAGCGCGTGGACTTTGCCTTCCTTGTCGCGCCACAGCACGATCTGGTCGCCGAGGCGCGTGATGCCGACTGGCGCGTCGCCGACTTGCCAGCTCGGCGCAACGGGATACCAGTAGTTACGCAGGCCTTTGTCCAGATACGACTGGATCGGGTCAGCCGCGCCTTGAGTTGTATTGGGGGACGTCATGAAGAGACTCCGGATACGGATGCGATGAACGTGTTCGGGAAAGCGCGCTTATTCGGCGAGCAGGCGGAATTCAGCGGCGAGGCGGTCGGCGTTCCACGTGCTGCCTTCCGGGGTGCGGAAGCCGACGCGGTTCAAACCGTCGACCACTTCCTGCAACTCCACCGCGCCCGCTTCGAAAACTTTCTCGAGCGCATCGCCAAAGTCGTTTTCGTATTGCGTCGGCTCGGCCTTACGCGTCTGCCAGATGAAGTTCTCGGTCTCGCCCGGCTTTTCGATCACCCCCTTGCCGGCGACGTTGTTCGGCTGCGGCGCGAGCCACGGCTTCAGGAAGGGATTGAAATTCACGATTTGCTCTCGCATGTCATTCCACCTTGATCTGGATTTCTTCGCCGGCGAGACGCACCGAGTACATCTTCAGGTCGCGGCCACCGGGCTCTTTCAAGCATTTGCCGGTCGGGATATGGAACACGGCCTCGTGCAGCGGGCACTCGACGGTGTCGCCGTCGACAAAGCCCTGCGTCAGCAACGCGTACGCATGGGGGCAGACGTTTTCCAGCGCGTACAGCGCATCGCCCACCTTGTAGATGCCGATCTCCGTGCCGTCGAGCTTGAACTCGAGCGGCGCGTCATCGGACAGGTCGCCGGCATGGCCGGCGCAGCGCCATTGTTCAGTCATTTCTCGCCTTCTCCTGAAGCCTTATGTTCCATACAAGGAACATCAGTTCGTGTATGGATAATTATAGGAGCGGCTTCGACCAGAGAAAATAAAAATCTGGACTGGTAGGGGAAAACACCGAGTGTGGCGCTCTCAACACAGCATCGCGCGAGGCGGCGCGAATGGCTACGGCACTCGCCGAGCAGTGCAGGGCTTGGGTTTGAGCCAAATTTTCCGATGAATCCGGCCACCCTTATGCGGGTTTGTACGGGGTCCGAAAATTTATTTTGACTACTCTCAGACTCACTATAATTTTCCATAGGCGATACAGACGCCCATAGGTGGAACATAAAGCGGAGCAGTTTTGGCGCATAAACCCCAGAGCTGCATTCAACCCAAAGCAAGGATCAGGGACGACGAATCCGGCGAGAGCTATCCGTCGTGTGATCAGGAGAACCAACGGTGAAGCACATCATTGCGGCCGGCTTGACGGCAATCTGCGCAACGACGGGCGCATGGGCGCAGAGCAGTGTGACGCTATACGGCAGCCTGGATGCCGGTGTCGCGTATATCAGCAATGTAGGCGGCCATTCGAAGTGGATGGAAGAACAGGGCAACATGCAGCCTGACCGCTGGGGCCTGAAGGGGGTGGAAGATCTGGGCGGCGGCCTGAAAGCAGTCTTCCAGTTGGAAAACGGCTTCTATACGAACACCGGCGCGTTCGCTAAACCCGGCGTGCTGTTCAATCGCCAGGCGTTTGTCGGCCTGAGTTCGGACACGATCGGCACGGTGACGCTCGGTCATCAGACGCCGTTCAGCTTCGACGTGTTGGGTCCGCTGAGCACGGCCTATCTGGCGGCCAGCTGGTACGCGTTCCACCCGGGCAATATCGACGAGCTCGCTGACACGGGCGTGGTGCCGTTCGACAATTCGGTGAAATTCCGCTCGGCGAGTTTCAGCGGCTTCCAGGTTGGCGCGATGATGGGTCTCGGCAACACGACCAACTTCTCGACCGGCAAGACCTTGAGCTTCGCGCTTAGCTATGCGAACGGTCCGTTCAAGGCCGGCGCGACGTATGCGAACGAGCACAATCGCACACCGTCGATCGTCACGACGGGCATCACCAACTTCCAGGGCGTGCCTGCGGCCAACTACACCGCGGACAAGGTCGAAAACATGGGCGCGGGCGCGTCATACCAGTTCGGCAAGCTGCTGGTGCACGGTCTGTACACGCGCGTGAAGCTGGAGTCGGGCGGACACTCGGACACGTATCAGAGCTACGACGTCGGCGCGAATTATCAGTTCACGCCATTCAACAGCGTGGCCGGCGGCGCTGCCACGACGACATTGGCGGGGCATCGCTGGACGCAGTTCGAGATCGGCGATATCTACGCGCTGTCGAAGTCGACGCAGTTGTATGTGAATGCGCTGTACGAGCGCGCCGGCTCGAATACGGATGCGGCGTTCTTTACGGCGGGTGTGTCGAGTGGACGGAACCAGACGATCATTCTGACCGGCATCCATCACTCGTTCTGAGGTTCTGCTGAAACCGCGATGTGGAGCATGCAGTCCGGCCGCAATCGCAGCCGGACTAGCGCTGAAGTGAATGCGGAAGTAGAGGCGGAATCAACCGGCCGCCACCGACTTGCGGCGAGCCTGAACCGCAGTCGGATCATCCGGGCGCGGCCGGTAGCTGAGTCGCTCGGACAGTTCGAGCGCCGCCTGGCAAACCGCGATGATGAGCGGCTCGCGCTCTTCGGCTTCGCCGATATCCGAACGTGGAATCGTCACGGTCAACGCCGCTGCGATCTTGCCGCTCTGCTCGCGCACCGGCGCGCTCACCACCGAAATACCTCGCTCGAACGACGCTTCGCTCAACGCATAACCGAGCGCCGCGCTCTCGCGCACTCTTTCGTACAGTTCTTCGACGGTGGCCGGCGTGCGTTCGGTGAAACGTTCCAGTTGCGGCTCCGGATACAACTGACGCAACTCCTCGAAGCTCAGATCGCCCATCAATACCTGACCGTGGACCGTCGCATGCGCCGGCAAACGCGTGCCGACATGCACCTTGACCGAACTGAACATCGGCGCATGGGTTTGCGCCTTGGCAACGAACACCACGTCGCGCTGATCACGGATCAGCAGATGCGTGCTCAGACCCGTGGCGTCACGCAGGCGCTCGAGAATCGGCGTGCCGACATCGGTCAATTCGAGCGAACTCAGATATTCGAAACCAAGCCTCAACACCGCGACGCTCAGGCGGAAATAGCGGTCGCCGTTGACGCGCTCGAGAAAGCCGAGCGCTTCGAGCGTCTGCAATAAACGGAACGTGGTGGTGCGCGGAATGCCGATGCGCTTCGACAATTCGGGCGCGCCGAGCACCGGCTCACGCGCGCTGAATTCCGCCAGAATGCGCAGGCCGCGCTCGAGGCCCGGCACGAGATAAGTCGATCCGCCGGCGCTCTCTTCGTCGGTGGAATCCGGGGACTCGGCGTCGTTCGCCTGGGCCGGCGGCAACGCGTCGTCCTGCGAAATCGAGGCGGCCGCACCGCGTGGCTTTGCGTGCTTGCGTCCCACTCCTGTCTGCTCTTCTTTTGCCATCTTGGCTGCCGTTTCTGCTGTTCATCAAGGTCAGATCAGCATGATAGCGCGTGGCGCGCGCCGCCCTCACCGCCTTCGCTATTTCTTGCACGACGCCGTGGCCGCAAGCCGTGCGATCGTCAACCAACGCGACACGCGCGCGCTATGCCGGGTCGTGCGCCGGGTCGTGGGCCGGGTCGTGGTTAACCATGCCATTTGCTGCACCGCCACCATTTCGTGCGGTGCTATGCTTTGAAGCGGTCCATTGCGCGAGGTCTCGCTGCCGCGCATTCGCTCCGCCCAGGCGTCCGGAGGCCATGCTCATGTCCGATTCCATTCAGATTCAGGTTGCCGACTCGCACCTTTATCCGGGCTGCGCGGTGCGCATCGCGCACTTGCCCGAGCCGGCCCGGGGGGCAGCCGCCGTCGTCGAATTCGCGGATGGTTCCGGCGCCAACGCCACGTGCCACCGCCGAGCGCTCGACGAACTCGAATTGATGGTCGATCGCTATGCCACGCAAAAGCGTCACCCAGTCGATACGCGGCATTGGCTTCTGCTTGCCGTCGACGCCACGCATAACAGTTGGCGCGTGAAGCGCCGGCTGCCTTAGTCTGCCTCTTTCGCCGCTTCGAATCCGCAACCGGTGCCGCGCGCACGCCGCTCCGAGCGGCGCTCTAGTGCCCGTCACAGCCACTTCGGAACCTACCGATGACCGACCACGACTCCACTCTGCCGCCGAACGCCGACAACGCCGATAACGCCCCCGACGACCCCGACCGCCGCCGAGTCCTGACCGGCCTGGCAGCGGTCGGTATCGGACTGGCGCTGACGGGCTGCAAAACCGACCAAAGCATGTCGAGCACTGGCGCGCCGCGCAGCGCTGCCGACTTGCGGCTCGACGCCGCGCTTCACGATCAGGTCAAGCACATCGTAGTGATCTACGCGGAGAACCGCAGCTTCGCGAACCTGTACGGCAATTTCCCCGGCGTCCAGCATCCGCTCGATGCCGTGAGCGCCGAGCGCTATCTGCAACTCGACCGCGACGGCAAAACGCCGCTGCCGCGCTTGCCGGCCATCTGGGGCGGCCTCGTGCCGCAAGCCCAGGAAGTGGACGGCAAGCGCTACATGATCGGCCAGAAGGATATCGTCAACCTGCATAACCGCCCGTTCCATATCGCCGACGCGCAGGGCGCGCCGCTGCCGACCGGCGTGATCACACGCGATCTGGTGCATCGCTTCTATCAGAACCAGATGCAGATCAATGCCGGCCGCAACAACCAGTTCGCCGCATGGGGAGATTCCGGCGGCCTGGTGATGGGGCACTACCGCAATTCCGCCGACACGCTGCGTCTGTGGAATCTCGCGCAGCAGTACACGGTGTGCGACAACTTCTTCATGGCCGCCTTCGGCGGCTCGTGGCTGAACCACATCTTTCTGATCTCGGCGCAGGCGCCGTTCTATCCCGACATCCAGAACAGCCCGGCGAAGAAGATGGTGTCGGTGGTCGACGGCGACGATCCGACCGGTACGCGGTTGAAGCAGTCGGAAGAGTCGCCCGCCTCCGCACTCGACGGCCCGCCGAAATTCGTCAACGACGGCGCGTTCACCGCCGACGGCTACGCCGTCAACACCATGGCGCCGCCGTATCAGCCGAGCAACGTGCGGCCGGCCGAAGGCGGCAATCCGGCCTTCGCGGACCTGTCGAATCCGCGCGTGCTTCCGCCACAGAATTACGCGACGATCGGCGACCGGCTGACCGACAAGGGTGTCGACTGGGCGTGGTACAGCGGCGCCTGGCAGTACGCGTTGGAGCACCAGGATACGGGCGCGGTGCCCGACTTCCAGTATCACCACCAGCCGTTCAACTACTTCACCAACTACGCGCCGGGCACGGCGGCACGGCGAAAGTATCTCCGCGATGGCGGCCTCGGCAACGACGCGTCGACCAACCATCTGATCGCGGATATCGATGCAGGACGCTTACCGGCAGTCGCGTTCTACAAGCCGCAAGGCGATCTGAACATGCACGCGGGTTACGCGGACGTCGAGTCGGGCGACCGTCACATCGCGACGGTGATCGAGCATATTCAACGCGGGCCGCAGTGGGCGAACACGGTCGTGATCGTCACCGTCGACGAGAACGGCGGCTGGTGGGACCACGTGTCGCCGCCGAAGGGCGATCGCTGGGGTCCAGGCTCGCGGATTCCCGCGCTGGTGATATCGCCGCTGGCGAGGAAGGGTTACGTCGATCACACGGTGTACGACACCAATTCGATTCTTCGACTGATCAGCCGTGTGCACGGCCTCGCGCCGCTCGACGGTGTGGTGGCGCGCGATCGCGCATTCGCGAGCAATGGGCTCGCGCCGCTGGGCGATTTGACAGCGCCGTTGGATCTGGCTTGAAGGTTCGAGAGTTCGTGAGAGTTGAAACGCCTGCGGCCGCGCCGCCGGTGTTTCAGCGCAAACTACTGCGCGACGCCATGCAGCTTGGCGATCACCGCATCTGAAATCTGCTCCGCCGTCTTCTTGATCGTCTTCTTCTCGTCGCCGCTCGCCATCACGAACTTGGCGGCGATCACGTACGGATTCAGTTTGATGACCGCGCCCGGCATGCCCTTGCTGTCGGCTTCGTCGACGGCCTGATACAGCGGCGGCAAATCAGGTGCCCCGAGACTATCGCACGACACCGCCACCTGGATGTCGTTCTGGCCCGCGCCGAAACCCACCATGGCACGCCTGAGGCGATTGCCATCATCAACGCTCAGAAACACGCCGCGCACTTGCCAACCGACAGCCGGCAACGGCTGACCCGGCGCACTGCGGCGCGCATCGACACCAGCCTTCTTCAGATCGTCCGTCAGCGCGTCCGCCATTTCGTCCACGATGTGTTTGGCGTGGTCCTGAGGATTTTTGTCCTGCCCCATCGGTCCCGGTCCGCTCGGCAGCAAACCGCGCAGGCGGCGCGCGCGTTGGCCCGGTCCGCTGTCCGGCGTCACGTTCGCCACGTCTAGATCGAAGTCGGCTACATAGACGATCGGCACCGGCGCGGCGAACGGTGCGCTGTCCGCCGCGGCGCTGACGGCGGCCACCGCGCTCAGGCATCCCGCGATCACCGCGCATTGCAGAAATCGACTCAGCATGGCATGCCTCCGCGAACGTCAACAGGACGCGGCTATCGTACAGCCGTACGCATCGGGCGTCCGTTTTTTCGTGCCTGATCGTCATACGTTTTGCCTTGCATAACACGCTTTGCGGCGTAGACTGGTAAAGCCAACTTCGCACTTTGTACGGAACCCGCCATGCGACTGACCATCCTCATCAACGGTTCCGATCCCACCGTCAGCCATGACTACGCTGTGCTATGGCTCGATACCGACGAACACCGGTGGTCGAGAGAAGCACATCAAGGGATCGATCTGCCCCCCTGGGGCGAGTTACACGACGATAACGGTGTGACGACCCTCTGTGCGCCCAGCACGGATGCGCCGTTGTGCACGCTGCGCGGATTGCACGTGGACCGCAAGCAGCGCGTGAGCGCCGCGCAAGGCGCCGCAGCATGGACTGCCCTGCCGACGCGCGCGACGACCAGCGGCTTCTGGCGTCTGCAAGCAGTGGACCGCCAACAGGTCCGCGCTGAACACAGCGTATTCGGCAATTAAGTTTCCACACCCTTTTTTATCGGTCGAATTTTCCGTGCGCGAGCGGCGCTTCGCTAGCGCATGGGTACATTCGTATGCGCGTTCGTGCGCACTTTTTTTCGATTGCCGCTTTCGTCTCCTGCGCATTTAAGCTCGCCTTAAGTTTGCGTGCGTAGAGTTGGAAGTCCACGCATTAGGGTCGCTGCAAGGCGGCCCGTTTTTTTTGGTGCGGCGCGATGTGGTCGCAACGCTATACTTGCGCCCCCATCCCTCGACTGACTGACACATGAAGAAGTGGTTTGCCTGTCTGTTGTTCGCCGTTGCCGCTCACGCTAGCGCAGCGCCTTCCTGCACCCAATTCACACCGAATGCGCAATGGCCGGTTCTGAGCAATCAGAAGATGGCCCCGAAAACGCGCATGCTTTGCTATAGCGATTTCGCGGTTTTGCATTCGGGCATCACGCACGGTCCGCTGTGGTCCGCCGAGCATCTGACGCGCGACCATATCGAAGCCGCCAAAGACATGGTGCGCACCAACAAGTTCTTCGAAGACGCGCGTCTGCCGGACGGCGAAGGCGCCACGCTCGCGGACTACAAGCGCAGCGGGTTCGATCGCGGTCATATGAGCCCGGCGGGTAATCGCTGGAATCAGGAGGCGATGGCACAATCGTTCTCACTGGCCAACGTCGTGCCACAAAACCGCGAGAACAACCAGCGTCTGTGGGCGCGCATTGAAACCTCGGTGCGCAAGATCGCCGTGTCGTACGACGATACCTATGTCGTCACCGGCCCGATCTTCAACGGCCAGCAGTTGCAGACCATTGGACCAACCCGCGTGTTCGTGCCGACGCAGTTGTTCAAGGTGGTCTACGTGCCGTCGCGGAAGCTGGCGTTCGCCGTGGTGGTGGACAACGTCTCGACCAACCGTTACGACATCAAGACAATTCACGAACTCGAAGCAGCATCGGGCATCCGTTTTCCGGGCATTCCGGAGAACCTCAAAGATCAGCGACCGGGAGGACTGAAAGGTGTTTAAACCCTATTCGAACGACGACGATGTGCTGAACATTCAGGGCGATGCGTTGACCGTGAGTAACGGTACGACGCGCATCGTGCTGAATGGCACGCTGGAACTGACGCAGGATCAGCGCGGATTGAAGGCGGCGCTGGCACTCAAGGAAGCAGTGGATGCGATCGTGACCAGCTTGCAGGCGCAGAGCAATTTGCCCGCGAAAGTGAAGGATGAACCGGATGCGAAACCGGGGGTCGTCCAGAACCCGTTTCAATGACGCGCTAACTTAGCGCAGTCATGCGGAGGCGCGAAGACGTTCGCCGCCTTCGCCTTTCGCACGCGGTCTCACGTTTCGGAATACCCCTGCTAGCGCATCGTCGTATCCGGCACCGTTCACCGCCGTGGGCCGCGTAGCTGAAACTGCTTCGGGATCCCCAATATGTTTCAGCGGTTACGTTTTGTCACCACACCGTCGTCAACTCCTGTCTCCCCGCCAACGTTAAACCGGCAGCGCTGAAACATTTCAGCCGCGATACAAGAATCAACCAGGAATCAACCGGTTAACCAGGAGTTAAACCATGAAGACGCTTTTCGCCGCTCTCGCTTCCGCTCTGCTCGTGTCGACCGCTTTCGCTCAAACGGCCGCACCGTCCACCACACAAGCCGCCCAGCCCGCGCAGACGCAGCCCGCTGGCCAGGCGAACCTGAAGGCGAGCACCGCCGTGCAAACGGGCGCCACGGACGAAGGCGCCGCGGCAACGAAAGCGCCGGCCAAAGCCGCCACCAAAGCGCAAGTGAAGAAGACTTCCGCCCATCACACGGCAAAAGCCCACAAGACCACCAAGAAAGCCGCGGCAGAAACGAGCGCCGCCAAGACTAAAACGGAGAGCGCGAAAGAGGCCAGCAATGCCCCGGTGAAAGCCGACGGCGCAAAGACCGACACGACGAAAACGCAATAACACGTGATCGGTTCCGGCACGCACCGGCCAGGCATGTGTAGGTAATCGAAGCCGAATGTGCCGTTCAGGGAGGGCGAGTCATATGACTCGCCTTTTTTCATGCGCGTTTCGGATCGCGTCGAGTTCTTGCACGTTAAGGGAGCCGTATGATTTTTCCAACGAACACCCCAATTTTTGCACCGCGTTTACCCGCAGACGTCTAATCTGAAGCTGTCTTGATCAACCATGGCGTCGACGAACGCCGCATCACATGGCTCTCACACAATCAATCGACAGTTTTGCCACTCAGCCGCTCAACGAGCCGCACGTTCAACGCAACAACGTCATTCCCTTTCCCGCGACGCGCGTCCGCTTGCAGGTAACCCTGCCGCACCGATCGTACGAACTTCCCGGCACCCAGCTTCGCGTCCTGCTTCATTCTCCTCTCGGTGTCTACGTCGTCTCCACAGAAGCGGTCCGCCAGGAAATCCGCGTGCAACTCGACATTGCCCCCGACGACCTCGACTTCACGCTGCACACGCTGATCTCGACGCTTCCCGCTGCGACGATCGGGCCATTGAAGCGCCGCAGCGCGGCCGCAAAGGCGCGCTAATCATGTTCTCAGGTATCTGGTTGCCCATCGTTACGCCGCTGCGTAACGGCGAAGTCGATATCGACTCATTGCAGCGCCTCGCGGAATACTACTTGCGCACGGAGATCAGCGGCATCGTCGCGTTGAGCACGACGGGCGAAGCCGCCTTGTTACAGGAAGCCGAGCGCCTCACCGTATTGCAGGCGCTGACCGAAGTGACCGGCTCCCGTCTGCCGATGCTGATCGGCGTCGGCGGGTCGAACACACGCGACGTCCTGCACGATATTCAGCGCTATGAGCGCTGGGAGTGCGCGGGCTATCTGGTCTCCGCGCCGTCATACGTGTGTCCGGATCAGGCCGGCGTGCAGTGGCACTTCGAGCAGGCCGCGCTCGCCACCGAGCGCCCCATCGTCCTGTACGACGTGCCGCACCGAACCGGCGTGACGATCGCGCCGGATACCGTCGCGCGCCTCATCGAGTGCGGCAACATCGTCGCGATCAAGGAGTGCGTGAAGGAGCATTTCGACAAGTTGAGCGCCCTGCCGATCAACGTCCTGTGCGGCACGGACGAAGCCTTGGACGATTGTCTGCATCACGGCGGAACAGGCGGCATTCTGGCCAGCGCGCACGTCTGCGCGGATCTGCTGGTCGCGTACCAGGACCTGCTCGGGGCTGAACGCGAGGTGGACGCGCGCAATCTGTTCGCCAGCTTGCTGCCCGTCTTGCGGCTCCTGTTCGCCGCGCCGAATCCGTCCGCAATCAAAGCCATGCTGGCCTTCGATCATGCGCTCAGCGACGAAACACGCATGCCGATCTCGCGCGCTTCGGCGCAGCTCGTCGATCGTCTGAGCACCGCGCGCGACAGGCTGCAGGATTTGCGTGCCGAGTTTGCCGGCGTGATGAACTAGCGCACTCCCATTCGATCTATCCTCACTGCGCCGCGAATGAGTACTTCATTCACGGCGCAAGCTTGCGTCGAAACGCTGCATATTCAGCACGACGCGGCGCGCATAGCCACGCCCGCCGCCGCTGTAGCGAAACAACGCGGCATCGATATCGCCGTCGCTCTCGTCGAGATAGCGGCGCAGAATGGTCGAGCCGATCCGCACATTGATTGCCGGATCGGACAGATCGGTTGCGCCCGCGATCAATTGCGGATGTGCGGCGGGCAGGATCTGCATGAGCCCTCGCGCGCCCGCGACGCTGACCGCATGGCGATCGAAGCTCGATTCAACCGCCATCACCGCAAGCAGCAAGACGGGCGAGATCGCGTGGCGATCGGATTCGATCAGCACGGCGCGCGCGATCTTCAGCGATTCCATTGGCGCCACGCGAAATTGCGCGCGCAGCACGGCGGTGATATCGCTGAGAGCCGGCAAGCTGGTTTCTGAAGTCGCCTCGCTCGCAACGATGGGTGCCTGTGTAACCGGCTGAGCGTCAGCGGCATGCGCGGCAGTGGCGCATGAGACGAAGATCGCCACAAGCATGATCGTCAAGCCGGATACCGGATAGCGGCCGACTTTTCGTTGTACTGGCACACCATCCAGAACACCATTTCCATGCATATTTTCGCTTCCTGACCGGGGTGTCTCGACCTTACCGGGCTGGATGTAGCGAATCGCAAAAGAAACAGGGGCGTGCCGTAAAAAGCTTATAAAGATTTCAGCGTCGCGTAGTGGATTGCGGCGGCCGTATACATCTCTTTTGCGCCGGGCAACGCGTTATTGAGCCGTTCGATATGGCGGAAATGTCAGACTCCAATGATCGATCATCGGAAAGTCATCATGTCCAGTCTGAACATCCGCCAGCACGCCGCCGTTTCGCTAGATGACACCAGCGACACGCCGCAACGCGCATCGCTCGCCGGGCGGAAGACGGCTCGTCAGCGCACGCTTGCGCTGACCGTCGCGAGCAGCGCCATCGCGGCCATCGCTATCGCGGTGGGCTTGCCGTCGATGGGTATCGCGGTCTATCTGGCCGCCACGCTGCCGTTTGCCTTCTTCTCGTGAGCAAGGCGAAAGAAAAAAAGCAAAAGCACAGCAATCAATCCGCAGCGGGATTCAACTCCGCCAGCGCGCCAAGTTTTTGCACATCGGTGATTTCGATTTCCGCATAGCCGAGTTTCAGTGCGCCTTGTGTTTCGAACTGCTTCAACACCTGGTTGATCGTTTGCCGGGAGAGCGCCAGCATCATCGCGAGATCTTCTTGCGGGACTTTGAGCACGCGCCGCAATGCACCGGGCTCGCCGTAGCCGCCTGCCATCAATAACAAGCGGCGCGCCACGCGTTGCGCGGCGGGCAGCAATGCGGCCTCTTCGATCGCGTCGAACGCAAGACGCAGCTTTTGCGTCAACAGCAAACCGAATAGATGCCAATAGGCGGGCGTGCGTTCGAGCAGCGCGGCGAGTGCGGCGCGCGGCACATGAAACAGCTCGGAATCGCGTTCGGCATACGCGTCATGGGTTCGCGGCCGGTTGTCGAACAGCGCGATCTCGCCGAACCAGTTCCCCGGATCGATGACGGCAAGCAAGGCCTCCTTGCCCGCCGAACTGGCCGCGCCGATTCTCATCAGGCCATCGAGCACACAATAGAGGCCATCATCGGAATCGCCGCGCGTGAAAAGTCGCTGACCGGCAGCGAGACGTTCGACACGCCCCGCTTCGATCAACTGCGCCTGCATCGCGGGCGGCGCCGAGCGAAACCACGCGCTGCGCCCAAGCAACGCGGCAAGCTCATTCGATGGAAAACTCGCTGTCATAGAACGGCACTCATGCCCGATTGTCGGCTACCCGATGGTTTCAAATTCCGCTGCCCGCGATTATGCTGACTTTGAAGGAGGAGCGGCATCCATGAGAACGCTGACGCAACAGCTTACGCAATACGCGGCCTACCATCGTGACCGGCGCAATATCGCCACGCACTTCGTCGGCATTCCGATGATCGTGCTGGCCTTGGCGGTGTTATTGAGCCGGCCTGCTTTCGCTGTCGGCGCGTGGCCGCTGACCTTGTCGCCGGCGTGGGTGTTATTCGTCGCGGCAACGCTGTATTACCTCGTGCTCGACGTGCCGCTCGGCGTGATGATGGCGTTCGTGTCCGCACTCTGCGTCGCGTTCGGCCAGTGGACAGCCACGCAATCCACGTTCGCGTGGCTCGTGATCGGCGTCGGGCTCTTTCTGGTCGGCTGGGTGTTTCAGTTCATCGGCCACGTTGCCTACGAACATCGCAAGCCGGCCTTTGTCGATGATGTGATCGGCCTGCTGATCGGACCGCTGTTCGTGCTGGCCGAAGCGTTGTTCGGCTTCGGCTGGCGGCCCGCGCTACGCGAAGCGATCGAAGCGCAAGTCGCTCCGACGCGTATCAATGCTGACCGTACCGCGGCACATCGCTGAAGCGCGCCGCCCGCTTCATCGACTGCACGGTCGATCCGAATCAACCCAACTCAGTTCGGCGCGAAGCGAACGAGGCGCACGCTATGCAATGCCGTCAACGCGACCGCGATCCAGATGGGAATGTAGGTGGCCAACTGTCCCGCGCTCAACGTTTCACCGAGCAACGTGATCGAGATCAGCACCAGCAGCACCGGCTCGACGTAGCCGAGAATGCCGAACAACGCGACCGGCAACAACCGGCTCGCCTTGAGATACGACGCCAGCGCAATGGTGCTCAGTGCGCCGAGGCCAGGCAACAATAGACACCACATGTCAAGACGGCCGGAGATCATCGGCAGCGAGCCACCGCTGATCACGAACACGATTGCCGGCGGCAACAGCAGCACCATCTCCACGGTGAACATGGCGAGCGAATCGTGATTGATTTTGCGGCGCAACACGAAATATGGCGGATAGCCGAGCGCGACGAGCAAGGTCGGCCACGAAAACGCGCCCGTGATCCACAGCTCATGTGCGACGCCTGCCGCCGCGAACGCAACGGCCCACCACTGCAATCCGTCGAGGCGCTCGTGGTAGTAGAAACGCCCGACGAGCACCATCACCAGCGGCAGCAGGAAATAGCCGAGCGAGACGTCGAGCATCCGGCCGTGCAGCGGCGCCCATAGAAAGACCCACAGTTGCGCGCCGAGCAAGGCCGCGCTTACGATCATCGCGGCGCCGAGTCTCGGCTCGGTCACCATGCGGTAAAGAAGTTGCCGGAGAATCGGCAGGCGCTTTCGCAACGCCACCAGCAGTAGCGCGCCCGGCACAGTCCAGACGATGCGCCACGCGAAAATATCGAGGCCGTTCAGCGGCGCGAGCAGTGTGGCGTAAGCGGACAGTAAAGCAAACATCGTCGATGCGCAGACCGACAACGCGATGCCGCGCTTTGGGTCATACTGGTTCATTGAGCGCCCCGTTGGGCAAGCGCGTCGACGTGCAAGACAGGCACGTGTGCAGGCAGATATGTTTGTAGCGCAGCATTCAATCGCGCGGCGTTCGTTGTTGTCATTAGAAGTGAGGTCTCACAAGCGGGCAGTGCGTATCCGGCACTGCGTTTTTTTGTCTTCGATAAGCGGCGCAAAGGCGGCATTCTAGACGGGTTATCCGTTCGCGACTCCGCATGGTTTCGTCGGCGGGCTGAAATTATTCCGTGCGCATCGCGCGTCGATGGACTAGAACATAACTTCACGTGCGGCCAACAACGCCGGGCTTTTCACCGGCAACGCCGCACATCATCTCGCGCCAAGCGGCTCAAGCGCGAATCTTGCTACTTAGTCTTGCGACGCTGTTTGCATCACCGTTCGCAACGCCCTGCAGGAAGTCCCCTTGGGGGACGGCATGTGCAGCATCCATGAGCCGGGCCGGCGATGGCAGTCCTACGGACCGAGCCCGCCCTTCTTCTCCGCGGCACGCCTCAACTGCGTTTCATCACGCGTGCCGCCGCCCGGCAGCAATCCCGCTCATCGAATGTGACTACTGGAGCCAGCATGACCCAGCCAGCCCTATCGCACGACGCATCGCCCGACCTACGCTCCGCCTTTGCCGCCGACGTTCGCGCAGGCCTCACCCATACGCCGCAGAAAGAGCTGCCATCGAAGTATCTGTATGACGAAGTGGGCTCCGCGCTGTTCGAAGTGATTACCGTGTTGCCGGAATACGGGGTGACACGCGCCGAGGAACGTCTGCTGACCAGGCACGCCGCGGATATCGTCGCGCATCTGCCGCACGACGTGACGGTCGCGGAACTCGGCAGCGGCAGCGGCCGTAAAACACGGCGCATTCTGGAAGCGCTGTGTAAAAAACGCCCCACTTCTTACTGCCCAATTGAAATTTCGCGCAGCGCATTGCAGTTGTGCAGGCGCGAACTCGGCGACATCGAGCGCATTTCGATTGTCGGCTACGAACGCGATTACCTGGCCGGCCTCGCTGAAGTGAGCAAGCAACGCGCGGCGGACGAGCGGTTACTCGTACTGTTCCTTGGCAGTACGATCGGTAATTTCGGCAGACTCGCGGCGACACGTTTCCTGCGCGATATCCGCAACATGCTCGCTCCCGGCGACGCTTTGCTGCTCGGCACGGACCTGATCAAGCCGACGCCCGTCCTGGTGGCCGCTTACGACGACTCGATCGGCGTCACTGCGTCGTTCAATCTGAACCTGCTGGCGCGCATCAATCGCGAGCTCGACGGCGACTTTCCGCTGGAGGCGTTCGAGCACGTCGCGCGCTTCAACCCGGACGCGCGCAGCATCGAAATGCATCTGCGGGCGAAGCGCGATATCACCGCGCGTGTGGGCGCCGCGCAATTGACGGTGTCGCTCAAGGCGGGCGAAACGATCTGGACCGAGAGCAGCCACAAATATCGCGCGGAAGAAATGCCCGCGATTGCCGACGACGCCGGCTTCGTGTGCAGCCATCAATGGATCGAAGACGAATGGGGTTTTGCGGAGAGCCTGCTGGTGGCGCGTTGAGCGCGGCCGGCCGCTGACTGGGCCGCTGACTGAAGCACGGTCACGCAAACAAGGCGGCGCGCCATCGTGCATGATGGCGCGCCGCCTTTTGATTTTGCGTGTCTTGCGTGTTCTACGTGCGGCCGCTCAGTGCTGTTCGAAACGCTCGTAGCGCTTTTCGGTGGCGCGCTCTTCGCCGGTCACCTCGGTCACGCGCGCCGCCGGCGGCCCGTGACGCAGCCACGACAGCATCCGGTCGACCTGGTTGGCCGAGCCCTGCAACATGGCTTCGACGGAACCGTCGTCGAGATTCGCCACCCATCCCTTGATGCCGAGCGCGTGAGCCTGCCGCACGGTCGCGTGGCGAAAGCCGACGCCTTGCACAGTGCCGCGCACGCGCACGTAATACGTTTCGATCCGCTGGTCCAGATCCGGGGCCATGCCGTCCTCTCTTCGCAAACTTTCAAGCCGGCATTCTAGTCGTGTCGCGGCGAGCTTGCTCGGCAAGCGCGCGTTCAACCGCGTCTCTTTGAAACCGCCCACACGACACACGGCGCGCGCGCCACGTACAATCCGTCGACTGTCATGCAGGGAATGGAAACAGAATGACCGAACAGAATCGCGATCTCGTGCTCGTCACCGGCGCCTCCGGCTTCGTCGGCTCGTCGGTGGCGCGCATCGCGCAACAGAAAGGTTTCAAGGTGCGTGTGCTGGTGCGCGCCACCAGTCCGCGTCAGAACGTCGAGTCGCTGGACGCGGAGATTGTGATCGGCGATATGCGCGACGAAGCGTCGATGCGCAACGCGCTGCGCGGCGTGCGCTATCTGCTGCACGTGGCCGCCGACTATCGTCTGTGGGCGCCTGACCCGAGCGAAATCGAGCGCTCGAACCTCGAAGGCACCGAGGCGACCATGCGCGCGGCGCTGAAGGAAGGCGTCGAGCGCATCGTCTACACGAGCAGCGTAGCCACGCTGAAAGTGACCAGTTCCGGCCAGTCCGCCGATGAAACCTCGCCGCTCAAAGCCGATCAGGCGATCGGCGTGTACAAGCGCAGCAAGGTGCTGGCCGAACGCGCGGTGGAGCGGATGATCGCCGAAGACGGCCTGCCGGCGGTGATCGTCAATCCGTCCACGCCGATCGGACCGCGCGACGTCAAGCCGACGCCGACGGGACGCATCATCGTGGAAGCGGCGCTCGGCAAGATTCCGGCGTTCGTCGACACGGGCCTGAATCTCGTGCATGTGGACGACGTTGCGGCCGGCCATTTCCTCGCGCTCGAACGCGGCAAGATCGGCGAGCGCTATATTCTTGGCGGCGAGAATCTGCCGCTTCAACAGATGCTCGCGGATATCGCGGCGCTGACCGGCCGCAAGGCGCCGACGCTGAGCTTGCCGCGCTGGCCGCTCTACCCGCTCGCCATGGGTGCCGAAGCGGTCGCCAAGATCACGAAACGCGAACCGTTCGTCACCGTCGACGGGTTGAAAATGTCGAAGAACAAGATGTATTTCACGTCGGCGAAAGCGGAACGTGAGCTTGGCTATCGCGCTCGGCCCTATCGTGAGGGCTTGAGCGACGCGCTCGACTGGTTCCGGCAAGCGGGCTATCTGAAGCCGTGATGTCGGCGTGAATAAGCGGCTCGCGCCGGGCGATCCGGTGCAGCCGCAAGCATTTTGTTACAACGTCACTGTGTTAGCGACAGGTAAAAGCCTACGCGCAGCAGTTAAAATCGTGGGTCTTACCAGAGAAACCTCGCATGAAACTTCACGAACAGCTCGGCGCACTCGAATTGGGCGTCGATCAGCTCATTCAGGCTGTCGTGGCCCCGCAGGCCGAAAACATCCCCGAGACACCCGTAGAGCACGCTGCGCTGCAAGCGCCGGCGCAGCAGGCCGCGCCCGAATCCAATGCGGAAGCGGCTGAGACCGAGGCGGTCGTCGTCGAAGACGAGGCGGCGGCTCCGAAGCTTCAGCCCACGCTCGAAATCAATCGCCCCGCGCAGAACGAGATCACCATGACGATCGGCGGCCAGACGGTCGCGCTGCGCGCGGAGCAGATCGGCCAATTGATCGAAGAGTTGTCGAACGCCCGCGCGTCGATGACGCCGGAACCGCCGCCGGGCATTCCGCCGGGCTGGCGCTTCGTGTCCACGAAAAATCCGGTCATGGCGGTGCAGAAGCAGTCGAACGGCGATCGTTTGCTGGTCATGCGCCACACCGGCCACGGCTGGGTACCGTTCACGTTCTCGCCCGACATGGTGATCCAGCTCTACATGATGCTCACCAAAGGCTGATGCAAAAAAAGCGGCGCCCGAGAGCGCCGCTTTTCTATTCCGCTGCGATTGCTGAGTGTGGCTTCAGCGTTCCTGCACCGGCGCCTGAACCCGCGCCTTCCACTGTCCGCCTTTGCCGCGCCAGTAGCGCACCGCCGACGCAAACGTCGCGCCGACATAGAACAACGCGACCAGCGGCAGAAACGGTGCCCACAGTGGTGAGCGGCGGTAATAGCTCAGCATCGGCGCATAAGCGCAGCACATGGCCGCCCACGCGAGCCACGCCGGCCAGCCCGTCGGACCGAGCACCAGTGCGGCCACCGGCGGCATCAGGTAAATGACCGTCATGCCGGCCAGCGTGCCCGCCAGCAGCAGCGGCGAGTAATGCAACTGCGTGAAGGCGGTGCGCGCGATCATGTTCCAGATCTCACGCCAGCTATCGTACGGACGCAGTGACACGCTGCGCGCCGCCACATCCAGCCGGATCGGATGACGCCCCGTGCCGCGATGCTTGATGCGCGCGGCGAGACTGCAGTCGTCGATCAACTCGGCGCGGATCGACTCGATGCCGCCCGCTTCTTCCAGCGCGCTACGGCGCACGAGCATGCAGCCGCCCGCGGCCGCCGCCGTACGATTGCGCGGGTTGTTGACCCACGAGAACGGGTACAGCTTGGCAAAGAAGAAGACGAAGGCCGGAATCAGCGCCTTTTCCCAGAACGAGTCGCAGCGCAAACGCACCATCAGCGAGACGAGATCGCGCTGTTCCGCATCCGCACGCGCAACGAGTTGCACGACCGCGTCGGCGGGATGGCCTATGTCGGCGTCGGTCAACAGAAGGAAGTCCGCGGACAAGCCGAGCGTGCGCACGGCCTCGATACCTTGCGACTGCGCCCACACCTTGCCGGACCAGCCCGGCGGCAGTGGCTTCGCGCTCAGCACGGTCAGACGGTCCGGGCATTGCAGCTGCAACGCGGCCGCGCGAGCGGCGTCGGCGGTGCCGTCGGTGCTGTGGTCGTCGACGACGATCACATGGAATTCGCCTTCGTAGTCCTGCTCAAGCAGCGTGGTGACCGCCTCGGCGATCACATCGACTTCATTGCGGGCCGGTACCACGGCCGCCACCGCCGGCCACGTTGCGCGCGGCTCGATGGTCAGCGGCGCAGCGGGGCGCGCGCGCCAGAAACCGCCGCGCGCAAACAGCAACACACACCAGATCAGCAAGGAGAGACACGAAAGAAGAAACAGAACCACCGCCATTAAGCATTACCCTCGATTGAACGCGCTTGCACGCCGACGCGCCGCGACAGCCACATCACCACGGTGCGGGCCGCGACGACGCACCAGTCAAACGTATTGAGCACCGGCCGCTCGTGAAACACGTCGTAGCCCGCCTTCTCGATCCGTTCGAGAAAGCGCAGGCCGCCGTGAACGGCGCCGCACAACTCGAGGCCCAGCCGCCCTGGAATTCGCAACGCGAGCGGCGCGCCGCGCACCAGCGTCTCACGGACGAAGGACACTTCGTGCGCCATGAGCGCCCGCCAGTCTTCGTCGGCGACACCGTTGGCGATGTGCGCCTCGGTCACGTTGAAGCGCCGCATATCGGCGCGCGGCAGGTACACGCGGTCCTTTTTCCAATCGGCGGAGACGTCCAGCCAGAAGCTGATCAACTGCGACGCCGTGCAAATCGCGTCGGCGTCGGCGAGATTCTCCGGCGTGGCCGCGCCGATCAGATGCAGCATCAGATGCCCGAGCGGGTTGGCCGAGTGGCGGCAGTAGTCGAGCAGCGCGGCGCGGTCGGCGTAACGACTGGTGTCGATGTCCTGGCCGCACGCGTGGAGCAGATCGTAGAACGGCGCGAGCGGCAGTTTATACTGTGCGACCACGCCGGCGAGCTTGCCGAACAGCAGCGGATGGACCGGCGCCGCGCGCCGCTCCGCCACCGCGTCGAGGCCCGCGCGGAAGTCGGCGAGACGGGCGTGCCGCTCGGTTGCGCTCCAGTCGCCTTCGTCGGCAATGTCGCCGGCCGTGCGGACAACCTGGTAGATAATGCCGATCGGCGCGCGCAGCGCCTTTGGCAGCAACACGCTCGCGACCGGAAAGTTTTCGTATTGATCGACGTCCATCCAGCGAGCCTCGAAACCCTTTTGTAAGGCGGGCGCCCACGCGCCGCAGGACTACGTAGTTTAAGGGTTCCGTCAAACCGTTGCAGCGTGCAATCATTGCCACATCCGCATTGCCGCAACCAGCCGCTCAGGGCGCCGGGCATCGATCCGCTGCTGCGGCGTCTGCCCAACACCCGCCGGGCGCCGCCGAAGCAAAGCCGGCCTGATAGCGTTAGAATGCGCGTTTGGTTTTGCTGTACCGGCACGTCGCCGGGGCTCAAGACGTCAACTAATTAGATGGTCGCGGCGATAAAGTCATATTTACCGACTTCTTCGGAACCCGCGTCAGTCGGAGTTCGCCAACTTATGCGAGTCATCCTTGCTCAACCCCGCGGCTTTTGTGCGGGTGTTGTTCGCGCAATCGAGATCGTCGATCGCGCGTTACAGCAACACGGCGCACCCGTGTATGTCCGCCACGAGATTGTTCACAATCGCCACGTGGTCGACAATTTGCGCCAGAAGGGCGCGCGCTTCGTCGAGGAACTCGACGAAGTGCCGCAAGGCGCCGTGGCGATTTTCAGCGCTCATGGTGTCGCTCAAACCGTGGAGCGTGACGCGCAAGCGCGGGGTCTCGACGTGCTCGACGCGACCTGCCCGCTGGTCACCAAGGTGCACGTGCAGGGCCGCCAATACGTCAGCGCCGGCCGCACGCTGATTCTGATCGGCCACGCCGGGCATCCGGAAGTGGAAGGCACGATCGGCCAGATTCCAGGCAAGGTGCTGCTGGTGCAGAGCGAGGCCGAGGTCGCGCATCTGGACCTGCCGCTCGACACGCCGCTCGCTTATGTCACGCAGACCACGCTGTCGGTGGACGACACGCGCGGCATTATCGACGCCCTGCTGCGCCGCTTCACCGACATCGTCGGTCCGGATACGCGCGACATCTGCTACGCCACGCAGAACCGCCAGGCAGCGGTGCGCGAGTTGAGCAAACAGGTCGACGTGCTGCTGGTGGTGGGCGCAACCAATAGTTCGAACTCGAACCGGCTGCGCGAAATCGGCAGCGAAAGCGGCGTGGCGAGTTATCTCGTCGCCGACGGTTCGGAAGTGAAGCCGGAATGGTTTGCCAACGTGCAAACGGTCGGCATCACGGCCGGTGCTTCGGCGCCGGAAGAGATGGTCAAGAACGTAATCGATGCGCTGAGCGCATTGGGGCCTGTCGATGTCACGACGATGGCGGGCCGTGAAGAAAAAGTCGAATTCAAGTTGCCATCGAAGCTGATGCAACCACTCGCTGCACGCGAAGTTTAAGGAGGACGTCTTGTCTATTCCGCTGCTACAGAAAGTCCGGGTCGGCGCATACATCATGCGTCAGCATCTGTCCGGGAACAAACGCTACCCGCTCGCCCTGATGCTGGAGCCGCTGTTCCGCTGCAATCTCGCCTGCAATGGCTGCGGCAAGATCGACTATCCGGATCCCATCCTGAATCAGCGTCTGTCGCTGGAAGAATGTCTCGGCGCCGTCGACGAATGCGGCGCGCCGGTGGTGTCGATCGCAGGCGGCGAGCCGTTGCTGCATAAGGAAATGCCGCAGATCGTGAAGGGCATCATCGCGCGCAAGAAGTTCGTGTACCTGTGCACGAACGCGCTGCTGATGGAAAAGAAGATGGACGACTACGAGCCGAATCCTTACTTCGTCTGGTCGGTTCACCTCGACGGCGATCAGCAGGCGCACGATCACTCGGTGTCGCAGGAAGGTGTGTACGACAAGGCTGTCGCCGCCATCAAGGAAGCGAAGCGCCGCGGTTTCCGCGTGAACATCAATTGCACGCTGTTCAACGACGCCGTGCCGGAACGCGTCGCCGCGTTCTTCGACACGCTGGGCCCGATGGGCGTGGACGGCATCACCGTCTCGCCGGGTTATGCGTATGAGCGCGCGCCGGATCAGCAGCACTTCCTGAACCGCGACAAGACCAAGCACCTGTTCCGCGAGATTTTCAAGCGCGGCAACAATGGCAAGAACTGGTCGTTCAGCCAGTCGGGCATGTTCCTCGACTTCCTGGCCGGCAATCAGACTTACGAATGCACGCCGTGGGGCAACCCGGCGCGTACCGTGTTCGGCTGGCAAAAGCCGTGCTATCTGGTCGGCGAAGGTTACGTGAAGACCTTCAAGGAACTGATGGAAACCACGCAGTGGGAAAAATACGGCACGGGTAACTACGAGAAGTGTGCCGACTGCATGGTGCACTGCGGCTTCGAAGCGACCGCCGTGATGGATACGGTGGCGCATCCGCTGAAGGCGCTGAAGGTCAGCCTGCGCGGTCCGAAGACGTCGGGCGCGTTCACCAAGGACATTCCTTTGGATAAGCAGCGTCCGGCCGAGTATGTCTTCTCCCGCCACGTCGAGATCAAGCTGGAAGAGATCAAGGTGTCCGGCAAGGGCAAGAAAGTGCAGACGGCGACGGCGGCACACTGAGCGGTCGAAGGGGCGGTCTAGCACCGCCCCTGGTCGTGAATACAAAAAAGCGCGGTGGCCAGCAAGCCACCGCGCTTTTTTTATACCTCAGGCCTCACGCACGACGTCAGGCCATCAACCGTCACCCCGCGCTGCGCGCATTGTGAGCGGTCAAAAACTTGATCAACCCGTCGATGCCGCCTTTGGAAATCTGATCGGCAAATTGCGTCTGATACACCTGGATCAGCCAGGCGCCCATCATGTTGATGTCGTAGACCTTCCAGCCGGCGGCACCCTTGGTCATGCGATAGTCGATCGCATCATCGCCGCCGTTGCTCAACACATGCGACTGCACGACAACGTCTTTAGCGCCGGCCGGAACGTTGACCGGCAAGAACTTGAACTTCACGTCCTGGTCACGCAGTTGAGACAGCGAGGCCGCGTAAGTGCGCGTGAGCAGCAGCGTAAACTGCTCGTACAGTTGCTTTTGCTGGTCGGGTGTCGCGGTAGCCCAAGCCTTGCCGACCGCGATCCGCGTGGTTCGCTGGAAGTCCGTGGCCGGCAGGAAGCGTGACTCGACCAGTTGGGTGATCTTCGCCATGTCGCCGCCGCGCGCCTGCGGGTCAGCCTTCATCGCGGCCACCGTGCCCTCGACAGCACTTTTTACAACCGCGTCGGGCGCGCTTTGCGCGTATGCCGCGGTGGATACCACGGCCGCAGCCAGAAAAGCAGACAGATAACGTTTCATACGCTCGACAGAACCTGAAAGAAGTAAGCGCCGCCGGGCTTGCAAGCACGCAGCGAACGCAGGATAGACCAGTATACCGAGATTGCGTTCCCGCCCCGAAGAGCGTCTGCGGGAGCCGCACTTGCTACCGAACCGGAGACTGAGCCCTCCGGCTCTGTATACTTGTGCACTTTCGTCAAAAACAACAACCGTGATAAGGCCACGTTCGCCTACATGCTGAAGTCATCTATTGTCCGTCTTGTCGCCTATTCAGTGCGTCATCCGATGAGGATCGTCGCGCTGTCGCTCGTGCTCGCCGTTTTGAGCGGTTTCTACGTTGTCTATAACTTCAAGATCAACACGGACATCAGCCGTCTCGTCGAGACGGACAAGCAATGGTCGTCGCTCGAAAATGCCATGGACCAGGCGTTCCCGGATCGCGGTCAAACCGTGCTGGTGGTCGTCGAAGCGCGCGCGCCGGAATACGCCGACGCCGCCGCGCAAGCCCTGACCACGGCGCTCAAGGCCGATCCGAAGGAGTTCGTAGCGGTTTCGCAGCCGGCCGGCGGTCCGTTCTTCGAACACAACGGCCTGCTGTTCCCGTCGACTGACGAAGTCATGTCGACCACCTCGCAGCTCGTCCAATCGCGCCCGCTCGTCAACGCCCTCGCACACGATCCCAGCCTGACCGGCCTTGCCGGTACGCTGACCACGAGTCTGTTGCTGCCGCTTCAGCTTGGTCAGGTGAAGCTCGGCGACATGAGCCATCTGCTATCGCAAAGCGCGGCTACGCTCGACCGCGTGCTGGCCGGCCAGCCGGCCGCCTTCTCGTGGCGTGCGCTGGTCGACAAGAGCGCGGCCACGGAGCCGGCGCGCGCCTTCGTCATCGTGCAGCCGGTCGTGAACTACGACGCGCTGGAGCCGGGCGCGACGGCCTCGAAGTCGATCCGCGACACCGCCGCCGCGCTGCACCTCGACTCGCGCTTCGGCGCCACCGTCCGTCTGACGGGCGAACAGCCGCTCGCCGACGAAGAGTTCGCGTCGGTCAAGGACGGCGCGGTGCTCAACGGCATCGGCACCTTCATCGTCGTGCTGATCATTTTGTGGCTGGCCCTGCGCTCGGGCCGCATGATCGCCGCCGTGTTCATCACGCTGTTCGTCGGACTCGCGATCACCGCGGCGCTCGGCCTGATGCTGGTCGGTGCGCTCAACATGATTTCGGTTGCCTTCATGGTGCTATTCGTCGGGCTCGGGGTCGATTTCGGCGTGCAGTTCGGCGTCAAGTATCGTGAGGAGCGCAATCGCGACAACCGTCTTTCCGCCGCGCTCATGCATACGTCGCACAGTATCGGCGTGCCGCTCACGCTCGCGGCGGTCGCGGTCGCGTTGAGCTTCTTCTCGTTCCTGCCGACGGCTTACCGCGGCGTGTCGGAGTTGGGCGAGATCGCGGGCGTCGGCATGTTCGTCGCGTACCTCACCAACATGACGCTGCTGCCGGCCCTGCTGAAGATCTTCCGGCCGCCCGGCGAAGCCGGTTCGCCAGGCTTCAAGCGGCTCGCGCCCGTCGACGATTTCCTGGACCACCATCGCAAGCCGGTGCTGATCGGCACGCTGATCGTCGTGATCGGCGCCACGCCCTTGCTCACGCATTTGCGCTTCGACTTCAACCCGCTGCATCTGAAGGATCCGCACACGGAGTCGATGGCGACGCTGCTGTCGCTGAAGGATTCGCCGGAAGCGGCGGTCAACAACGTCCATGTGCTGGCACCGTCGCTCGCCGACGCCGACCGCATGGCCGCGCGTCTGCGTACGTTGCCGGAAGTGGGCCGCGTCAATACGCTCGACACCTTCGTTCCCGCCGACCAGCAGCAAAAGCTGATGCTGATTGCGAGTGCCGCGCAGCAGCTGTTGCCCGCGTTGCAGCAACCACCCGCGCCACAAGCGACGGACGCGGTGCGCGTCGCCGCGCTCAAACGCGCGTCGAACCAGCTCTCGCTCGCCGCCGACGATCACCCGGGCCCAGGCGCCGCCGAAGCCAAGCATCTGTCCGCCACATTGCAGAAGTTAGCCGCCGCCGATGCGGCCACGCGCGATCGCGCCGAAACCGCGATGTCCGACACGCTGCGCATTGCGCTGAAGCAGTTGGCCAACCTGCTGCAACCCACCGAGATCACCCGCGAGAATCTGCCCAAGGAAATCTCCAAAGGCTGGGTTTCGAAAGACGGCCGCGCCCTCGTCGACATCTCGCCGAAGGTGAAACCCGGCACCGATCCGAATGACGACGTCATGCTCGCGCACTTCGCCCACGCGGTGAAGAAGGCGGAGCCGGGCGCGATCGGCGGGCCGATTTCGATCCTGCATTCGGCCGACACCATCATCAAGGCGTTCCTGCAGGCCGCCGGCTACGCGCTCGTGTCGATTGCGATCCTGCTGTGGATCGCGCTGCGGCGCATCGGCGACATGTTGCGCACGCTGGTTCCGCTGCTGGTGTCGGCGCTCGTGACGCTCGAGTTGTGCGTGGTATTCGGCATGCCGCTGAACTTTGCGAATATCATCGCTTTGCCGCTGATGCTCGGCGTCGGCGTAGCGTTCAAGATCTATTTCGTGATGGCGTGGCGCCACGGTCAGACTGGCCTCCTGCAGTCGAGCCTGACGCACGCTGTGCTGTTCAGCGCGGCGACCACGGCGACGGCGTTCGGCAGCCTCTGGCTGTCGCACCATCCGGGGACGTCCAGTATGGGGCGCCTGCTGGCGCTCTCGTTGTTCTGCACACTGATCGGCGCAGTGGTGTTTCAACCCGTGTTGATGGGCAAGCCGCGCTCACGTCGCGCGAAGCAAAAAGGAATATAAGCATGAAGCTGCGTAACACCGCGCTGGCACTCGTCGCCACCGGTTTGATTTCTGGCTGCGCCACCGGCCCCGACCGTAAACCCGGCGACCCGCTCGAGCCGATGAACCGGGCCGTGTTCAATTTCAACGACGGATTGGACCGCTACGTCGCCGTTCCGGTGGCGAAGGGTTACCAGAAGGTGACACCGCAACCGTTGCGCACCGCCGTGAGCAACTTCTTCTCGAATCTGGGCGATCTGACCAATGCCGCGAATGCGCTGCTGCAGTTGAAGATCACCGACGCGACCGAGGACTTCGTCCGTTTCGCGTTCAATTCGACCTTCGGTCTGGGCGGCCTGCTCGATTGGGCGACGCCGGCCGGGCTGCCCAAGCATCATCAGGATTTCGGCCTGACGCTGGGTCACTGGGGCATTCCGTCGGGGCCGTATCTAGTCCTGCCGCTGTTCGGCCCGAGCACGGTGCGTGACAGCATGGGGCTTATCGTCGACGTGAAGTTCAACCCGCTGAACTACATGGAGCCGGCGGTGCGCAATCCGCTGTACGTGCTGCAGTTCGTGAGCGTGCGCTCCGACCTGCTGGGTGCGTCGGACCTGCTGCAACAGGCTGCCTTGGACAAGTACTCGTTCGTGCGCGACGCCTACACGCAGCAACGCCGTGCGCGTCTGCGCGGCACCAGCGACAACGCGGCGCCGCTGCCGAACTATGACGATCAGGGCGATTCCGGCGCCTCGTCGGCGCCCGCAGCGGGCGCGCCGGCGGCAGGCGCTCTGCCCAACTACGCGGATCCGGGCGACGCCGCGGAAGCCCCGAATGCGGCCTCTGGCGCCGCCACGGGCGCCCCGGCAGGCGTGCCCAACTACACCGATCCGGGTGAGGCGCCCGCGAGCGGCGCAGCGGGCTCGACGCAGCCGGCCGCGCCGGCTGCGGCACCCAACGGCGCTTCAGGCACGGCCGCACCGACGCCGCCAGCGGCGCCTTCCGCAGCGCCGGCCGACAGCACCCAGCCGGCCTCAGCGCCGGTGACGCAATAAGTATCGGGATTCAGGCGGGGCGCCCAGAACGGGCGCCCCGTAAAGCCGAGCTAGACGCCGGCCAAGACAGGACAAGCTACAACTTCGGCGTGCAACGCGCCGCAGTCTGGGTTAGAGCCAATCAACCGGTTCAATGCAGGCTATCCACCTCGGCGCGCGACGCAACCCGCTCTTCTTCGACCGCAACCGCGCCTTGCGACACCGGCCCCGAATCCTCGCGATACCGGGCAAACGCCTCATCCGCATAACGAATCCGCGTGCGCCCGTGAGACGCCGGCTCGCCGTTTTCGTCGAGATTGACGAACACCATCTTCTCCACGGTCAGGATACTTTTGCGCGTGATCTTGTTGCGCACTTCACAGCGCAACGTGATCGAGGTGCGGCCGAAATGCGTGGCGGTCATGCCGAGTTCGATGATGTCGCCCTGCCGCGCCGAACTGACGAAATTGATCTCGGACATGAACTTGGTCACGACGCGCTGATTGTCGAGCTGACAGATGGCGTAAATCGCGGCTTCTTCGTCGATCCAGCGCAGAAGGCTGCCGCCGAACAGCGTGCCGTTGGGGTTCAGATCTTCGGGCTTGACCCACTTTCTCGTGTGGAAATTCATTCGGTACTCCGTGTTCGAGGCACCTGGGCCGCGCGCTTGGCAGCACGGCCTAGGGTTAACACTGACATTGTACCAAATCTAAGGGTTTTCCCTAGTATTTCAATATCTGCTGAATAAAAGGGACAGCGCCGTCGCGACGCGCGCTTCAGATGGTGGCCATGCGCAAGGCCCCGGCCTCGCCCATCGCACGCCGTGCCTGGACCAGCGAGAGGCGCGCCGCCCGAGCGTCGACGGCAACCTGGATCAGCGCGCCGAGTTGCGACGGCTGCCGGATCAATTCCCGCAGAATCGGCCCGAGCGCCGTGCTGCCGTCGTCGCGCAGGCCGGCGGTCGCCGCGGAAGGCAGCGTGCGCCACGCCGGATCCACGATCGCGCGGCACACGGCAAACGGAACCCCATGCGCGGCGGCCTTCGCGCCGGCAATATGCGACTCCATATCCACCGCCAAAGCGCCGTTCGAGCGATGCAGCACGTCCTTGTCGCCCGCCGTTACCAGCGGCGCGGTGACGGCCGCCATGAGACCGCGCCGCAAACGCGCGGAGAGCGGCCCGGCCGCCAGCGCGGCTGCGAGCCTGTCGGACCATGGCCGATCGGTCTGGAGGCGCCCAAATGGCCCCTCGACGGCATCCGCAACGATCAGCGAGCCCGGCTGCAGATCCGGCGCCAAACCGCCCGCCGTGCCGAAACTGATGATGCCCGAACAGCCTCGCGCCACTGCAGCGCTCAACGCGCGCTCCAGCAGATCGGCGCGCGCCGCGTAGACGACCTCGACGCCTTCGCCACGGGCGATGCGCGCCTCGAACGCCATGCCCGTCACCACGATCACCGGCAAGGGACTGCGGCCGTCATCGGCTGACGGCGGGGTGGATAGCGGCATCCGTTACATCCCGACCGCGACGCGCGTGAGGCCGTTGCGCTTCAGATGACGGAAGCGCGCCAGCGCCCACAACGGGAAGAACTTGCGATAGCCGTGATAACGCAGATAGAACACGCGCGGAAAGCCCGTCGCGGTGAAACGCGTTTCGTCCCACAGGCCGTGCTCGCGCTGTTCACGCTGCAAATACGCGACGCCGCGCGCGACCGCTTCGTGATTGACCTCGCCGGCCGCCATCAGGCCCATGAGAGCCCACGCGGTTTGCGAAGCCGTGCTCGGCGCGCGCTCATAGCCGTGGTAGTCGAGCTTGTAGCTCTCGCCGCCCTCGCCCCAGCCGCCGTCTTCGTTCTGGATCGACAGGAGCCACTGCGCCGCGCGCTTCATGCGCGGGTCGTCGTGCCGCATGCCGGCGGCGTTCAGCGAACACAGCGCGGTCCACGTGCCGTAGATGTAGTTCAGGCCCCAGCGGCCGTACCAGCTGCCGTCCGATTCCTGGTCCTTCAGCATGTAGTCGAACGCGCGCTGCGCCGGCTCGCTGTTCTGCGGCAGTTCGCCGAGTTGCGCGAGCATCGACAGACAGCGGCCCGAGACGTCCGCGGTCGGCGGATCGAGCAAGGCGCCGTGATCCGAGAATGGAATGTTGTTCAGGTAGTACTGCGTGTTTTCCGGCTCGAACGCGCCCCAGCCGCCGTCGCTGCTCTGCATGCCGACCACCCATTCGCGCGCTCGCACAATCGCTTCGCGATCGACATCCGATTGCGTAATCGTCGCGGAGCGCTGCATCGCCATCACGACCACCGCCGTATCGTCGACGTCCGGGTAGTGCGCGTTGTTGTACTGGAACGCCCAACCGCCCGGCCGCACATTCGGACGGCGCGAAATCCAGTCGCCGCGCACATCGAGAATCTGCAGCGGACGCAGCCACGCGAGTCCGCGTTCGGCGGCCTGTTCGGCATGCGCCTCGCCGGTTTCGAGCAGCGCGTGCGCCGCGAGCGACGTGTCCCAGACCGGCGACAGACACGGCTGGCAATATGCTTCGTCATCCTTGATAACGAGCAGGTTTTCGATCGACTGGCGAGCAATCGCGCGATTCGGATGATCGGCCGGATAGCCGAGCACGTCGTACATCATCACCGAATTCGCCATGGCCGGGAAAATCGCGCCGAGGCCGTCTTCGCCATTGAGCCGTTCATCGACGAAAGCCACCGCCTCGCGCACCGCGCGCTCGCGCGTGGCCTTCGGGAACAGGCCGTCGACGGCGCGCAGCAGCATGTCCACGCCACTGAAAAACCGGAACCAGCCGGCATGCTGATGCGGCGCCCGATCGCGCGGGCCGGTGTTGACCGGCGCACCGCGGAACAGCTCGTCGATCCGCACACGGCGCGGGTTGCGCGCCACCGGCCGCTTCGCATTGAGCACGAGGAGCGGCACGATCACGGTACGCGCCCAGTACGACACCTTCGACAGATGGAACGGGAACCACATGGGCAACAGCATGATCTCGACGGGCATCATCGGCACCGCGCGCCAGGACACCACGCCGAACAGCGCGAGCAGAATCCGCGTGAAGACGTTCACGGTTTCGGCGCCGCCGTTCGCGAGAATCGCCTCGCGCGCGCGGACCATATGCTCGGCGTCAGCCGGGTCGCCGATCATCTTCAGTGCGAAATACGCCTTCACGCTGGCGCTGATGTCGAGCGCGCCGTCGGTAAACAGCGGCCAGCCGCCGTCGGGCAACTGGATGCGGCGCAGATACCGCGCGATCTTCTGTTCGAGTTCCACGTTCGGCGTTTCGCCGAGGTAGTGGACCAGCAGCACGTATTCGGCGGGAATCGTCGCATCGGCTTCGAGTTCGTAGACCCAGTGGCCGTCCGCCTTCTGCGCGGCGAGAATCGCATCGGTCGCGCGCGTGATCGCGGCGTCGAGCGATGCCGTGGGCACATCGCCCGCATTAGCCGGCGCGGACGCGTTCGGCGCTGCTTCGGCGAAATCAGGCAGCACGGCGTCCAGCGGCTGGGCTTGAGACAAATCGTTCATCGGCGTTCCATCGGTTCATTCAGCAACGTATCCGCGGCCTTCTGGCCGGAGCGGATCGCGCCTTCAATCGTCGCGGGCAGGCCGGTAGCCGTCCAGTCGCCCGCGAGCATCAAGTTATTCCAGCGAGTGCGCGTGCCGGGCCGCCGCATTTCCTGATCCGGCAGCGCGGCGAAGGTCGCACGTTTTTCCACGACGACTTGCCAGGCCGGCATCGGCGCGACCGGCAAGCTCGCCGCCTGAGCCACTTCGGCCCAGACGGTGGCCGCGAGTGCTTCATGCGGCGTGTCGAGCAACCGCTCAGCGCCGTTCACCGTCACCGACAAGCGGCCTTCGAAGGCGAACAGCCACTCGGCCGTGCCGTTGAGCAGCCCGGTGACCTGCGGCAAACCAAACGGCGGCTCGACCGCGAAATGCACGTTGACGGTCGCCGCGAAGCGCGTCGGTGCGCGCAAGCCTTGCACGAGCGTTTGCGCGATTTCCGGCGATACCGCGAGAATCACGGCCTGATTCGCGTCGAGCGGGATGCTTTCGGCGGCGAAATTCAGCGCTTGCACGCGGCGGTTGTCGGCGGCAAAGACGATTCCGTCGAGGCGCGAGCCCAGCCGGATCGCCGCGCCGCCGTGCTGCAACAGCCGCAGCGCCGGATCGACGAACGCGCTGCCCAGCCCGTTGCGCGCCACCAGCGGCCGGCACGCAAGGCCGCCGGCAAGCAGCGCCTCGCGCACCATGGCGCCCGTCAGTTCCGCCGACGCTTCGCGCGGCTCGACGTTCAGCATGGCGTGAAACAGCGGCCGCAGCAGACGGTCCCACAACGGTCCGTTGCAGCGCATGGTCTGCGCGACGCTACGCCCGGGTTTGGCGAACAGCAGCGGCGCGAGCGCCAGATAGTCGCCTGGCCCGGTGTTCGGCACGCGCGCGTTCGGGTCGAAGATCCACCACGGCAGGCGTCCCGGCGACAGACGCACGGTCCAGCGTGCCCGCGTGGCCAGATCCACGAACGGATATTCGGGCTGGGCCGGGCCGACCAGTTCGTCGGCGGCGCCGATCGCCCGCGCGTAGTTGAGCGTCGCGGCATTGCCCGACAGCACCATGTGATTGCCGGTGTCGAGTGTCGCGCCCAGCTTGGAGTCGTAGTATGAACGGCAACGGCCGCCCGCCTGGGCAGCCGCTTCATGCAGCACGACGTGCGCGCCGCGCCGCTGCAACTGCACTGCGGCGGCCAGGCCGGCAAGGCCCGCGCCGACCACATGTACGAGCTTTTGCATCAGCTCAGAAGAGCGCGTAACGCGCGACGATCCACAGCATGCGGAGCTTTGGCTTGCTGACCTTCGTGCGCGGAATGTCGAAGCCGCGCTCCAGCGTCCGTTCGAGCAGCACGCGATACACGCCCGACATGATGCGCGGCGCCCGCACCTGGTTGCGCGGCTCGCGGTCCATGATCGCGTCGGAGGCGGCGAAGTGTTCCTTGGCCCGCTCGGCGAGCGTGGCGCACACGCGCGGCAGCGACGGGTCGTCGGCGATCTGCGTGGGGCTCGTCACCGCAATGCCTTCGCGCGCCAGCAATTCGTGCGGCAGATAGCAGCGGTTGATGCCGGCGTCTTCGTCGATATCGCGCAGGATGTTGGTGAGCTGCAGCGCGCGGCCCAGATGGTGCGCGAGCAAACGGCCGGGCTCTTCCTGCATCCCGAATATCCTCACCGATAGGCGGCCCGCCGCGCTGGCGACACGGTCGCAATAGAGGTCGAGCGTCTCTTCATCGGGAGCGCAGATGTCGGCGGCGGCGTCCATCGCCATGCCGTCGATCATCGCGTGAAAATCGTCGCGTTGCAGATGAAACGTGTGAATGTGCCGCGTCAACGCGCGCAGCGAAGCGCGCGGCGCGCCGGCGTAGCACGCGTCGATATCGGCACGCCAGCGTTCGAGCGCGGCGGCGCGTTCGGCGGGCGGCAGGTCGCTGTCGGCGATATCGTCGACAGCGCGGCAGAAAGCGTAGACCTGATACATCGCGTCGCGCTGCGCCGCCGGCAGGATGCGCATTGCGAGATAGAACGAGCTGCCGGATGTGGCGGCAGCGGCGTCGATTTCTGTATCGTCCACGACAAGATTGGAAACAGCCAAGACGATCTCCGCTGGAGGCGCCCGCTGAAAGGCGTTCAAGAAGTTTTATGCCTGCCCGCAGGGCCGGCGGCACGCGCGCGGGGACACGCGCGAAACACCCGGCTGGGAGGCCGGAAACGGCGAAAAGTATATCAACGTTTGTGAGATGCCGCAGTTTCGTCGGCGGATAAGGGGCCGGAAGGAAGCCTGAAGTGGGTCAGGCAGTGCGCTTCACGCCATCCACTGTGGCCTGTACGGCGCCTCTGGCGAGGCGCAACGCCGCTGTGGAGCGGCGTTAGACGAACCCGACCGAGCGGTTGCGTCCTTGCCGCTTCGCGCTATACAGCGCGGCGTCGGCTTCGTTGATGAGCACGTCATACGAAGGCACGCCGACCCGCGCCGACGCGCCGCCGACGCTCGCCGTCACGGGTACGCTCGTACCCTGCACTTCGACCGGCGTGTCGGCGATCGTGCAGCGGATCTTTTCCGCGACGCGCATCGCGTCGTCGAGCGGCGTGCAAGGCAGCAGCAACGCGAATTCCTCGCCGCCGAAGCGCCCGAAGGTATCCTGCGCCCGCACCACCTCGGCGACGCGCTGCGCCATCACGCGCAACACCGTGTCGCCGACACCGTGGCCGAACTGGTCGTTGATTTTCTTGAAGTGATCGAGATCGAACAGCAGCACCGACATATCGCCGCCGTAGCGCTGCCAGCGCGTGTATTCGTCGCGCAGGCGCGCTTCGAAGAAGCGGCGGTTGGCAATGCCGGTCAGGCCGTCGCGATCCGCATATTCCTGCAGCTTCGCGACCGCCTCTTCGCGTTCGCGCTGCACGATGCTCACGTGCGTGACGTCGGAAATGGTCACGCACACGGCCACCACTTCGCGCTCGCGCATGAGCGGCATGAAGGTGCAGTCCTGCTGCATGAAATCGACGCCGCCGGTAATCGGCCGGTCGTGATCGAACTTGAAGAGATACGGGCGCTGTTCCCACGAGCTGAATGCAAAACTGCCGAGCTGAAACACGCTTTCGATCTTGCGTGCCAGCCACACGCGCGGCAGTTCGGGAAAATGCGTGAAGAGCGACTTGCCGACCACCTGGTCCGGCGTCAGTCCGCTGTGATCCTGCATGAAGCGGTTCCACATGAGCACGTTCATGTCGCGATCCAGCACAAAAATGCCGAAACCGACACGTTCGACCACCAGATCGCTCAACGAGTCCACGGGCACATTCATAGGCTCGACAGCAGCGCGTCGAGCGCGCCGTTCATGTGGCGAATCGATTCTTCGGCCATCAGCATCACGAGGTGCGCGCGGAAGCTCTGGTCCTCGAGCGCGAAATTCACTTCGACCAGCAAGGCCACTTCCCATTGCAGCACGCCGGGCTGGAAAACCTCGTCGAGCGTCATGGCTTCGCCGAGCAAACCCGGCGCGGAGAAGATCGGCGTGCGGCCGAGCTGGTCGAGAATGCACGACACGCAGGCGCCGGTCAGCACGTTGGCCACATCGAACACCAGCTCTGTCTGGCTCACCGCTTCGTAGGACGAGCGCGAGTACGGGTCGCTGACGAGCGCACACAGTTGCTCGATGCTGTCGCTGCGGCAGATCACCAGCGCCTCGCCCTTGATATCGGAGCGAAAGCCCTGGCGCACCGCGCTCACCGTGTCCTCGATCCCGGTCATCTCCCGCAGCGCCTGCGCCGCCTCGCTGACCGCCACCACCTTCACGCGCGGCACCGACAATTCGATGAACGCATCGAGCAGCCGCGCCAGACGTGTCGCGGCTTGGCCCATCGCCAGATTGGCGACCTCTTGCAGCGCGTCGCGCTGATCTTCGTTGAGGACTGGCTCAGACATACAACCCGTACTCCTTGAGGATGGGTAGTACCGCCTCGGGCGTCACAGGCTTGGCGATGAACGCCACAGCGCCGAGCGCGCGCACGCGCGACTGGGCCATCGGCTGAACATCGGCGGAGACGACGATGACGAAGGTGTTCAGATCCTCGTGCTGCAACGCTTCCAGCACCTGATAGCCGGTCATGTCCGGCATGGTCAGGTCGAGGAACATCACCGACGCCTTGCCTTCGCGATACAGAGCGAGCGCTTCGCGCCCGTTCGACGCGTAAGACACGTCGACCTCCCAGTCCGGCGGCAATGCCTTGGTGAGCACTTTGCGGGCAAGCAATGAATCATCGGCGATCACAATGGGCAAAGGCATGGGCGGGTCGGAAAGCGGAATTAGCTCATTCGCGTTAACGGCGGATCGAGGCGGATTCTTTAGCGCGAAGTCTGTCGACCAGCGTCAAAGTCGGCTGAAGCTTGCTGAAATACGGATTGCAGGCGAGCGGGGAGCGCGCGCGGCGAGGCGCGTTGGACGGAACCGGTGGGAACGCCTGAAAGCGTACGCGCACGGTGGACGACGGCTATGACCGGCATGTTCGAAGCCTACCCCGTAGATGAATCTGCGCGGCTTCGTGGATCGGGCTGGTCCCTTGCCGCGCACGTGATTCCGCGAACGCCTTCCGCCACGCGTGGTACGCATGGCCTGGCTGGGTGCCCTCGCGGCAGATGCGTCCGAACATGGCGGACGCATTTTTATCATGGCGCTGATTTTCGAAGTAAAACGGCGGAAAGGCAACTCGCCAATTTCACTTTCATTAAAGAGATTTTCCCATTAAATACTATTTTTGAAAATCTTTTGGTAGATTTGGAAGGGATTCTTTTACTTCCATCCTTTTGTGTACGTTTGCGCTTCTCGATTCGTCGCTGTTTTAAAAAGCAGACAATTGAGTCGTCAGTCGATGGGCGGTCCGACAGCCGCCCGAGGCGGTCCGTTTGCCGCGGGTAACTTCTACCGCCGCTCCGTGTCTATGCTTCTCGTATGATGCTGACTCCCGGCCTCTGTCCCGAACGACCTTCGCATTACCGACAATGACACCAGACCGGTTCGAACCGCCGCCCGCGAGCCGCCTTGCCACTCACCGGCAGGACGAGGCATTGTTCCCCGCTGTGCCGGAACAGAATTTTCAGGTGCGGCGCATCACGTTGATCGCGCTGCTGATCGCTGCGATCGTCCTGCCTTGCGTGTATGTCGCGGCCATGGCGCTCAGCGATCTGCGCACACGCGAGGCCGACGCCACCGACATGACGCTACGCACGGTGCGGATCGCGGAAGAGCACGCGCTGAAAGTGTTCGACATGAACGAGACGCTGGATGCGCGCATCGTCGATCTGACCGAGGGTCTGGACGATGACGGCATTCGCGAGCGCGAAGCCGCCATTCACGAGAAGCTGCGCGTCATGGGCGGCGGCTATCCGCAAGTGGCCGCCGTGTCGATTTTCGGGCGCGACGGCGCCTTGCTCGCCAGCAGCCGCTACCTGCCGTCGCCGGTCATCTCGGTCGGCGAGCGCGAGGATTTCACCGGCATTCGCGACGGCAAGGATCTGGAGCATGTGTCGAAAGTCATGACGGGACACGTGGCCGGCGAACAGGTGTTCAACATGGGCGTCGAACGGCCCGCCGCCGACGGCTCGTTCGCCGGCGTGGTCTCCGTCGCGCTGCGGCCGAGCTATTTCGACGCGTTCTACCGCGAACTGCTCGGCGGCAACAACAGCGGCACGCCGATGACCATGAGCCTCGTGCGCACGGACGGCTCGATCCTCGCGCACTATCCGCGCACGCCGCGCGAGCCCACCGCCATGGCACCGCAAACGCCGTTCGCCGAAGCGCTCGCGCAGGGACGGCGGGCCGGCGTGGTGCGCATGCATTCGAATGTCGACGGCGAAGATCTGATTCTCGCGTTCCGCCACGTCGGTTCGTATCCCGTCTACGTGGTGTGCGGCTATCGGGCCTCGGCGATCTGGGCCGCGTGGTACCGGCACCTCGGCGTGCTGATCCTGTCGATGTTCACGCCGTCCATCGCGCTGTGGTGCGTGATCTGGTTGTCGCTGCGCCGCCTGGGCGCCGAACAGGAGGCGTGGGAGCGCTGGCAGGCCGAAGCGTCCATGCGCCGCTCGATCGAATCGGCGTATCGCCAGTCGCGCAAGATGGAGGCGCTGGGCACGCTGGTCGGCAGCGTCGCGCACGATTTCAACAACCTGCTGATGATCCTCTCGGCCAACGTGCAGATTGCGCGGCGGCGCGGCGTGACGGGTCTGGATCGCGAGTTGTCGGCAATGGAGCGGGCGCTGAAGAACGGCCAGTCGCTCACGCGGCAATTGCTCGGCGTGGCGCGCAAACAGCCGCTGCGCAACGAGACGCTGTCGCTCGAACGCTGGCTGCCGGCCTGCCGCGAATTGCTGCGTGCCTCGCTCGGCGCGAAGGTGTCGCTGGTGATCGATATCGGCGTCGAGATCTGGCCGATGCGCGTCGACGTCGCGGAACTGGAGCTGGCGCTCATCAACGTCGCGGTGAACGCGCGCGACGCCATGCCGAACGGCGGGCGCTTCACGGTACGCGCCACCAATATCCAGTTCCGGCACGAAGACGGCTTTCCGCTGACGGGCGACTTCGTGCAACTGTCGCTCGAAGATACAGGCGTAGGCATGGCGCCCGACGTGCTCGCGCGCGCCTTCGAACCGCTGTTCACCACCAAGCCGAAAGGCATGGGCACGGGCCTCGGCTTGCCGCAGGTTTTCGCATTCTGCGAGCGTTCCGGCGGCCTCGCCGCGATCGACAGCGCGGTCGGTGCGGGCACTTCCGTGCGTCTCTATCTGCCACGCGCCACGGCTGAGCCGGAGGTCGACGGACCGCCCGAAACCGGCGCCGAGGAGAACGGCGCGCCGCCGGGCCTGCGCATTCTGCTGGTCGAAGACAACGAGGAAGTGGCAGCCGGCACCGAAGCCCTGCTGCAGATGATGGGCCATCAGGTCACGTGCGTCTTCAACGCCGACACCGCGCTGCGCCTGTTCGACGACGCCCACGCGCGGCAAGCGCGCACCGGCGAACCGCTGCCGTTCGATCTGGTGCTGTCCGACATCCATATGCCCGGCACCATGAACGGCATCGATCTGGCCGAGGCGGTGCTCGCATTCAAGACCAAACTGCCGGTCATTCTCGTCACCGGCTACGCGGAAGAACTCGACCGGGCCCGCCACGTGGATGTGCGTGTGCTCTCCAAGCCTTTCGATATCGGTTTGCTGGAAAAACTCCTGCAAGCGATCCAGCACGATCTGACGCAGACGGGCGCCGACCCGGCGGCGCATCCGGCGGAGTAAGGCCCGCCTTGGCGGGCGTGGAACCAAATCTGACATTTACCGGTGGTTGTAAAAGCGCGGCGGCGGCATGCCGCGCTTTTTTGCGCCGCCGCCGCGCGCAGGTCGGCGCCGGCGGGCGCGGCAGGCCCGTCGCACGGGCCCGGCATGATCGTTGCGGCGTCAAAATAAGCAACGAGAGCGGCGCGTTGGCGCGTCGTCCGTCCTGCCTAAATACGTCGGGAGACAGCCATGCGACACACCGTGATTGGTTTATTCGACACCTTTGCTCAAGCGGAAGCCGCGCGCGACACGCTCGTCCAGACCGGTTTTGGACGCGAGACGATCGAATTGCAGGCGAATCCGGAACCGTCGGTCGGTTCCGCAACCGACGAAGTCGCCAGTTCGGGCGTGCTGGCAAATATCGAGCGTTTCCTGTCGAGCCTGTTTGCAAGCGGTCCACGTGCGCCGGAAACAGCGCGCTACGCCGAGGCCGTACGGCGCGGCGCGGTGCTCGTGTGCGTCAACGCGGCGAGCGAAGCCCACGCGGACCTCGCTCGCAATACCTTGACGAGATTGGGCGCGACCGATATCGGCGAACGCTCGCCCGATTGGGACGCGCCTGTGGAAGACTCCGGGCGCGAGCATTCCGTCCTCGATGAACTCGGCATCGGCGCTATGACGCCGCGTACGTCGAGCGTATCGACGCCCAGCGCGGCCGCGACTACGCGGCCTGCCACGATGGCTGATCCAGGGTACACCGTGCCGCCCGGCAGCACGGACGCCGAGCCGTTCGTGCCGCCGCCGCTCAGCGAGCGCCCGCTGACGGATCCGGTCAACGAACCGGTCACGGATCCACTGGTCGGCGACGTAGGCCGTAGCGCGATCGCTGCGGGCTCGGTACCGGGTTCGGGCGCGATCATGCAGCCGTCCGAAGTCGTCCCCGAAGCGAGCCAGCCGACCGCCGGTTTAGGCGGCCAAATGCCGAACGAATATCTCGAGTACGAGGAAGACTTCCGCGCGCACTACGACGAGCAGTACGCCTCCGAAAACGCACGTTACGAAGACTATGTGCCGGCCTACCGCTATGGCGCGGAGATCGGTAAGGACATGCGGTATCGCGACCAGCCTTGGGACGACGTCGAACCGGAAGCACGACGTCATTGGGAAAGCACCTCGCCGGACAGCACGTGGGAGCGCTTCAAGCTGGCCGTGCGTCATGGCTGGGAGCGGGTGACGGGACATCATCACGTCTGAGCCTGAGCAATTCGTGGCGGCATGCCGTGGAGGTCACGGCAATGCCGCCGCGTTCAGTCGTCTGATGCGCTCGCGCCATTCGCTTCAAGCAGCGGTCTGGTGCTTGACCCACGCGACGTAGCGGTCGACGAAAGTCTGCAGAAATTTGCGTGTACCGTCGCTCAGGATCTCGCCTTTTTCGTTGATGACCGCCGCATCGTGCTTGATGAACACCTCGGGTTGGCCGAGCGTCGGCACGTCGAGATACGCCAGCACATTGCGCAGATGCTGTTGCGCCAACGCCGTGCCGGTCGCGCCAAGCGACGTGCCGATCACGGCGCCGGGTTTGCCGGCCCATGAATTGGCGCCCCACGGGCGCGAACCCCAGTCGAGCGCGTTTTTCAGCACGCCGGGCATGGACCGGTTGTATTCGGGGGTGACGAACAGCAGGCCGTCCGCGGCTTCAATGCGCTGCTTCAAGTGCTTGCCGGCTTCGGGATAGTCGGCGTCGTAATCCTGGCTGTAAAGCGGCAGCGAGCCGATGTCGATGAATTCGAAGGTGAAGTCGGACGGCGCCAGTGAAATCACGGCTTGCGCCAACTGCCGGTTGAACGACTCGCGGCGCAAGCTTCCGACGACGACTGCAATGTGATGGGCCATGATTCGCTTCCTTGTTGTGAGGCGCTCGAGGCGCAAAGGGTACGAACTGTCCATCATAGCCAATAGCTGCGCGGGCGGCGACGACGGGCGGCAAAATACTGCCCCGCGACTATTGGGGCAGGTACGGCAGCGGTGCGCGGTGGATAACTCTGCATCCCACAAAGTTATCCACAGATTCACTGAATAACCTTGTGGATAACTGGTACTTTTGCCTTGTCAATCAAGCATGCTTTCGGTCTAGGACGTTTTGAGGCAAACAAGCGTTTGTTGCCTGTCCTGCTCAGCCGGAAATCCACGCGACGGGCATAAATGACCGATGACGCGCGCCGCGTGAGCAAGTCTACTTGATCGAGGATCGAGCCATGAGTCCGAATTACGCAGGTAAATCCCACGACGAAGCAGTGGCTGCTCGCAAGAAGGAAAAGCAGCGGGCACAGGAACAGCCCGGCGGCGAGATGGCCGTCGACGGTACGGAAGCGGACGCCGTGCATAGCAGCGGCGAGTTGTCCGAACGCGGCAAGGAAGTGTGGCGCCGCGGTAGCGGCATGGATGGCGGCGGGAAGATTTAGCCGGCGGTAGCGCGGCGTGCCTGTTGGCCTGTTGTCTTGCGCCGTCGCGCAGCGCTTGGCGTTTGACGCTTCGCGGTCGCGACTTTTTTTGCCAAGCTATGAAGGCGAGGTGTCGTGCTCGGCTGCCTTATGTCACGAGTTGGTCTCGCTGCGTGTTCAGCGTGTCACTCCGGCACGGCAATGTCGCCATCTACCAATTGCCAGCCGTAGGTCTCGGCAAACAACTGGGCCGCATCGGCGTCTTCGAAAAAGGGCATGTCGGCGTGCCCCTGGAACGGGTAGATCACCCGCTCGTCGCTCAAGCGGATCACTTTCAGTGTCGGCACCGTGCCGCTAGAGGTACGGCGCGACGACGCCATCACCTGATAGTTCGCACGGCCCGTAAGTGCCGGAAGATTCGCGCCTTGCGAGCGCCTGGAAGCTTGACTTGCCATTGGCGCGCGCATCAGAGCCCAGCGATCGACTGGCCTGCAACCATGCCGTCGATGACCTGCTCCGCGTAGGTGGCTGAAGCAATGCGCGCGTCGCCGGCCGCGCCGAACGGTGAACGGCTCGGCACGCGAAACACGCGGCTGCTGGTCATCGTGTCGTCGGTGCCGCGCCGGCAGATTCGCACGGCGGCATCGAAGCCCGAATCGTAGTGGCGAACGCCATCGAGACCGCTCGGTTGGTGCGGATACACCAACGGATAGATCTCTAGACCCCGGTAACTTCTGATCGTATTGCCCATGATGCTCGTCTCCGATGAAGGCTTTCGTGGAACGTGGCGTCGTTGTCGGGCGCAATGCCGGCCGGACCGCGGCGTACCAGCGAAACGTGATGTTGATCGACGATGTGCGTACAGAGCGGCCGCTTCAATCAAGCCGGGCCGACGACATCGCAGAGATGCGTAGGAGGAAGGGACCCTGTTCGGTGCAGGGCGCTGTGATGCGAGGCGTTTGCGTCAGAGACTGCGCGCGATGTGCAGGAGAACTGCAAGCTGTTGACCCACTGTAACACGTTAGTAGGGTGAGCATTGAACGCATTTGTGTGCCGGGCGCGAGTGTTGCTTCGGAGTGCCGGGTATTGTTTTCCGCTGCTGTGATGCGCGGCGTCTCCTGGACCGAGTTTCTATGGATTTTTTTGGCCGATGGCGTTCGCCGCGTTGATTCGGGCGTGTAGCGGTGTTGCCCGGAAGATCTCATGCCAGCATCAGGCAGTCAGTCTAATTCTCTGCTTCAAAAGCAAAAGGGCGCCCACATCGGCGCCCTTCTTTTTGTCTTCGAAAGACTTTCTCGTCGACGGGTCCGTGCCCGTCAGCCGATCAGTTGCCGAAGAATACGTTGCAATACGACGCCGGGCCGTTGCACTGCGACGGAGCGGCAGCCTGGGCTGCGCCGGAAGCGGCGGCAAACAGGGCGACGGAAGCGATCAGGGCGGAAAGAATGCGTTTCATGGTGCTGCTCCTCAGCGTTTGGTTCGCGATCTGGTGCGATCGATGGACTGAAGAATATCGACTGAGGGTCCGCCGACAAACAGCGAAGTCAATAAGACTTTTTTTCAATTATTGAAATAATCCGGTGGGCCGTCTGGTGCAGCTTCGGGTGCCAATTGGCGGTGGGTATTGCTTGCCCGGCGCTACGCCGGCAGCATCACTCCCGCGCGATTTCACTTTCCGCAATAATCTATTGTCATTGTCATAACGGCCTGCACGGCGCGACTAAGCTCATCTGGTCATCGCTCATGGTCGGGCCTATGTTCAATACCGATTCGATTGCGCAGGCGCTCGCGGGAGAATGGCGCACGCGCTCAGCCACAGTGCGAGGAAAATCACCCGCTCATGAATCACTACGATCCAAGAAAAAACGCGCGGCAGGCAGGATCGCGACAATGGGGCAGTCCATGGCGCAAGTAGGGGGCACGGCGCTCGACGATCCGGTTTATCTGACGCAATTGCGGCGCGACCTGGTGCGTTTTGCCCGTCTGCAATTGCGCGACGCCGCCGCTGCGGAAGATGCCGTTCAGGAAGCGCTCGCCGCGGCATGGACGCAAGCCGATCGATTCGCCGCACAGTCGGAACACAAGACATGGGTGTTCGGTATCCTGCGGCACAAACTCGTCGACACCCTGCGTGCCCGGCGACGCACGAGCAACCTGTCGGCGCTCGAATCCGAACTCGACGGTGAAGCCTTGCTCGATCGCGAGTTGTTCAAGGACAACGGCCATTGGTCGCGCGAAACAAAGCCGCGTCCCTGGCCGACGCCGGAAACCGCGCTGCGTCAGCAGCAGTTCTGGGCCCTGTTCGAGATGTGCCTCGAACGCTTGCCGGAGCACATCGGACGCGTGTTCATGATGCGCGAATTCCTCGATCTCGACACCGAGGCGATTTGCGCCGAATTGCAGATGACCGCCAATCATTGCAGCGTGCTGATCTACCGCGCGCGGCTGCGCTTGCGCACTTGCCTGAGCGAAAAGGGCCTATCCAGCGAGGATGCGAATGGGGAAATGTAAGCACATCACGCGCTTGTTGTCCGACGCGCTCGACCGTTCGTTGACGACCGGCGAATGGGTCGCGATCCGGCTGCATCTGCCGACCTGCAGCGGCTGCCGCAACTATCGCAAACAGATCCGTCTGCTGCGCGTGGCGGCGCATACGGTCAGCGGAATCGCGACGCCGGGCGCGTTGAACAGCGACGATTGAAGCGCGCTGTGCGTCGTGCTTGGATGGCACGGCATGCGTGGGCGCGCCGCTTGGTCTAGCGCTCGCCGGGCGGCGTGTTCTGGTAGCGCTCGAAGAAACGCGCATGCGACGCTTCGTCGATCGAAACGGGATGCGGTGTGGCGCCGGCCGGATGTTTCTCGAGCTGCGCGCGCGTGCGAACCGGCCGATGCTGGAAATTGCCGCCGCAGTTCGGACACACGTTGCGCAGCGTAGTGAGCGCACACACTTCGCAGAAGGTGCACTCGTACGTGCAGATCATGGCATCGGATGCGTTCGGCGGCAGTGACTTGCCGCATCCTTCGCAGGACGGTCTCAGTTCAAGCATGGTGGCTCCGCGTTTTCAGGGAAGCGAGCTGCGGGACCGCTGCTCGCCTGCCAGGCAGTGTAAGTGGCGTCGGCCGCCCGGAATGGACAGCCGCGCATCAGTTCCTGCCAACGCAGCGAGAGCCTGGTGCGCGGTCACGTCAGCACGGTCCACAACACGAGCGTGAGCGCGAGGCCGACGACGGACACGATCGTCTGCAACACCGACCAGACCAGCACCGTCTGTTTCAGTTGCAGGCCGAAATACTCGCGGACCATCCAGAAGCCCGCATCGTTCACGTGGCAGAAAAAGACCGAACCCGCGCCGATGGCGAGCGCCATCAGCGAATTGTGCGTCGTGCTGAGACCGGCGACGACCGGCGCGACGATGCCGGCCGTCGTGGTGGTGGCAACCGTCGCCGAGCCCGTCGCCTGGCGCAGCGCGACGGCGATCAGCCACGCCAGCAGAATCAGCGGCATGTGCGCGCCGACCGCGATCTTGCCGATGGTCGAGCTGATGCCCGCCACCACGAGCGCCTGCTTGAGACCGCCGCCGGCGCCGATGGTCAGCAGCAGCGCGGCGATGGGCGGCAAGCTCTTGCGCAGAATGCCGCCGACGCGCTCGCGCGCCATGCCCCGCGACCAACCCAGCGCCACCACGGCGAACAGCACGGTGAGGCCGAGCGCGACCAGCGGCTCACCCAGGAAATTCAAGGTGTTGAACAGGAACGTTTCGGGCTGAAGCAGCAGCTTGGCGACGGTGCGCCCTAGCATCAACACGACGGGCAGCAGGATCGTGATGAGCGAGATCGCGAAACTCGGCGGCTCGCCAGTGTCTTCCTTGGCGCTGAAGAGCTTGCCCATTTCCTCCGGTTCGACCACGTGCATCCGCTTGGACAACCAGATGCCGTACAGCGGACCCGCGAGAATCACCGCGGGAATCGCGACGATCAGACCGAGACCGAGCGTGAGGCCGAGATCGGCGTGCAATGCGCTCACCGCGATCAGCGGACCCGGGTGCGGCGGCAGGAGTGCGTGCAGCGTGGTCATGCCGGCCAGCGCAGGAATCGCAATGCGCAGGATCGGCTGCTGCGAACGGCGCGCCATCACGAAGATGATCGGCACCATCATCACGAGGCCGACTTCGAAGAAGAGCGGCAAGCCGATGATCAGCGCGACGACTGCCATCATCCACGGCAGCGTGCGAGGCGTGGAGTGTTTAAGGATGGTCGAGACGAGCCGGTCGGCGGCGCCGGATTCGGCCATGAGCGCACCGAGCATGGCGCCGAGCGCAATGATGATGCCGACGTCGCCGAGCAGCGCGCCGGCGCCTTTACTGAATGCGCTGGCGACAGCCTCGAGCGGTAGGCCGGCGGCGAAACCCGCGGCGAACGTGCCGACCAGAATCGACAGGAACGGCGCGAGTTTCAGCACGCTGATGAAAACGATGATCAGTGCGAGCCCGAGCACGCACGACAGAATGAGTTGGGTGTCGTGGGATGACCACGGCGCGAGTGTTGTCGTCAGATGCACGGTGTTCCTTTTTTTGTCGAATGACGCAGCCGCGGCCGGGCGCGGATGACGAATTGTAGCGGCCGCTTCAGATTCGACGCAGTTACGCGGACAGATTTGAAGGCCGCAGTGCTTCGTTCCGTCCGCGTGATTTGCTTATGCGAATTTATCGGTTCGTCCAGGCTTGCAGACGAATTATCGTCGGAGCCAATCGGTCCGTTTTGCGTCCGTCTTTTTTACGAGCCCTGTTATGTCACGTCATCCGCTGCTCACGCGCCGCGCGTTCATTGCCGGCGTGAGCGCAACGCTCGCTGCCGCCACGCTGCCCGTCATTTCCGCGTCCGCTTTTGCCGCCGAGGCGCACGCCAAGGAATTCCGCATCGGTTATCAGAAAGCCGCCAATACGCTCGTGTTGCTGAAGGCGCACGGTACGCTCGAAAAACGGCTCGCGCCGCTGGGCATCACCGTCAAATGGACCGAGTTTCCTGCGGGGCCGCAGTTGCTGGAAGGACTGAATGTCGGCGCCATCGACTTCGGCTATGTCGGCGAGGCGCCGCCCGTGTTCGCGCAGGCCGCTGGCGCGAACTTCGTCTACGTCGCCTATGAGGTCCCGACGCCGCATGCCGAAGGCATCCTCGTGCATCAGGATGCGCCGATCAAAACGCTGGCCGATCTGAAGGGCAAGAAAATCGCCTTCAACAAAGGCTCGGATGTTCACTGGTTTCTGGTCGCCGCGCTGCAGAAAAGCGGCGTGAAGTACAGCGAGATTCAGCCGGTCTATCTGGCGCCCGCCGATGCGCGCGCCGCCTTCGAACGCGGCGCGATCGATGCGTGGGCGATCTGGGATCCGTTCCTCGAAGCGGCGAAGCGGCAGTCGAATGCGCGCTTGCTCGCGGATGCCGACCGCATTGTGAGCCATCACCAGTTCTTCCTGAGCGCGCGACAGTTCGCGCAACAGAACGCCGATGTGCTCGCGATCACGATGGACGAAGTGGGCAAAGAAGGCGCGTGGGTGCGGGAGCATTACAGCGAGGCTGCCGCGCAACTCGCGCCGATTCAGGGGCTCGACGCCGGCGTGATCGAAGCGGGCTTGCGGCACTATGCGCACGTGTATAAACCTGTCGATGCGAATGTGCTTGCGGAACAGCAACGTATCGCTGATACCTTCAGCGAGCTGCGCATCATCCCGACGAAGATCGTTACCAAGGATGCGGCGTTGCCTGGTAGCAAGGTCTAGTCTGCAGGCGTAGCTTCGATTTGCTGGCCTTGCTACGCCATTCAGGCGAACAGTGCGGCAACGTTTTCCGGCGGGCGGCCGATTACCGCTCGCCCGTTTCGCACGACGATCGGCCGTTGCAGAAGGATAGGATGTTTCTCCAATGCTTCGTATAACTGAGAGTCGGTCAAGGGGGTGTCGGCGAGTTGCAGTTCCTTGTATTCGGCTTCGTTGTCACGAATCATCTCGCGAACTGTGCAGCCTAGTTGTGCGTTCAGTCGCTTGAGTTGTTCGACCGTGAGCGGATGCTTCAGGTATTCGACGATTTCTGTCGCTTCGTTTGCGCTGTTGTAGGTGGTGGTGATTAGCTCGCATGCGGCGCGCGATTTTGAGCAACGGGGGTTGTGGTAGATCGTGATCATGGGTTTTGGGGTGGTGTGGCTGGTTGCGGGATGCTTGTGCATGGCGCACGTTGGATGGGATTTTAGCGGGTGGGGAGATGGCGGAGCGAGGCGGTGCTGTAGAGATTTTTGAATTGGCGAGGTCGCGAGATAAGCAGGCTAGTGGATGTGGATTCGGAGAGGAAAGGCGAGACATGACCGTAATCGCGTGACGTGCGTGATGGTCACGTTCGGCTAGGCTTTCGCGTGAAGAGGTATTTTTCTGTTCGCTTCACTTCCGAGTTAATTGCGTCTGCGAAATGGTATCGGGCGCGGCAGGCCATGCTAGGTCTTTGTGGATTACCTCCCCTGCGGCGCGTGAATGCGATTTGGCGAGTTTCCGAACGCCATACGATCCATGAACTCCCGGCTAGTTCGACTTGCGGCGTAGTGGCTCGGCTAAAAGGAGCTAAGTGGTGAACGGCGCCCCCCTGTTTGTAATTGCTCAATTTCGCAGTTTATGCGCATAAACTGTCCTACCGACTTTTCGCAATAGTCGGATTTCTCATGCGGCGCAGCCTCCAATCTACGCATGCTGTGCACAAGCGTCCTCCGTGCTCGTGGGTTTAGCTGGTGCCTACGCTACTCGGCTCTCGTGTAGCTCATTGCACCGATCATCGTGTCAACGCATTGAACTGCGGGCCGGCTCTCTCTCGCAAATCACGGTTACGGCAGAGCCCGCTGCCGGGCTTTATGCGCATAAATCTTGCGGCCAGTTCCGGCGACCTATCACGGGTTCATCGGCAGCGCATGTCACGTTGCCGACAACGCTCGCGTTGATGAAGACAGCGATCCGGACACGGCGCGAGCGCAATCGAATTGGTGCCATGCAGGCCAAACCGGTCAGCCGGCACATCGCCCCAGCACCCTCTCTCAACCTCAACAGCGCCTCCATCACCGCGCCTCCATCCTTTATGCGCATAAACCTATCCGAACGGCTAATCCTTCTCGTGTTTACACAAAAACGATTGAAATACAAATTCATCCAGGTAAAATCCATTTGCGTCTAAAAAGAGGAGGTGAAGATTGGCAGCTGAAATCATCGCGGTAACTCAGCAGAAGGGCGGGGTCGGGAAGAGCACAATCGCGATGCACCTCGGCGCTGCATTTCATGAGAAAGGCAAACGCGTCCTCGTCGTAGACGCAGATGGTCAAAACACGCTGATCCACTGGGCCAGTGCATCATCAGACGGCGACACCGGTATCCCCTTTCCAGTCGTCAACCTCTCCGAAGCAGGCAGCCAGATCCATCGCGAGATCAAGAAGTTCGTGTCTGACTACGACATCATCGTCGTCGACTGCCCGCCGTCTATCACCGAGAAAGTGTCCGGCGTCGTCCTTCTCGCTGCGAGCGTCGCGGTGATCCCAACATCGTCATCGCCCGCCGACTACTGGTCGAGTATCGGACTGGTGAAGCTTGTCCAGCAGGCTCAGGTCATGAACGAAGACCTGCGTGCGGTCTTCCTGCTCAATAAGACCGAAGAGAAACGGATGCTGACGCGCGAACTGAAGCGTGCGTTGGAAGAGCTCGGGTTCCCGCTGCTCAAAACACAGATCCCGACTCGCGAGGCCTACAAGCAGGCTATGGCGTTAGGGCAAACAGTGCTTCAGATGAATGATCGCGGCGCCAAGCTGGCCGCCATCGAAGTACGGGCATGCGCGAATGAGATCGCCGCCTTGCTCCCGTGAAATTTATGCGCATAAAGGACCCTGAATGAAACCCTCCCAATTCGCCAAAGGCTTTCAAGCGCGTCCTGATTCGACCAGCAGCGAAAAGCGAACTGCGCTCGATCGCCTGAACGCTATCGACGGACTGGTCAAGAATGACCCGAAGAATAGCGAGGCGGCGGGGCGTACCCTCGCGCCCGTCATGACATCGCAGAGCGTTGCCGAAGTCGACGCTGTTGACACAGCCAATGAATCGGCGGCCTACCGCACCTGGCGCAACGAGCACGGCTACCGGCCAGGCCAGGTCATCGAGCTGGCGCTTAAGACGATCAAGCCGAGCCCGTTCAATCCGCGGCACTTCTATCTGAAGTCGTCGATTGCCGAGCTCGCTGTCAATCTGGCAAAGCAGGGGCAGCAGCAGGCGATTCACGTCATCCCGGATTACGACAATCCCGGCACCTACTACGTCAGCGATGGCGGTCGACGCGTGCGGGCCCTGAAAGAAGCGAATAAGGAAACGGTCAAGGCGATCGTCATCGATCTGCCGATCGGTATCCAGAGCTACAAGCTCGGTTACGACCTCAACGTCCAGCGCGATTCGCAGACGGTGTTCGACAACGCGGTCGTATGGAAACGCTTTCTCGACGACCGCCATTTCCAGAGTCAGAAGGAACTCGCCGAACACCTCGGGCTAGACGAGTCGACCGTTGCAGTCGCCTTGTCGATTGCCAAATTGCCTGAGGTCGTCATGCACGAGATGGTCGCGCGACCAGACCGCTTCGGCTCGAACATGGCGTATCAGGTGGGGCGTTATCACACTGCCCGCGGCGCCGATGCAACGCTGCGTCTGATCAACAAGATCCTCTCGGACGATCTGAGTACGCGGCAAGTCGCAGACATCGTCAAGGGGAGGGCGAGCGCTCAGGAAAGCACCAAACCAGCGGGCCGGCAACGCTATGCGCAACGTCTGGAAATCAAACTCGACGGTGTGTCGGTCGGCGATCTCAAATCGTACGGGGATGATCGAATCGAACTGCGTCTGAAGGGGCTCACGCGTGAAAAGCGCGACGACATCCTTCGCCAGATTGAAAAGATGTTGAAGTAAGAAAGATTGGTACAGAGATGGGGCACGCGGCAGCCAAGAGCCGCGCCCCGCTCGCTAGATGATTACGCCGCGCGCGATTGGCTAAGCGTGAAGGCTAGCAGGTCACCGTCAGTAGGCTCGCCCCAAGTCTTGCGAGCCAGCCAATCGAAGAATGCCGTTTCGACAATCTTCGAATCCAGCCCGCGGCGGCGCCAGTCGTCGCGCATGTGCGTGCCGAGTCCCGGCAATTCATCTTCTTCAAACGACTGCCGCGCGATCTCCCGCTCGTACTCACCTTGTTCGTCGTACAACTCGCGCGCTTCCTTGCGGCGATACGCCGAGTACTCGCCGAGCAGACGCGCCTTGAGGTCGTCGGCCGGCGCAGCAACCGCAGCCTTGCCGCCACCACTCGACGGCAACGCTTCGACCGGCGGCGCGTAACCTTTCTTCAATGCGTCCTTGAACAACGCGGGCGCACTGCGCACCGGCGGCAACGACGTGCTGCGCATGCGTTGCTCGGTCATCTGCAGCGCGGCGCGAATGCGATTTTCTTCGCTGTCGGCGTAGAGCGTTTGCGCTTCTTTCAGCGGGATGCCGATCTTCACCATCCGGTCGACCAGCGTACTGTCGAACACGTTCGGATGTTCGTCGAGCGCGAGCATCGGCTGCTTGCGTTCGGTCACGCGAAACTGGATCTCGGCGACCCGGCGTCCTTCCCGGTGCTCGATCAGTTCGACGAAGATGTTCGTAACGGCGTTGACCTCGGCGATGGCCGGGCGCAAGTAATCACGTTTGAAGTATTTGTACTCGCGCTTCGCTTCATCGCCCGCTTCCGTGTCCGGCGTGCCGGAGAGGATAGGGCGCCACCACTCCCACGTCTCGCGCATCGTCAGATGGCTCGGGTTGGTCAGGTAGCGCACGCAAATCTCGTACAGCGCGAGACCCGCGCTACTGCGCAACTGGCTCTGGAACTGGAGACTCAAGCGGGCATACTGAACCGGATCGAGCAGTTTCTTCTTGATCTTCGGTGCGAACGAGAATTCCACCCAGACACGGCGGGTGGTGGGGTCTTCGAGAATTTCCGCGTCGGCAATCAGCGTGGAAATACCCCATTTCCGCCCCGGCTTCTGACTGGACGTGCCGGTGCTCCATTCGACCTGCACCGACACCATGCGCCGCAAGTGCTCCTTGACGAGCGCGGTGTCGTTGGAATCAAACGCGGAGTTCGCGACGATATCGGACAGCAAGGCCCGATACGTGTCGCCGGATTCGTCCGCTTGCTGAGCCACGGCGAGGAGCACGTTGAACAGTTTGCGGGTAAGGAGCGTGATTTTGCCGCTTTTAGGCTGAATCGCGATCGCCTCGACGGCTTTGCGCAATTCGGCCGAGCTCGGGCTGACTACGTCGGTCTTCTTCGCGCGCTTCGTGGCCATGCGTCTGGTCGAGGAGGGATTTGGCGAGAGCATACCGGCTGCGGTGATACGCGTCTATAGCGTGCATCTCACCGTTGCGGGTGAAGCGAGTTTACGAGGCGCGACTCACCTCGAGCAACTCCCGAAAACCCTCACCTCAGCCGTTTCGCGCCAGGTTCGGGCCATCCTTGCAGGTCGCGGGCCTGGCAAATTCGGACCATTTCCGCGGCGGGCGCGAACCGGCGCCATCTGATCCCGAATCTTCTCACCTCAAAAAATTTCGAGAATTTTGACGGGGCGCCCGCCGACCCGGTGCACTTGCGGTCGACCAAGTCGGTGAACAAGCTTCGAGCAATATTTGGCCAGCAGGGGAGGGCTGCGCCGGCGCAAAGCGTGCCACGCTGACAAGCCAAACGGTCGAATCGACGCCACCTTAACAAGCAACGCCTCCGCATGCGTGCTCCGCTGTGCGAAGAGCGCGCCGAGCACCGCTACAAGCCTGTCGCCGGCTTTCTTGACCCGCCCTGCACGCAGCTCTGCCCCATGCATTCACGCGACGCAGCAGCCCCACGCGGGATCTCTCCGCAGGCGTCGCAAGCTTTCCAACCGTGCACCCGGCCCAGATCGGCACCGCCTGAGCTTCGTGCATTGATGCCACTGCCACTTGTGCAACCGTTATAGGCAGTGGTCGACCAAGACGTCCTGACTCGATGGGTTCGAATCAACACTCTCGAAGCCCCCGAAAAAGCTCACCTTAATGCTAGCGGCATGCTTGGAACGACGCGGCCTTCAGGCATGTTGAACTCCCAAAGCACGGAAAAACGGTCCCGAAAAACCTCACCATAGGGCTATCTGAGGGTCCCCAAACCACCTAAAAAAGAGCCCCCGAAAAACCTCACCTTTGCGAAAGCAATCGAAAATACTCAATGATTTCATAATCTTATAGATTTCAGTTTAGCCGAGTCATCTGCGAACGCTCCCGTAAAACCTCACCTCAAAGCCGATTTCGGTGAATTCCCGCATTTTTGATCGCGGCCGTCGCAGTCCTGAAAAATCTCACCTTTCGATTTCAGCGACCGTAAAACGCAAACGACTTCGGCAGCGTCAGTAGGGCTTTTCCGGGCGATGGAAGCCATTTTGGTCCTGTATTTCCTCACCTTAACGATCGCCGAGCACCCAAACGACTCCTGAAAAACCTCACCTTTGATCCAAACCAGGTGCATTTCACGGACGGCGCGTGCCACAAAACCCGACCTCCCGAATTTCCTCACCGTTGGCAGGCAGCGATCGGCCAACTCATCGCCGTCGACTTTGGATTCAGCCCGAAAAGCAGCCTCGCTCCCGAAAACTCTCACCTTAGGCACCGGAATGCACAGAAATAAGGCAAAAATGCCACCCCTTCCCCGTAAAATCTCACCTTCGGTTCGCGTTTTCTCCCGACTTGACTCACCAATGGGGTTAACGAGTTCAAAATAAGGCCGAAATTGGGCGGACGAATCCATCCCGAAAGCGCTCACCTTCGCCTTGGTCGACTCTCGAACAGACTTTCGAGCGCCGCCGGGCGATCCACATCATTCAGGTCCTGCAAAACCTCACCTTTGGTCACACCGCACTTTTGGGGTGGCTCCTGAACCCGCTCACGTTCTGTCCCGGACCCGCTCACCGAGGCCCCCGAACCTCATCACTCGACATTCCCGCAAGACCTCACCACCTCTCCCGCAAAGCTTCACCTTACCGGGCTGGAACCCTTGCCAGATAAGGCTTTGCCATGGCGTTAACGTTTTTAACATGGGTTCAAAGGTGTTTACTTTTATTACTCTCTAGTATTTCCCCGCGTGTCCTTCGGACAAAGCCTTCCAACCAAAGTAGCCATGATGAAGCGCTCGTGAAACAGTGCACGATCGCTGTAAAATCTTTAAAAGCTCTTTCTTTACAAGACCTTATTGGCTATTCTTCGTTTTGTTTCACGGAAAAAATCAGCTAGCGCAAATCCGCCGACTCACTTCTAGCAACAAAACACGCCTATTCTCGAATCCATGTCCCAGCCCAACAAATGCGTAGCAAACAGTACGTAAATTGTTATGATTCATCCAATTCGAGCGACATCGAGGTATACATGAATCTGGATCAGGAACGGCAATCCATTCGAAACGAGCTTGAAGCTCTGCGAGCCAACGGGGCACGGCGACAAGAACTTTCGCTGCACGCATGCAAGCGACTGTTTTTTGATCTGGGAATCCGGCCCTCCATGGCCACCGTTCGTGATCTGACCCAGACCGGCAGCGCGAGCGACATTCCTAAGGACATCGACCACTTCTGGGAGCGCATCCGAAGTGTGTCGCGCGTGAAAGTTGGCACCGGCGCTATTCCGAAAGCACTCGAAGACCGTGCCGGCGAATTGCTGGGCGTACTTTTCGAAGAAGCCGTCGCTCATGCACGCACAACGCTCGACGACGAGCGCGAGGAAATTCGCGCGCAGATCACCGCCGCCGACCAGCGCGCTCGAGAAGCGGAAATTCGTCAGCAAGCATCGGAAGACGCGATCAAGCGCAGCGAATTGCGAGCGGAGGCCGCCTGGGAACGTGTTCGCGCGCTCGAAGCCGAGTTGTCGAGCACAACCACACACGGAAATGCTCACCAGGAGGGTTTACAGGCAACGGTGCGCCGACTCGATCACGAAAATGAAGCGCTTCGTCAACGGCTCGACACCGAACTCGCGACCAATGCAACGTTGCGGGACCGAATCGACGCATTGCACGTCGAATTGCGCCAAAGCACTGAACACTATGCGCAGCAGATCAAGGACGCCGTCGCCGAAGCCGAGCGGCGCGTCAAACCGATGCTGGTCGAGCTCGACTCCTTGCGCAGCATGGCGGGCACTTATCAGTCCGGGGTGCGCGACGCGAGCCGCAAAGAGTTTGAGTTTATTCAGCAAATCGCCGCGGCCAAGGCGCGCGGCGACCGGCTCGACGCTCAGCTGCGCGAGCAATCCGACGAAGTAGACGCGCTCACGAAAGAGGTCGCCGTCCTGCGCGGTCAGCAAGGTATCGATCCGGCGATCGCGAGTCTGCTCTGCTCGCTGGTCGAAGCTGGCCGGCTGACGGGTGACGAATTAAGGGCGATCGGCACTGCGGCGGATGGCCATGTCGCCCTGCCGCTGCGGTGCCCAAAATGTGAGGAAGGTGAGCCGGAACTATCGCAGGTGGATCACCGCTTTGAACTGCAATGTCCGGAGTGCGATCACTCGTCGGGTCTCGGCAAATCTAGGCTGGAGGCGGTTAGCCGGTTTCTGTCGAGCGACCCGATTGCGGCGTCGGCGTGACGTTTGACGCGGTGCAATAATGGACAAATTGCCAAAGGTGAGGAAATTCGGGACCCGAAAGGTGAGGAGTTTCAGGACTCGGCGTCTCCCCTTTTCCTTGTCAAACGCCCGTCACGCCTAGGTGCTGGCAGCGGCGGAACGGCCGGATCAGGCACCTCTGCGGCAGGAGAATCCTGCTGATCCATCCAGTTTTGCCACGCGCGATACAGACGGTTCGCCGACACCGCCTGCACAAACCCCAGCCACTGCCCGACCAGTTCCGCCTCGACCCCGCTCTCGAACAGATCGGCCGCAAACGTGTTGCGCAATGTTTGCGGACTGGCTCGCGACGCTCGCGACTCGGCGATCCCGGCTCCGTCGATCAAGGCGTCGACCGCGCGCAGCATGGTGGCTTTATGCATCGGACGTCCGGAAGGCGATGCGGGAAAAACCAGATTACCCGCCAATTCCGACAGACGCCGTTCGGCGAGCCACGCGTCGAGAATCGCGGCGGCGAAAGGTGCGAGCCGAGTGCGCCGCGTCAGCATCGGATTGGCCGACTCGATTGTTACCCAAGGTGATCCCACATTCACGCAACTAACCGTAAGCGAAGCAGCCTCGCCCGTTTTCAATCCACCGCCTAAAAACACGGCGATCAAAGCGCGGTCGCGCCGCTCCCGCCAACGTTGCGCCGCAGACAAATCCGGCAACGGCGAAAACAGATGCGCGATCAATGCGGTTCGTTCGGCGTGGTTGAGAAAGCCGGTCGGCTCGTTATCGCGCGCGTTTCGCCACGCTGCTTCGCCATCCTGAGCAATGAAGCGTGCCGGATTGGTCGAAGCGGATTCGATCTCGCGCACATGATCGAGCACTCGCTCGATCAGCCGCAAATACCGTACACGTTGAGTCTTTTTGACGTCGAGTCCGACGACGAATTCGGCAATCGCGTGAGCTTCGACCGTGACCAGACTCTGTTGACGCGCGCTCAGCCAATCGAGAAAAAGCCCCCACTGCGCCTGGTAGACTTCAGCTGAAGAACGGCGGAAATGTTGTTTGGCTAGCCATGCGTCGAACGCGATTTGCGGGTCGCGGCGCCAGTCTTCACGTTGCTGATCGAAGAGATCCGTGGACGGCGCTGGACGCGGGACCGGGTCGGTCAGGTGAGGAGGTGACATGGGTTATTCTTCCGTTAGTTGCACCCATTGTAGGTGGCAACGGATGGAAATGCAGCCCGGATTCAGTCGCCCCAAGCGCGAGCATGTTTCAAAGGGGCGTTCTCCGACGACGACGGCTGCGCAGCCCGCCGTGCCGCTTCTTCATAAGCACTGACCGCGAACGCGAACACCGCCGGCAGTGCCGTGGACGTGCCGAAGTCCACCGCCTCGTCCGTTTCCGGATACGGCAAATCGGACGGTCGTTGAAAAAGACCCAGCATCACCGCGTCGTGCCGGCTGGCGAAGCCGAGGTCAGCCAGCGCTTCGGCTTCGATGGCATGCAGCAAACGCCAGGTGAGCGGCACCTGTTGCACGATGTAGCGCGCAGCAATATTGCGGACGATGTGTTCGAGATCACGCGCTGCGGTTTGATAGCGCAGCGCAGCCAGAGCGTGGTCGGTCGAGTCGGTTGTCAGCTTGTTCATGATCGGCTCCAGTCGATACCCTGTACTGTACAAATATACAGTGTCGGATGCAACCTCGGGCGAAGTCCCGATTCCGCCAACAACTAGCCACGGTGCGCCGGAAGATCAGCCGTGAATTACCACCAGCAGCGCCTTCGCCTCGCCCTTGCCGGCGTTGCGGATCGCGTGCGGCTCGTCGGCGACATAACGCGCGGTGTCCGCCGCCTTGAGCCGTTTCGTCGCGCCTGCCGCCTCGATTTCGATCGATCCTTGCAGCACGGTCAGATGCTCGCGCGTGCCGGGTTCGTGCGCGTTCGACACCAGCGCCCCACTTGGCTGCAGCGTCAATTCGTACCACTCGAACTTGCCGGCCAGCTCGATTGGCCCCCACACTCGCAATTGATACTTGGCGTCGTGCCCGCTCAAAGTGGGAATCTCGTGCGGCCCGGAGACAGCGATCGCTTCCGGCGTCTTTTGTGGCGCGAACAGCGAATCGAGGCTGACGCCGAGCGCATTGGTCAGCCGCCAGGCGACCGCGATGGTCGGATTGGCCTTGTCGCGCTCGATCTCCGAGAGCATCGATTTCGACACGCCGGCCGCACGCGACAGATCGTCCAGCGTCATGCGCCGTTCGGCGCGCAAACGCTGAATCTGTTCGCCGACGCGCGGCGGCGCCGCGACTGCCGGGACCGAAGTTGCGCCTGGGATGGGCGCCGCGTTGGCCGCGGCGCGGCGGATACCCGAACTTGCCATTTCCTGACCCATCGTTTAGAGTTGTTCGACATACCGGATTTTAGTTCGGAAAAACGAAAAAATCCGATAAAACTGACAGCCGACTATAACAGGCCGCCTCGTGGTCGCACATGCCGAACACGCTGACACGGGCGCTATCACCCCTTTTCAGGAGTCTGGTTCATGCGTGACCTTTACCTCGCCCATCTGCGCGGCACCCTCGAGCAGATTCGCGCTGACGGCTTTTACAAGAACGAGCGCGTGATCGCCAGCCCGCAATCGGCCGACATTCGTCTGGCTAACGGCACGGACGTGCTGAATTTCTGCGCCAACAACTACCTCGGCCTCGCCGGCGACGCACGGCTGATCGAGGCCGCCAAGCAAGGTCTCGACAACGACGGCTTCGGCATGGCGTCCGTGCGCTTCATCTGCGGCACGCAAACCGTGCACAAGGATCTGGAACACGCGCTCGCCGCGTTCCTGCAAACCGACGATTGCATCCTCTACTCCAGCTGCTTCGATGCAAACGGCGGCCTGTTCGAAACGCTGCTCGACGAAAACGACGCGATCATCAGCGACGAACTGAACCACGCGAGCATCATCGACGGCGTGCGGCTTTCGAAGGCGAAGCGCTTTCGCTACAAGAACAACGATCTCGCCGATCTCGAAGCGAAGCTGATCGAAGCGGAGGCCGCCGGCGCGCGCTTCAAACTGATCGCGACCGACGGCGTGTTCTCCATGGACGGCATCATCGCCGACCTCGCCGGCATCTGCGATCTGGCCGACCGTTACGGCGCGCTCGTGATGGTCGACGACTCGCACGCGGTGGGTTTTGTCGGCGAACACGGGCGCGGCACGCCGGAACATTGTGGCGTGCTGTCGCGCATCGACATCATCACCGGCACGCTGGGTAAGGCGCTCGGCGGTGCATCGGGCGGTTACGTGGCCGCACGCAAGGAGATCGTGGAGTTGCTGCGTCAGCGCTCGCGTCCCTATCTGTTCTCGAACACGCTGACGCCGAGCATTGCCGCCGCTTCGCTGAAAGTACTCGAACTGCTGGCGAGCGAAGAAGGCGCGCAATTGCGCGCGCGCGTGCGCGAAAACGGCGCGCACTTCCGCAGCAAGATGAGTGCGCTCGGTTTCACGCTCGTGCCCGGCGAACATCCGATCATTCCCGTCATGCTCGGCGACGCGCAACTCGCTTCGAAAATGGCCGATGCGCTCCTGAAGGAAGGCGTGTACGTGATCGGCTTCTCGTTCCCGGTGGTGCCGAAAGGCCGCGCACGCATTCGCACGCAGATGAGCGCCGCGCACACGCCCGAACAGATCGACCGCGCGGTGGATGCATTCGCGCGCGTCGGCCGTGAACTCGGTGTCATCTAATACGGAGGCGCACATGAAAGCATTGGCAAAACTTGAACGCGCTCCCGGCCTCACGCTCACGGACGTCAAGAAACCCGAAGTCGGCCACAACGACGTGATGATCCGCATCACGCGCACCGCGATTTGCGGCACCGATATTCACATCTGGAAGTGGGACGACTGGGCGCAAAAAACGATTCCCGTGCCGATGCATGTCGGCCACGAATACGTGGGCGAAATCGTCGAAATGGGCCAGGAAGTGCGCGGCTTTGCAATCGGCGATCGCGTGTCGGGCGAAGGACATATCACCTGTGGCTTCTGCCGCAATTGTCGCGCGGGCCGCCGGCATTTGTGCCGCAATACGGTGGGCGTCGGCGTGAATCGTGAAGGCGCGTTTGCCGAGTATCTGGTGATTCCCGCATTCAACGCATTCAAGATTCCGCCCGAGATTTCCGACGACCTCGCCGCGATTTTCGACCCGTTCGGCAACGCCACGCACACTGCGCTGTCGTTCAATCTGGTCGGCGAAGACGTGTTGATTACCGGCGCCGGACCCATCGGCATCATGGCGGTGGCGATCGCGAAACACGTGGGCGCGCGCAATGTCGTGATCACCGACGTCAACGACTATCGCCTCGAACTCGCGCGCAAGATGGGCGCGACGCGTGCGGTCAACGTCTCGCGCGAATCGTTGCGCGACGTGATGGCGGACCTGCATATGACCGAAGGTTTCGACGTCGGGCTGGAAATGTCCGGTGTGCCGAGCGCCTTCACCGGCATGCTCGAAGCGATGAACCACGGCGGCAAGATCGCGCTGCTCGGCATTCCGCCCGCGCAGACCGCGATCGACTGGACTCAGGTCATCTTCAAAGGCCTTGAAATCAAGGGCATTTACGGACGCGAGATGTTCGAGACCTGGTACAAGATGGTCGCGATGCTGCAAAGCGGCCTGGATCTCTCGCCGATCCTCACGCACCATTTCAAGGTCGACGACTATCAGGAAGCGTTCGCCACGATGCTCTCTGGCGAAAGCGGCAAGGTGATTCTCGACTGGACGGCCTCATGAGTTAACACGCGCCGACGCGCGACCACGCTTGCAGTCTCAGCGTGCAGCAAAAAAGCGCTTGGACCAACGCCCGCACCGCGCTCACCCGCCTGCGGGCGTTTTAACGAACTCGGCCTGAATGCGCACATGAATATCGTCGCCGACGGCCGGATACCACGTCGCCAGGCCGAACTTCGCGCGACTGAAATGACCCTCGGCCGAAAAGCCGAGCGTGTCTTTCTTCGTGAGCGGATCGGGGGCAAAACCATTGAAGGCGACGTCGAGCGAGACCGGTTGTGTGACACCATGAATCGTCAGATCGCCGGTCAACGTGCCGCGCGATTCGCCCGTGCGCTCAAAACGCGTGCTGACGAAGCGAATCTCCGGATAGCGCTCCACGTCGAGCATGTTGGCGCTCTTCACCATTTTGTCGAGCAAAGGCACATTCGTATCGATGCTCGCGGCGTCGATCGTCACCGACGTCGTGCTCTTGTCCAGACCGCCTTCGTTCCAGTCGAGTTCGCCCTTCTTGCGATCGAAACGCGCCGTGAAGCGCGAATACTTGAAATGATCGATGTCGAAGGTAATGCTGCAATGATCCGGATCGATTTCGTAGCGGCCGGGCGGCACGCGTGTTTCGTTCTGGCTGACCGTATGCGTGAGCACTTGCACGGGCGTGCAGGCCACCGCCGTCAGTAGTGTTGCGCTGAGCAGGGCGCGCATGAAGGTGGCGCGGAGAGTCAGTGTACTCATGAAGTTCGTTCCCGTTGACCGATCGTGCTCAAGATAACAGTTCGCGCACCCAACCTGCAAAAACGCAAAAGACTTGACGAGGGAGAATGATCGTTCTACCCTTCGTCCATGGCTACCGAAACTCACACTGAATCAGTCGCACCCGGCAGCGCGCGCGAGCGGCTGCTGGACGCGGCTGAAGCGCTGATCTACGCCGGCGGCATTCACGCAACCGGCGTGGACGCGATCGTCAAGCAGTCCGGCGCGGCGCGCAAAAGCTTTTACACGCATTTCGAATCGAAAGATGCGCTCGTGGCCGCCGCGCTCGACCGGCGCGACAAACGCTGGATGAACTGGTTTATCGCGGGCACGCAACGGCATGGCAAGACGGCGCGCAAACGCCTGCTCGGCATGTTCGAGGTGCTGCGCGAATGGTTTGCATCGGAGGATTTTCACGGTTGCGCATTTCTGAACGCATCCGGTGAAATTGCCTCCGCGGACGACCCGATCCGGATCGTCGCGCGCCATCACAAGGAACGCCTGCTGGCGTTCGTGCAAACCGAATGTGATGCATTCGCGGCGGAGTCGGACATCGACGCCCGTCGCACGGCGCGCTTGTCGCGTCAATGGCTGATCTTGCTCGACGGCGCCATTGCCGTGGCACTGGTGAGCGGCGAGCCCGATGCCGCCCTCGACGCGCAAGCTGCAGCCCAAGTCCTGCTCGACGCGGAGTGCGCGGGCGACCCAGGCATCCCGCCAAGCAAACGACCGCCATCCCGGCGAACCGCAACCTGACTGAGGAATTACCATGGCCGACTCGATTGAAACCCGCCCGCCGCTGCCGCCCTTCACACGCGAAACCGCAATCCAGAAAGTGCGCGCCGCGGAAGACGGCTGGAATACCCGCGACCCCGAGCGCGTGTCGCTCGCCTACACGGTGGATAGCGTGTGGCGCAACCGCGCCGAGTTCACGCATGGTCGCGCGGAGATTGTCGGCTTGTTGCGCCGCAAATGGGCGAGAGAACTCGACTACCGTTTGATCAAGGAACTGTGGGCGTTTACGGATAACCGCATCGCCGTGCGCTTTGCCTATGAATGGCACGACGATTCGAACAACTGGTTCCGCTCGTACGGCAATGAGAACTGGGAATTCGACGAACACGGACTGATGGCGCACCGTCACGCCAGCATCAACGATATGCCGATTCGCGAAGCGGACCGTCTTTACCACTGGCCGCTCGGCCGCCGCCCCGACGACCATCCCAGTCTGTCCGATCTCGGTCTCTGACCTGGCGCAGGTGAACGCGCGATGCGCGTTCACCGCTCTGCCATCGGTTCTCCGTTACTGTTATCTCTGCGCGTCCGGGCACGTGTTGTGCCCGCGCGCCCGAGCGTGTCCTCAACATCGCGTGTGCGGCTTGAGGTACAGTGCGCGACGGACGGCATGCAAGCATACCCAGAACATAGATGACGCCGGCGCTCGACCGGTGGCGGAGAGGACATGCATTTTCGGCAGATCAACAAGAATATCCGACGTACCGCAGTGGCGCTCGTTGCCAGCCTCGCCGCTGCGACGGCCGCCCATGCGGGCAATTGGTGCGAGGGCGGCGTATGGGTCGACGCCATGCTGGGTTCGTATCACATCAACCCTGATCCAAACACGCATTTCGAGCAGTTCAATCCGGGTCTCGGCGTCGAATGCTGGCTCAATAACCAATGGGCGTTGACTGCCGGTGGCTTTCGCAACTCGCTGCGCCGGCCTTCCTACTATGGCGGCGGGGTGTGGGCGCCGGAGTTCGCGCACTGGGGCATCGTGCGGATCGCGGCGATCGGCGGCATCATCTCGGGCTATAACTACGGCAACTGGGGCTTGGGCCGCGACCATACGATCGGGCCGGTGGTCGCGCCGATCGTCATGGTCGAATACAAGCGTGTGGGCGCGAACTTCATCGTGATTCCGCCGATCCCTTCCGATAATCTTCCGTTCACCGTTGGGTTTCAATTGAAGGTGAAGTTCTAAGCAAACTATCGATATTCAGATAGCTTGCAATCATCCGAAGGCACCGGGCAACCAGCAGCCCGAATTACATTTTCGGTCGATTACTGCTTGCAGCAATACGTGCAACTATCGGCACCAAACGAGGGTTGAACGCCGGGATCGAGCTACCACGACATTCAGCTCGAGCGACGATTGCATCAATGGTGACTCGTGCGACTGCGCGGTGTGCTCGCTTCGCGAAGTGCTTCAGACGGCGATCGCTCACAGGATGCCGCGCCCAGATCAGCGCTGCAAACCAACCGATCACCGTCCATCCGAGCAAGACGTTCACCATGGTCACCGCAAAGGCGTCTTTGCGTTCTCTGGCGTCCGCAATCATTGCGGGCGCCAGATACAGCATCAGGGCACCCAGAACCACCGCACCTTCGATAATCTTCAACATTTCGACACCTCGCTACAGCCTCGGTACGCACACGACCTTCAGATTAGTGACCTGAGTACAAGCGACCAAGAGACTGGTCAGGTTGACGGCTGCCGGATTCCGAAGACGACCCAACTACGCCACCGTACGAATCATTGACCGAACCGACCGCATTGTTGCGTTCGACTGCGACCGTTTGTGCGCTCTGGCCGCGCTGCGACGCCGGGGCACCAACCGACGGGCGATACGAAGGTGCCGGACCATATCCGCTGGCAAATACGGGAGCAGCGAAAGCGGTAGTAGCTGCGACGAGCAAGGCTGCAAGAAGTTTGCTTTTCATGATGAATCTCCAATGCGATTTTTTAGAAGCACCGCGAGTCGAGTGAGACCCGCGCCGTTGACAAGTTGTACTTTAGACGGCGCCTATCTTTTTTCTATGCCAATAGCGTGAAATCACAGTTGCTGCAAACCAAACAATGAAGCGGAGTGCGGCCCATGGCGGGTTTCCGGGCATCACCGTGCTGAGAAAGGCCGATTACGAACAGCCTGCGGATGACCAAAAATTTGCGTTCAGGTCGAACCAAAGGGCGAAAACATGGATTCGCCCGCGGTGCTAGCATCGTTGACGGACAAGTTGTGACAACCGCGCAGTGCAGGCCCGACCTGCGAGTGGAGATCCGAAATGTCATCACGTATCGACAAGTCTTCGCTGGTGTTCGACAGCATCGAAAACGATGAGCACAACCGATGCGTGGACCTGTTCCTACGTTCGGACGGCACATACGGATTCGAAGAATTTCGTCGCGATGTCGAAGACGGCGGAGCCTGGACGCCGGTCCAATACTATTCGGGCGCTGTGTTTCCTTCGAAGGAGGAAGCGCTCGGCGCGGCAATCAAAGCAGTCGTCTGGCTTGCCGATAGGGTGGCTCGTTGAGGTGAGCCGTTCCAGGATGGTGAGGAATTCCAGGAGATAGCGCCGCACCGATAAATGGTGAGGAATTCCAGGAGATGACGCCGCCACGATCAAAGGTGAGGAATTCCAGGAGATGACGCGCATCACGGTCAACGGTGAAGCTTTCCAGGAGACAGACAGCTCAAACTTGCCGAGAGGTGAGCCGTCCCAGGAGCCGGAACAGCACCTTAACCACAAACAAGAGACGGCAAGGTGAGCCGTTCCAGGAGATCACCCGGCAAAGGTGAGCGATTCCAGGAGGTGAGTCAACGCCGCGCTGAATCCGCACCTGAGATAAGGTGAGGATTTCCAGGGAGTTCTATTCGTAGCGCCGACGGTGAAGCATCGAGCGCTCAAATACCTCACCTTGAAGCGTATCGGCGCAGCGCCGATGCTGCCCATCTGCTTACATCCTCTTCCATATACAAACAAAGCGTGAACGCGCCAGCTTGCCCGCGCAACGCTGCCGAGGTGTTCTCACATCGCGCGCGACAGCCCGACGCGATCACTTCGCTCGCCTTCAGATACGACACGCCGAGTATCGCGGAGACATGCGACGCAGCTAGTGCGCCGTCATGTTCGGCCTGCGTTGCGAGAAGCAGAGCGCGCTGCGCGTGACTCATGTCGATCTGGCCACGCTCAAAGGTGAGGGAATCCGGGAGCAGAAGTCCGAGTTCTTATCGAGCGCGTTTCCGCATGAATTTGACATCGATTTCCAGGGAAACTAGCATTCGCTCAACGTATTTTCGATGCTTCCATCGAATAAACGTCCAACCCTGCTGGAGATCACCATGCGCGCCAAGCTCGACGAAGCAAGCCGTCGCGTTGACGAAGACCGCGCGCAGTGCCCGGTGCGCGCGCTCGGTGAGGCCGGCATCGAATCGTACTTCACCGATTACCGACGCGGCGAAGTTCACGTCGAGCGCTTACCTCAATGACACCCAACGCCTTCGCCAAGGAAATCAAGGCGGCGCTCGCCCCGCACGCCGACACAGACCGCGCGCTCGCCATGCGCGCCTATATGCGTCACCAGTTCGACTTCATCGGTGTGCCGACGCCGCTGCGGCGGCAAGCGGTAACGCCGGTTTTCAAGCGGCTGCCGGTGGAGAACGCCGATCACTTGCTGGCGTGCGCCAATCGCTTATGGACGATGCCGGCGCGCGAATACCAGTACGTCGCGACAGATCTGCTGGCGCGCAACTGGAAGACGCTTGCAACCACCGACATCGCGCATTTGCTGGCCATCGCGCAGCATGCTTCGTGGTGGGATTCGATCGATCCGCTCGCGGCCGTGGTCGGCGACGTGCTGAAAGCGGCGCGAATCGGGACGCCGCAGGCGCAGGCGGTAATGGATGCCGCGCTTCAGCACGAATCGCTGTGGGTGCGACGTATCGCGATGATTCATCAACTCGGCTGGCGCGGGCATACCGACGAAGATCGCCTCTTCGGCTACGCGCGGGCGCTCGCCGCGGAAAATGACTTCTTTATCCGTAAGGCGATCGGCTGGGCGTTGCGCGACTACGCGCGGCACGCGCCCGACGTGGTGAGCGGTTTTCTATCGGCCTCGCGAGACCTTATCTCGCCGCTCACCTTGCGCGAGGCGTCGAAGCATCTTCCGCCGATTCGCTGACGCTTCGATCGCTTAACGTTCGCCCGCGTGCGGTCTAATCACCGCCGTGCGCGAGCGCAACACGCGCTTTGTCTTCCGGACTGTCCGCAACGAAATACTTCTTCGCCCACGAGCCATTCGGCGCCAGTATCAAACGCTCATGCGTGCCGTCGTTTTTTTGCCGTATTGCCAACGCACGCGCCCGATAGTGCTCGTAGAGCCGCAGAAATTCCGCGAGATACGTGCCGGCGATGCGGCGGTCGCGAATCTCCAGCAGGTTCTCGTCGTTGAAATGTTCCGAGTTGTTGCTCATATTCGCCGAGCCCGTGTAGACAATCGGATTGGCGCCCTCTGCGTCGATCACCAGGAACTTGTGGTGAATGATGACCGGCGCGTAGCTCGGCGCGTGTTCGCCTGGAAAAAGGCGCAACTCGGGTTCGAAGCCTGCCGGCACGGTTGCCGGTGAAAAATACTCCGCGTCGATCACGTCGTGCTTGTCCCGGCCGCGGTGATATAGCTCCATGTTGGCGAGCGCGGTCGTCGAGACGATCTGCCCGTTTTTCTCCGCCTCCTCTGCTGCCTCCGCCGACTTCGGGCTGATGTGGTTGACGAGGCCGAACATCATCCGGCCTTTGTCGCCAGCCGCGAAACAGGCATCGCGCAGTGGCGCGTCGGTCGGCATGAAGAGGCAGAACACCACGGAGTGCTTCGCCTTGTTGATCGCTTCGACGATCGTGTCGATCTGCAAACGCGAGTCCTTCGCTTCCGGCGAAAAACAGACCCGCACTTTCGCGCTGCCGATCTGAATCGACTCGGACCAACCCGGCGTGAGCTTCGCCGTCGCCGCAATGCTCGGATTGCCGGCGAGCGCCTTGGCGCGTTCGCTGTACAGCGTGGCCAGTTCCGGCGAATCGAACAGATGGAGCACGTTCGCCTGCTCGGTGATGCCTTCGGTGGTGAAGTTGGCCGAGCCCGTCAGTACGCGCGCCGGTGACGCCTCGCCATTGCCGTTGTCCACCACGATGAACTTGTCGTGCATGATGTGCGTCTTGTCGCGCGGCGCGAACGTGGCGACATCGGCGAGCTCGTCGACAGCGGGTTGATTCGGCGACGGTGCCGGTGGCTTGCCCTTCTGCGACACCTTGTGCGAGTCGTAAACAATGGCAAGCGATGCTTTGCCCTGCTTCTTGCCGAAAGCCTCGAAGGCAGGAATCGCCCAGAGCGGATCGGTCAGGTGGTACACCGCCGATGCCGCGCGATGCGCGTGATCGAGCGTCAGCGCGAACACTTCCTGCAAGTCGTTTGCTAGCCAGGTGCGCAGGCGCAATGCCTGTTCCGCCGAAGGCGCTGCGTTCGGCGCGAGATGCAGCGCCTTGACTTTACGCGCGAACGCCTGCGAACTGACCACGGCGCGGTTGAACCACGAGCCGATGTTCGCCTCCATATGCGCGGGCAAAGTCAGCTTGCATTCGCCTTTTTGCGCGTCGAGCAATTGCGGCGCTTCCGGCGTGCCGATCACCGGATAGACGAGATAGGTGAACGACTTTTCCCGATCCGCCTCATCGATTCGCGCATCCCACCACATGAATTTCTGAATGGGCGCCTCATTCGTCGGCGCGTCTTTCTGCGTATCCGGCACCACGCCTTTGAACGTCAACCGGTTGGGGAGCCAACTGCTGGCTTCGCGTTCATGTCCATCGGCGGCGAGAAAACCCGGCGTCCGTTTGATGGCGAAACCGAGGAAGTCTTCGCGCTTGCCGCCTTCGGGCCAATCGAAAGCGAGTAGGACGAGTGTCGGGGACAGATAGCTGCGCACGCTTACATTCATCATTTGGTTCCATGATGTCGAATGGAGCTTCAGTCTGGATGCGCAGTTTGTTGAAATGGTGACAAGACGCGAAATCAAAAAAAGGTATTGATTAACGGCGTTTTATTCGGAAACTTTAGCAATATATTTAACGCGTTGAATGCGCTCTAAAAGTCTGCGGTCATCGCTTAGTAACATGCGTGCGCAATACTCCGCAGCGCTGCAAGTCAGACCAAATTTCGCATAAAACGCGCTGCTCCCAACGAGGGCTGACGCGAAGGCCAGACCCCGGGGGGTTCACATGACTATTCGTCATCGCATCACGCTATTGGTTGTTTTGATGTTCGTCGCCTTATCGGCGATCGGCGGCTACGCCGTCTACCAGACGCGCGGCAGCGCCGCCGAGGTGCGCAAGGTCACGGAAGGCGTCGTGCCCAGCGCGCTCGCTTCCGCCGACCTCGTGTCGCAAGTCAAGGATGTGCAGCTCGCCACCATGACGCTGGTCTACGCGCCCGACGCCAACATGGTTGCCCAGGCGCAGGACGACCTGACGAAGAAGCGGGCCTCGCTGCAACAGGCGCTCGCCTTGCAAGCGAAAGATGCCGCGAGCCACGCCCAGAAGGGTCTCGTCTCGCAGGCCAACGACAGCCTCGAAAACTATTTCTCCGCGATCGCCGAGACGGCCAAAATGAAGGCCGACGGTAAGAACGAACTCGCGCAGGCGTATCTGTTCGCTAATGTCGCGCAGTATCGCGACGAACTCGAAGGGATCGTCGAGACCTTGCGCGTCGAGAAGAATCGCGAGAAAGACGAGGCGATCAGCACGCTGAACACCACGCTCTCGACCACGACCACGGCAATCGCCGTTGTCACGGGCATCGCGATCATTCTGCTGACCTCCATCGGCTCGCTGCTCTACCGTCAGATCACGCGCCCGCTCAGCCGCATGCAAGCGATGATGAGCGAGATCGCCTCGAACCAGGACTTTACGCGGCGTGTGCCGGTGGGCCGCCTGGATGAGATCGGCCATTCGATCGTCGCCTTCAACGGCATGATCGAGAAAATTCAGGAAAGCTCGGCGCAACTCAAGCAGAAAACCGCCGACATTCAGGCGATGTTGCAGAACATGCAGCAAGGCATTCTGACCGTGATCGACGGCGCGGTGATTCACACGGAGTATTCGGCGTATCTGGAAGACATCTTCGAAACGAAGGATATCGCCGGGCGCGGTTTGATGGATCTGGTGTTCGCGGATACCGATCTCGGTTCGGACGCGCTCTCGCAAGTAGATGCAGCCGCGCATGCGTGTCTTGGCGAAGACTGCATCAACTTCGTGTTCAATCAGCATCTGCTGGTCGGCGAGATTTCCAAACGCATGCCTGACGGCCGCGTGAAGATTCTCGACTTGAGCTGGTCGGCGATTACCGATGAAAACGACGTGATTGTGCGCCTGATGCTCTGCGTGCGTGACGTGACCGAATTGCGCAAGCTCGCGGCGGAAGCCAGCGAACAACGCCGCCGCCTCGACATGATCGGTGAAATTCTCGCGGTCAGCGAGGAGAAGTTCCACCACTTCATCGAAAGCTCGGCGGGCTTCATCAGCGAGAACGAGCGGATCATCCGCAAGCATTCGGAGGCGGATCACGCGGCGATTGCCGAACTGTTCCGCAACATGCACACCATCAAGGGCAATGCGCGGACCTACAACCTGCAGCATCTGACCAACGTCGTGCACGAAACCGAGCAGAGCTATCACGAGCTGCGCCAACCGGACGCGGATCGTTCGTGGGATCAGGAGCATTTGATGCGCGAACTGACGCGCGTGCGCGAAGCTATCGACAGCTACGCGAAGATCAACGAACAGAGCCTTGGCCGCAAGAACAAGAACCAGACGAATGACGCCGGCAACTCCGGCCACTACGTGATGGTTGCGAAGGAACATATCCAGCACACGCTGAGCATGCTGGACCAGACCAACGCCGGCGAACTGCATGAGCTTCAGTCGATGCGTGATGCGCTGCGCCGCACGCTGAGCGCGCTGGGCAGCGAAAGTGTGCGCGACGCGCTCTCCGGCGTGCTGGACTCGCTGCCGTCGCTCGCGAGCGAATTGGGCAAGCCCGCGCCGACCGTGCGTATCGACGACAACGGCTACCGTCTGCGTGGTCAGGTCGGCGGCACGCTGAACAACGTATTCATGCATCTGTTGCGCAATTCGATGGACCACGGCATTGAAACCGCCGAGGCGCGCAGCGCCCACGGCAAAGCGCCAGCCGGCACGATCGCTGTCGAAGTCGGCGTGGACAATGGCGCGCTGCAGATCACGCTCAGCGACGACGGCCGCGGCCTCGCGCTCGAACGCATTCGCGGCATCGCGATGGAGCGCGGCTGGATCGGCCGCGACGACACGCTGAGCGACGAAGCCATCGCCGATTTCATTTTCCGGCCAGGCTTCTCGACCGCGGAAACGGTCACGGAGTTGTCGGGCCGCGGTGTCGGTATGGACGCCGTGCGCGACTTCCTCAAGCGCGCGAACGGCAGCATCGAACTGCGCTTCACCGACGATCACAAGGGCGCGGCGTTCCGTCAGTTCCAGACGATCGTCTGTCTACCGGACAGCCTCGCCGTCGATACGCTCGGCTTGGAAGCGCGTGGCGAAGCCGGCGCACTGCAACTCGACGCGATGGCGGATTGAGCGCCGCATCGGCGTACGTCGCGACGGAATTCGAAGGGAACGGTTGTGATTCAACAGTATGTATTGGCGATGGCTGCAGGCAGCGCGGTGACCGCGCTGCTGGCATTTGCCGCGCACAAGCTGCACAGCGCGAAGCTGACGGCACGGCTTCGCGCTGAAGCGCAAGCCAGCATCTCCAGGCTCGAGGCTGAGCGGGCCGATCATGGCGCAGCCATTCGCGCGCGAGAGCAGGCCGAGCAGGAACTCCTCGCTTTGACCACGCAGTTGCGCGAGGACTTGATGCAGCAATCGGCAAGCGCCGACGAACTGCGCGCCTCATTGAAAGCGGCCGCCGAGGACAAAGATCAACTGGCGCATCAGGCACGGCAGATTGCCGGCGAAGCCGAGCGTCTGAAGAGTCTCGGTGCGACGTTCGAGCGCTGGCACGAACAGATGATTTCGCTGATGACGCAAAACCACGACATGCACGCGAAGAATCAGGAGCTGTCGTCGATTGTGCGGCACGTGGTGATCGTGTCGCTGAACGCGTCGATCGAAGCTGCACGCGCGGGGCCTGCCGGACGCGGCTTCGCGGTGGTGGCGAGCGAAGTGCGCGCGCTCGCCGCGCGTTCCGAGGAATTGTCGAAGAGCTATCGCGACAGTTTGCACCGCAACGACCTGACCACGACGTCCACGTTTCAGGACATTCAGGCGGGCGGCAAGATGATCGCGGCATCGCTCGCGAGCGTCGAGTCGCTGGCCCATCAGTTTCATTCGAAGCTGCACGAGGTGGCGGTGTGATCTCGGCCCACGCCAAGGACAGCTTCGACCGCATTTTCCGCAAGGCCGCGCAGGCGCGTTTGCCGCTGGATTCAGGCGAGCTGTGCGAGATCGCGCCGATAGCGGACGCCAGCGTCGGCGTATCCAAAGATACACAAGTGGTCGTGCTGACCATTTCGTCGATCGTATTCAGACTGCTGCTAATTCTTCATTTCGACGAAGACGACACCACACGCGGCTACTACCTGAAAGACACGGCGGACGAGCGGCCCTTCCAGGAAGTCTTTCTGGAAATCTGCAACCTGTGTTGCGGGGCGATGAATCAGGAATTGCTGCGCTACTTCCCCGACCTCGGCATGTCGACGCCTTATGTGCTGAACGCGCGTTGCCTGCCGCATCTGCATGAATTGAAGCCGGCTCTGTTGTCGTCGTATGCGATCACGCTCGACGGCAACGTGCGGCTTGCCGCGACGGTGTGCGTGTGCGCGCATGCGCCGCTCGACTTCGTCGCCGATACGAGCGTTGTCGAAGAAACCAGCGGCGAGCTGGAGTTGTTCTGACCGTGAAATGGATAGCCGCTGTGAGCAGGAACGCGACATGAACATGAACAAGCCGGTCAGCAAAGTGCTGGTGCTGGACGACTGCCCGGCGCACAAAGAGGCGCTGAAGCGCTTTTGCGACGAGAACAATCTGGTCGGCGTGAAAGTCGGCAAGAACCGCTTGCAGTCGGTGCTGCGCTCGAATATCGATCTGGGCGCGGTGCTGTTCGCCGAGAGTTACGGCGGCTCGCCGGAAGCGAGCGCCGAGATCGCGATCAGGATCAACGCGGTGCGCCCCGAGTTGCCGATCATCACGCGCCGGGATAACGACCCAGGCATGGACGGCTTGCCGGAGAGCCTGCGGCGCGTGGTCTGCGCCGCGTACGTCGCGCACGATATGGCGCCGCTGCGCCAGGTGATCGACGACTACATCTTCAGCCTGGATTATCCGAACGCACTAGTGCGCGGCATCGCCGACATGACGCAGGCCATTCTCGGCGACGTGTTCAAGGACCTGACCATCACGTGCGACACGCCGTATATCGTGCGCGACCGCATCATCTTCGGCGAGGTGTTCAGCCTGATTCCGCTGGAAAGCGCCTGGTGCCGCGGCTACATGATGATGCAGGCCGAAGAGACGCCGATCCTCGAACTGCTCGATCGTTATCAGATGATCGACAACGCGCGGCATGGCGAAGCGGATTTCCGCGACCTGAACAGCGTGCTCGGCGAAGTGACGAATCTGATCTGGGGTTCCTTCAAAAACCGCTATGTCGGCGATGCGGACGCCTGGGCGCGCAGCCAGGTGCAGGTGCCGCTGCTGGTGAATCACAAGCACAAGTACATCTCGTTCGGCAGCGGCAATCCGCAACTGTGCTTCACGTACTGGCTGAAGGATCCGCAGTCGAGCCGTGCGGTCAAGTTGCATCAACGTTTTGTGTTCAGCCTGAGCTGGTCGCCGGAAGACTTCAAGGAAGTCACGGACGACGTCGGCGCAATGGTCGAGGCAGGCGAACTGGATCTGTTCTGAGTGTTGTCATAGGAAAAAACATGTCGAAAATTCTGGTGGTGGATGACTCGAGCACGGTGCGCGACGAAGTGGCCGGCTTTCTGAAGAAGAACGGTCTGGACGTCGACACAGCTGTGGACGGCAAGGACGGCCTCGCCAAGCTGAAGGCCAGTCCTGGTATCAAGCTGGTGATCAGCGACGTCAACATGCCGAATATGGACGGTCTGACGATGGTCGAGAAGATTCGCGGCGAGCTCGCCAACAAGACCGTCAACGTCATCATGCTCACAACCGAGAGCAGCCCGGCAATGAAGGAGCGCGGCAAGGCGGCCGGCGTGAAAGGCTGGATCGTCAAGCCGTTCAAGGGCGACGCGGTGCTGGAAACGTTCCGCAAACTGGCGAGCTAAGCGCTTGTTTCGCTGCAAGCGAGCGCAAAGGTGAGGTTTTTCGGGAGCTTCGCGCGGGCCGGTGTTTGAGTCTGTTTCGCAGTCACTGCGACTGTCGAAATACGGGAAAAACGCTAATAAACCGGCTGGCGTAGTGATCGAGGCGATGCTTCCGGATGCCTCCGCTTGATCAAAGGTGAGACTATTCGGGACCATCCGGGTATTCGCACAAGGCTCGCCACAAAGCCTGGTTTATTGCGACATGCGCTGACCATGCCGCTTTTTCTGCTCATAAAGCTCCATCGCGCCTCGGATCGAAAACGGTGAGCGGCAAATTCTATCGGCACTCACCACGGTGCTTTGTTTTCAGCACGATGGTGTCGCTGGCCAGCATATATCGATCACAGCACCCATCCCCCGCGCGAATCGCGCGTCTCCATCACGTGCGAAGCCCTGCACGTACACGGCTGCTTACCTGGGTATGCAAATTACTCCATCGGCTTTAAAGGTGAGAGTTTGCGGGAGTGGCCTGTTCTGGAGTAGTCGAACCACGCCCAGCATGCCTTTGCGGCCTGCCCCCAAGCTCGAAAGGTGAGGGTTTTCGGGAGCAATTCGACGCCTGCCTTGCCCCGAACCCCAAGCGCTCCGTGTCAAAGGTGAGGTTTTTCGGGAGCCCACCCGCAAATCGTACGGTGTGCCACGCGCGCGGACTCATATCACGTTTCGCGTTGAAAGAGTTGGGAAGAAATTGGCAACCTAGGGGGCTGTTCCGCGTTTTGAGAACAGCCGCATGCGGGGAAGATGGCGACGCGGACGACAGGGTGCGCGGATCGGCTATATCCGCATGCCAGATGCCTGTCTCTGAAAAACGATCGTCTCCTGGAATCAGTTGGATGAGTCAGCATATTCTTTTCGTGGGTGCCGACGCCGGCTTGACTGCCGTGGTGGGCGAATCATTGCGCGGTCAGGGCTGCGGCGTGTCAGCACGTCCGCCTGCTGCCGGGCTCAAGCATGTGGTCGAGATGGAGCGGCCTTCGTTGCTGGTGCTCGACATCTCGGCGCCGCACGGCGACGGCCTCGCTGTGTTGCGTGACTTGCGCATGAGCGGCAACGACGTGCCCGTGATTCTGCTATCGGCAAGCAGCAAAGCGATTGATCGCGTGATCGGTCTCGAACTCGGCGCCGACGACTTCATGAGCAAGCCCGCCGACCCGGCTGAACTGCTCGCGCGCATTCGCGTGTTGCTGCGACGACGCGGCTCGCTCGCGCCCGGCGCGCCGGAGACGCGGCCGCCGTATCGCTTCGGCCGCTGTGAGCTGAACTTCTCCGCGCGCGAATTGCGCCGCGACAACGAGCACTTCGCGTTGCGCAGTTCGGAGTTCGCGTTGCTCAAGATCTTCGTCAATCACGCGATGACCGTGCTCACGCGCGTGCAACTCAACGAGAAACTGCGCGGCAATAGCGTGTTGCATCAAGGGCGCAGCCTGGACGTGTCGATCTGGCGGCTGCGTCGGCTGATCGAAATCGATCCCTCGGAGCCGCGCTATGTGCAAACGGTGTGGGGACGCGGCTATGTGTTCGTGCCGCACGGCGAACTCGGTGCGGCCGAGCGCGATGTGATGGTCGCGCCCGGCGTGTAAATCGGCGGGGAGTCAGGCGAAAGGTGAGGGTTTTCGGGAGCGCTCGATGCGCCCCGTTATCAACGCATTAAGCCGGCTTCGCGATCTCGCGAATGTCCGCGACCGGCGTTTGGCCGAATGCATCGCTCAATGCGTAATCGAGCAACTGGGTGGCGCATTGTTCGGGCGTCGACAGTTGGCCGTTGCGCTTGAGGTCTTCGAATCTTTCGCGCATGGGGAACTGTTCGACGCCGCTGCCACGAATCTCCGCCTGCATATTCGTATCGATCACACCCGGCGCCAGACTGCAGATACGCAACGCACGATTCGCGTCGAGTGTGACGGCGCCCGCGTGATGATCGAGCGCGGCCTTCGTCGCGCAGTAGATGCTCCAGCCGGGATACGCATTGCGCGCCGCGCCGCTGGAAATGTGCACGATGCGCCGATCGGTTGCGTCGACGGCGGCCGCGGCGAGCGCGCTGGCCAGCATCAACGGCGTGGCGACGTTGAGGCTCACGGCGGTCGCGATGGATGTCGCGTCTTGTCCTTCAATCGGGCCGATGGGCTGCACCATCCCCGCGTTGTTGATCAACAGAACCGTTTGCGCGCCGCTGACGAAGCCACGCAGCGCATCGCTCGCGATCCATTGCGCGACGCGTGCGGTGTCGGCCAGTTCCAGTTCGATTTCTTCGAGCAGCGTCGGGAAGCGCGCTTTGAGCGCGGCATGACGCGAGCGGGACAAGCCCAGCACCGCGATCCCGCGAGCCAGAAGTTGTTCGGCGAGCGCCTCGCCCAGACCGCGCGTGTGGCCGGTGACGATCGCACGGATCGGGGAAGAAGTGGTCATGTCGGTCCTTGGGATCGTTGGCTTGGAAAGGCCGCTATTTTCTCACGCGACATTTTTCCGCGTGCGGCGGCCCTCACTGCGAGCGCGTGCGCTTCACTTCAAGCCGAGCGAAAACGCTCGCGATACTGCATCGGCGTCGCGCCGATTCGCTTGGCGAAGACAATGCGCATGCGGTCCGCCGTGCCGAAGCCGCAGTCGTACGCAATCGCCTTGAGCGCCGCGCCGCTGCTTTCGAGCAGCTTGCGCGCCGCATCCACGCGGGCGCGCTCGACGAATTCATGCGGCGTCACGCCGGTCTCCTGCACGAACACGCGCGCGAAGTTGCGTGCGCTCATGCCCGCGACGTCCGCCAGTTGCTTCACCGTGAAGCTCTCGCGAATCCGTTCCATGACGTGCGCCTGGACTTTGGCGACTGGCGAGGTGTCGTCGGCGGGCGCGGTCAGGTAGGGGCTGAATTGCGACTGGCCGCCTTGCCGCTGCGCGAACACCACCAGACGTTTGGCGACGGCAAGCGCCGTGTGCGGACCGTGATCCTCGGCGACTAAAGCGAGCGAAAGATCGATGCCCGCAGTCACGCCGGCCGATGTGACGAGTTGCCCATCGCGCAGATAGATGCGGTCGAAGTCGACGCGCGCCTTTGGAAATTGTGCCGCCAGTTGCGCTGCGTGCTGCCAATGCGTCGTGACGTTGCGGTCGTCGAGCAGGCCCGCGTGACCGAGCGCGAACGCGCCGGTGCAGATCGAACCGTAGCGGCCGCACTGGGGAGCGACGTTCGCCAGCCAGTCCAGCAGGGGCGCATCAGGCGTGGTGTCCGGCAGCTCGGGGCCGCCCGCGACCAACGCAAGATCGAACGGACCGCGTGCCTTGTCGAAGGTAGCGTCGGCGACCAGCATCATGCCGTTGGATGCTCGCAGCGGTGCGGCTTGGGCGCTGAGCAACCTCACCTCGTAGGCATCCGCGGGCGCGATGAAGCGGTTGGCTTCGGAAAACACGTCGACGGGACCGGCGACGTCGAGCGCCTGCACGCCGGGAAAGATCGCGATCGCGACGGTGGGCATCGGAAGACTTCCTTTGACGAGGGACGGGATCCGCGAGGCACGGCACCTATTTTCTGCATCTGGCGTCAGAATAGGCGGATCGCACAACAACGCGGCGTCTCGCCATGGTAATCAAAAACCTTCTCCGAAGGCTCGACCTCACCACGCTGCAACTCTTCCTCGCGGTTTACGAAGAAGGCACCCTCACGCGTGCCGCCGAGCGTGAGGCGATCGCCGTCTCCGCCGCGAGCAAGCGTCTGCTCGAACTCGAACAGGCGGTCGGCGCCACGCTGTTCCAGCGCAACGCACGCGGCATGACGCTCACGCCGGCAGGCGAAACGCTGCTGCATCACGCGCGCCGCGTGATGCGCGACATCGAGAATATCGGCATCGAACTGGCCGGTCATGCGAGCGGCGTGCGCGGCTATGTACGCATGATGGCGAACCTGTCGGCGATCGTCGAATTCCTGCCGGAAGATTTGCGCGCGTTCCAGTTGCAGCATGAGCGCGTCAAGCTCGATCTGGAAGAGCGGCCGAGCGGCGGCGTGGTCGAAGCCGTCGACGACAGCCTCGTCGACGTCGGCATCTGTTCCGGCGACGCCGACACGCGCGACCTGCACGTCGAACACTACCGGCGCGATTCACTGGTCCTCGTGATGCGCGACGATCATCCGTTGGCGGCGCGCGAAAGCGTCGCCTTCGTCGAAACGCTGGACGGCGATCACGTTGGCCTGCACGCCGCGAGTTCCATCAATGCCCGCACGCATCTCGCCGCGCGTCACGCGGGCAAGCCGCTGCGACTGCGCATCCACGTGCCCGGCTTTGACGCGGTCTGCCGGATGGTGCAGGCCGGCATGGGCGTCGGCGTGTTGCCGCTGAAGGTGTATCAACTCATGGGCCGTCCGCTGGGTCTGGTCGGCGCACCGCTCGAAGACGACTGGTCGGAACGCAGCCTCGTACTGGTGGTGCGCGACGTCGACGCGTTGTCGCCGGTGAGCCGCCTGCTGTTCGACCATCTGCGCTCCATCGAAGCCTCGGAAGCCCCGCCGGCCGTCGCTTGACGAAGAGCGTTCGCCGTTCGCGAACGGTCGTTGGCGAATTGCGGTTGGACGCTGCGGCCGCGCCGCTCATAAGCTGTCTCTCAACACGAAACCAGCTTCGGAGACAGCATTATGGGTGGACCCCTTCAGGGTATCCGCGTCATCGAGATCGGAACCCTCATCGCCGCGCCGTTTGCCGCGCGCCTCATGGCCGAGTTCGGCGCCGACGTCATCAAGATCGAAGCGCCCGAGACCGGCGATCCCCTTCGCAAATGGCGCAAGCTGCATGAGGGCACCTCGCTCTGGTGGTATCTGCAGTCGCGCAACAAGAAGTCCATCTGCGTGAATCTGAAGTCGGCGGACGGTGTCGAGATCGTCAAACGGCTCGCGGCCGACGCCGATGTCGTGATCGAAAACCTTCGCCCCGGCGCGCTGGAAAAGCTCGGCCTCGGCTGGGACGTGCTGCACGCAATCAATCCGAAACTGACGATGGTCCGCATCTCTGGCTACGGCCAGAGCGGCCCATACCGCGATCGGCCGGGCTTCGGCGCGATCGGCGAAGCGATGGGCGGCATCCGTTACACGACCGGTGATGTGGACGGCGCGCCGGCGCGCGTCGGCGTGAGTCTCGGCGATTCGCTCGCGTCGCTGCATGGCGTGATCGGCGCGTTGATGTCGCTGCTGCGCGTGAAGACGGGGCAGGGCGAAGGCCAGGTGGTCGATGTCTCGCTGGTCGAGAGCGTGTTCAACCTGATGGAAAGCCTCGTGCCCGAATACGATCTGCTCGGCCACGTGCGTGAGCGCAGCGGCGGCGCGCTGCCGGGCATCGCGCCGTCGAACACGTATCGCACCGAAGACGAAGGCTTCGTCGTGATCGCCGGCAACAGCGATCCGATTTTCAAACGCCTGATGCAGGTGATCGGCCGTCCCGATCTCGCCGACGATCCCGCCTTGGCGCGTAACGACGGCCGCGTTCAACACTGCGCAATGCTCGATCAGGCGATCACCGAATGGACCTCGCACCACTCCACCGACGACGTGCTGGCGGCGCTCGAACGCGCTGAAGTGCCGTCTGGGCGCATCTATTCGGTGGCCGACATCGTCGCCGATCCGCACTACCAGGCGCGCGACATGTTATTGCAGGCGCAACTGCCGGGCGGCGCGTCGGTGAAGATGCCGGGCATCGTGCCGAAGCTCTCGGACACGCCTGGCGAAGTGCGCTGGCAGGGGCCGACGCTCGGCGAGCATACCGGCAGCGTGCTCAGCGAACTCGGATTCGCCAACGAAGATATCGAGCGGCTCCGCCGCGAAGGAGCCGTGCAATGAATCGCGTTTTGAACACCCCGCACTACGACAAACTGATCGTGCAGGAAGTGGCGCCGCGCGACGGCTTGCAGATCGAACCCACCTGGGTCGACACGCCGGACAAGATCGCGCTGATCAACGCGCTATCCACTGCGGGCTTCACGCGCATCGAGGCCGGCTCGTTCGTTTCACCGAAAGCGATTCCCGCGCTGCGTGACGGCGAGGCCGTGTTCCAGCAGATCGAGCGGCAACCGGGCGTGATTTACGTCGCGCTGATTCCGAATCTGAAGGGCGCCGAACGCGCGCTGGCTTCGCGAGCGGATGAACTGAACCTGGTGATGTCCGCGAGTCAGACGCACAACCGCGCCAACATGCGGATGAGCTGCGAGTCGTCGCTGGTGGCGTTCGGCGATATCGTGCAGCACGTGAAGGGCTCGGGCGTGCCGTTGAACGCGTCGGTGGCGACCACGTTCGGCTGTCCGTTCGAAGGCAAGATCGACGAAGACCGCGTGATCAGCATTGTCGATACGTATCGCGAGATGGGGATCGAGGGCATCACGCTCGCCGACACGACCGGCATGGCGAACCCGCGGCAGGTGACGCGACTGGTCACGCGCGTGCTCGAACGACTGCCGGCCGCCGCACTCACGCTGCACTTTCACAACACGCGCGGGCTGGGTCTTGCGAATGTGCTGGCGGCATACGAAGCCGGCGCGCGCCGCTTCGACGCCGCGTTGGGCGGCCTCGGCGGCTGCCCGTTCGCACCGGGCGCGTCCGGCAACATCTGCACAGAAGACCTCGTGAACATGTGCGACGAAATGGGCATTCCCACCGGGATCGATCTGGAAAAGCTGATCGCGCTGTCGCGCAGCTTGCCCGCGTTGCTCGGCCACGACGTGCCGGGGCAACTGGCAAAGGCGGGTCGTAACTGCGACCTGCACCCCGTACCCGAATACGTTCTACAAATCTAACCCTCCCCTAATCGATTAAACGACCGGACGGCTTCGCCGAATCCGGCATTGGAGACGAACATGAGTGACCTGGGCGCAGTCGCAACCGGCAACCGCGAGCACAGCGCGAACGATGCTTCGGCCATCATCCGCAAAGTGGCGTGGCGGTTGATGCCGCTGATCATGATCTGCTATCTGTTTGCATTTTTTGACCGCATCAACATCAGCTTCGCGAAGTTCCAGTTGCAGAGCGACCTCGGCTTGTCCGATACCGCATACGGTCTCGGTGCGAGCCTGTTCGTGATCGGTTACGTGCTGTTCGAAGTCCCGAGCAATCTGTTTCTGTACAAGGTCGGCGCGCGGCGCTGGATCGCGCGGATCATGATCTCGTGGGGACTGGCGACGGCCGCAATGGTGTTCGTCAACAACGAGTGGCAGTTCTACGGGTTGCGTTTCGTGATCGGCGCAATGGAAGCGGGCTTCGCGCCGGGCGTGCTGTACTACCTGACGCTGTGGTTTCCGCCGAGCTATCGCGGGCGTATCACGTCGATGCTGTTTCTCGCGTCCGCGTTTTCCGGCCTGGTCGGCGCGCCGCTCGCGGGGCTCGTGATCGGACACATGAACGGCGTGCTGGGCATGCCTGGCTGGCACTGGCTGTTTCTGCTCGGCGGGTTGCCGTGCATCGTGCTCGGCTATCTGGTGCTGAAGCTGCTGAAGGATCGTATCGAAGACGCGGGTTGGCTGTCGCCGGCAGAAAAGTCCTTTCTGTCCGGGCAGATTGCGCAGCAGAGCCGTCATCCGGACACCGGGCATTCGTTGAGGGGTGCCATCAGAACGCCGGGCTTTCTCACGCTTGGGCTGGTGTATTTCCTGATTCAGGTGGCGTCGTACGGCTTGAATTTCTGGGCGCCGCATCTGATCCACGTGGCGGGCACGAACAACCCGACGGTGATCGGTTTGTTGACGGCGGTGCCTTATATTGCCGGCGCAATCTGCATGGTAGTGGTCGGGCGCTTGTCCGATGCGAGCGGCGAACGGCGCAAGTTCGTGTTCGGCTTGCTGGTGATGTCGGCGATCGGCTTCTTTGCAGCGGGGTTCTTCGACAAGCAGACGGCGTTGCTGGTCGTCGCGCTGGCTGTGATGGGCGCGGGCGTGGTCGCTTCGATTCCGGCGTTCTGGGCGTTGCCGCCGAAGCTCGTCACGGGCGCCGGCGCCGCCGGTGGGATCGCCTTGATCAATACGCTCGGGCAGCTCGGCGGCATTGTGAGCCCGATCATGGTGGGGCGCGTGCGAGACCTGACCGGTAGTACGACGCCGGCCTTGTACGTGATCGGCGCGATGAGCCTGGTGTGCGCGCTGATCGTGTTGTACGGATTGCCTGACTCATTGCGACGCAAGGAAGCCGCGCGGTAAAGGCTGACCTGACGCGATCGGTCAGCCCCTGCCATGCAACGCGGCGATTTCCTGCAGGTCCAGATCGTGTTCGAGAACGGTCAGCAGTTCATCGTGAAGCAAGCCCGTTCGATGCAGCTGCAATAGCTCGACGCGTGCCGCCGAAACGGCGGCCAGCACCACGTCGTAGTGCGCGGCGCGTTCTTTCGCAGGAAAGGTGGCTTCGTCCTGATGGGCCTCGGTAATGCGCGCACGATAGCTGTACTGTTCCAGCAAGCGTGGATGAATCACGCTGCCATCCGCCCCATGCACGAGCGGCTGAATGGCGGCGAGCTGCGCGGCTTCGAGCCGTGCCCACGCCTGCGGCTCGGTCAGATGCTGTTCGTTTCGTTCTGCTGCGTGGTCCGGATTAATCCAGCGAATCAGCGCTCCGATCGTCGTGCCTTGACCGAGCACCGTCACCAGAATCACGGCAAATGAGGCGACCAGGATCAGATCGCGGCCGGGCATCTCCTCAGGCAAGGAGAGCGCGATAGCCAGCGTGACCACGCCTCGCATGCCGGCCCAGCTCGTGACGGTGGCCGAGCGCCAGTCGGGTGTGCCGCCCGTGCGGCGCGCCAATTTGCACACCAGCGCCTTCAACCATTCCACCGCGAAGACCCACACGAATCGCGACAGCACGACCACCGCGAGCACCGCGCCGACGGCGGGGGCGAACGCGGCCAACACGTCGCCGACGCCGCCTAGCCGCACGATCACGCCGCGCAGCGACAGTCCGATCAGAATGAACACCAGCGCTTCCATCAGGAAGATCACGACCTGCCAGAAGGCCGTGCCGCGCATGCGTACCGCCGCCGAAAAGACTTCGTGCTGATGCCAGCCGAGCACCATCCCGCAACTCACGGTCGCGATCACGCCCGACACATCCAGCGTGTCGCCGACGATATAGCTGGCCCACGCGGACAGGGTCGATGCGGTGATGATGAGGTATGCGTCGTCGAGATAACGCAGAAGCTTGACGACCACGAAACCGATCGCCACACCCACCGCTATGCCGCCCAGTGCGAGCACGGCGAAGCGTCCGATCGCATGCTGCGCGCTGAAGGTGCCGGTTAGCGCGGCTGCGACGGCGAAGCGGAACAGCACGAGGCCGGCAGCGTCGTTGAGGAGGCTCTCGCCTTCGAGCAGCACCATCAGGCGGCGCGGCAGCGCGACGCGTTCGAGCACCGCCTTCGCGGCGACGGCGTCGGGCGGCGAGACGATCGCACCCAGGGCGAAGCACGCGCCCCACGGCAGAGCGGGCACGACCCAATGCACGACCAGACCGACCGTGAGCGTGGTGAACGCAACGGCGCCGATCGCGAGCAGCAGGATGCCGCCAAGATTGCCCTTGAACTCGTCCCACACGGAGAAGTACGCGCCGTCCATGAGGAGCGGCGGCAGGAACACGATCAGGACCAGTTCGGGATCGAGATTGAAGCGTGGCAGTCCGGGCACGAAGGCCATTGCGGCGCCGCCGACCAGCAGCGCGGCGGCTGGCGGCAGACGCAGCCGCTTGGCAAGTAGTTCGAGACCGATGATCGCGACGAGCGACAGCAGGACGACTTTGAAGCCCATGACGGACGACATGTTCGGCCTCGGCAAATGGCTGGGGAACTACTTTTTATCACACCGCGGGTGGGGTGCCTTTGGAGACTTTCATGAACGTGCAGAAACTGATGGCGATGGGAATCGCCCTGGGGCGACAGGACGCCCCCTACCGAAAGCGATGACGAAACGCCTGTCCCCCCAGCAGCTCAGACAGCTCGTGAACCTGATCGTGCTGCTGCGCCAGCAGCGCCAGTTCAACCGGTCAGGTCAGGTGCCCGTGACGCCGGAGCTGCAGCAGCAGGCGAAAACGCTGGCCGCGTTCGGTGGAGCTGCCCGCAGCCACGCAGCTTACTCGGTAGCCGCTAGTTTCGGCGGCCTAAGCCTGTATCGAACACCCTTTCCGCTGTGCGAAAGATAAAGGACGATGTAGAGATAACCGTCGGTCATCATTTTCACTGAATCTTCGTCCTGGTCGCACATGCCAATCCATTGCGCACCGGGCTCGAAGGGTAGGATCAGGAGGCAATCATGAACCAGTGGACTTCGGGGTGCGGTCGTATCGTGCTGTCCATGTCGCTGGAGCAGGCTTGCGGTGCGTACCATCCTGGGCGCTGCGATGACGAAGTGCGCGCACTGTCAGAAGTTGACGAGGTCAGTCGCCAGCTCACGGCGCTCGACCCGGCGCTTGTACGTGAGGAACTGAAGCAGTACGGCGCCTGGGACGAGGCCGAACTTGCCGACCATGAGCAGAATCTCCAGCGCCTGCTATGGCTGGCAGCGGGCAGCGTGACCGAGGGAGATCCTGATGCATAACTGTCATCCATTCCGTCGCGCCGTGCGCAGGCACGGTCGCCGCAAGGACGACACCGACCGGTGTCTGAAGGAGAGAGCCATGTACACGATGACGCTACGCGAGCAGGCGGACGTGCTCGCACGTATTTCGGCTACCGCGCCGCATGACACGGCGCGCAGTGCTGCCATCACGGCCGTGCGCGAGGACCGTGCAACCGCATTGCAGGTGCTGGAAATTCACCATTGCCTGCAACGCTGGGCCGAACTCGGCAAGGGCATTGCCCGCGACGAGGCACGGCGTGCGCTCGCCCAGGTGGAGGGCGACACGCCGGGAGTGCGGTGGTACGAGACGGGAGGTGGAAGCAGGGGATAGCACAACAAGTGACTTGCAGACGCGAAGTGCATGAGTTTATCGGGACAACACATCGCACTACTATTCGAATGCGGCACTTCCCCAGTGTCGTAACTCTCGACACAGGGGCGTCCTTAGTTGCGCTTCGTTTGGGGTGGCCACCACGGCACCCCGTTTTTTTGGGAGGTCCTGTCGCTTGATCTCCGCAAGCGATCTCCCTTGGTCCACCTGTTTCCTTTTCTCATTCATGTTCCGATGGATCCTGACAGGGGCACGTGTAGTTTCCCAAGCATTTCGTCAGCGCCGATAAAGCGATGTTTGTGCCGGCACAAAAAGGCCGCAATTTTAGGAGTTGTCGGATATGTGCACGCTCCGATCTCATGAAGAGTTGTGACGCTCTTGGCCAAACGAAAAAAACGAAGGAGAAAAATGAAACCATGGAAATTCACTAGTAGCGTGTCGGGCGGGATCGTTCGCCTGATTGTTGCAACCGGGCTGCTGATGTCTGTTGCTCACGCTAACGCGGCGACAGAGGACGAATGCTTTAGTCTGTACAGAAAGTCATTGGGGGTCCCGGGTACGCCGATGTGCACGCTGCAGGTGCCGGGCACTATGCCGGCGACGAACGGACCGGAGGATCCCCACAACGCAATGTATTACTACAATTGCGGGACTGCTTCCTATGTATCGGACTACTGCGGAGGCGCTGGTGGCGGTACGCCTGACGATAGCTGCCCGGTGGCGGACCCGGTGTTTCCGGCAAATGGGATTGTCACGCTCTCTGAAACTGACTTTGCAAGCGGCGACACCTTGCCATTTGTGTTTAGCCGTAGCTATGTTTCGAAGCCGTTCGACAAAGCGCAGACAGCGATGGGTGGGTTCTGGATCAGTAACTGGCAGCGAAGGCTTGACCTGAGCGCAGTCAATGCGAGCACGCCGAAAATCACAGCGTTTCGAGGTAACGGACAGCCCCTGATATTCAGATCGATTGGCGGAGCGTGGGCCGTACCTGGAACTTCAGGCCTTTCCCTGTCAAAAGCTGGCGACGGATACTTCTACCTGAAAGACGAACGGCTTGGTACGACGGAAACATACGCCGACAGCACGGGCCTGTTTCACTCGGAGACAAACCGCACGGGTATGTACCGTGAGGTTGGGTACGTTGGGCAACGGCTTGATTCAATTGCGCAGTGGCCCGTCGATCGGATTGGGCAGCCGGCATCGCGGCTGACACTTAGCCTGACATACGACAGTAATGGTCGCATCCTGAGCGTGGTGCCCCCTTCGGGCAATGCCACGCACTATGCGTACGACGCGAACGGTAATCTAGCTTCGGCAACCGCTCCAATTGGAAACGTTCGTCAGTATCTATATGAGGATGCTCGCTTCCCCAATGCGTTGACAGGGATAAAGGACGAATCCGGTTCACGGATTGCAACATGGGCCTACGATTCCAGCGGACGTGCGATCTCCGTCACCCATCCCGACACGACACATAATGTGTCGCTAAGTTACGGCTCCGGCACGACTACCCTCAGCGACATGTCCGGCAGCAGCACGTACTCCTTTAATACTGGAGACACTTCGCGCCCTGGCTCAATTGCCACGCCTGGCGGCACGGTATCACGCACGTGGGATACGTCAGGAAACTTGAAGCAAAGAGTCACCCCAGATGGGAATACGCAGTACACGTGGGACGGCGCCAACCGGCCGACGAAAGCAATTGCGACAGTCGCGGGCAACAAGACAGTATCGACGATTGAGTACAGTGACAGCAATTCATTGCGCCCATACCTGGTCTCTACACCGGGCAAAATCCGGGCGTTTGTATACGACACAGTCGGCAACGTTACGGGCTACGCAGAGAGGGAAACGACCGATCTTACCGGCGAACAGGGGATGCAGGCGATTGGGACGGGCAACCAGATGACAGTCGGTGCGCGCTACGACCAGGCTGCCCGTCTTCTGTCCGCCACCGTTGTCAAGAATGGCACGAAGACTGAAGATTGGACCTACACGTATGACGCGCGTGGCAATATCGCGACGACGCAAGATGCCGTATCGGGTTGGACAATGCGAACCCTCGGTCGTGATGCCGAGAACCGCGCGACACAGATTGCGGGTAACAGTGGCCAGGCAGGCATCGCTTACGACGAGCGTGGTCGCGTAAAGTCTTTTCAGTATAACGAACCGGCAAGTTCGGTAAATGGCGGACTCGCCCGTGTACTGGCAGTCGATTACCAGTACGCTGCGAATGGCACGGTTTCGTCACATTCAGCGAAGGTCTCAACTAACGGCGCGTGGTGGCAGCCAATCAGCGACGCTGAGCTAGGAGTGTGGCTAACCAACTGGGAAGTGGGGAATGATCCGGTTGCACCGTCCGCAAGCCTCACGGGACTGCAGTCAGATACTCAGGCATTCGTACCAGACATCTGCGTCGAGTGCTACATGCGTTGGAAAGCTACGCTGACGGGGAAACTTTTCGGAAGGGAATTGAGCGCTGCACTTCCAACATGGGGTGAGACAACGGAACTGATGCTGAGCGATCAGGCGCAGGTCCCTTATCCCGTGCTCGTGCCGGATTTGACCAGTTCGGCGAAGCGGTCGACGCTTTATAGCGCGCTTTTCGGAAGCGGGGGTGGGGGCGGTGGGATGGTGAAGTGTGGCGGCCGTGAGGATCACGAGTCACAATGTCATGACAAGTACGAGGCGGACCTGGATTTTTGTATTCTGGTGGCCAAACCTAGGGGCATCCGAGCATATGCGCTGTGTAAACAGAATTCCTTTGACAGGTATCAACAATGCAGGGGGTATTAATGGTTAGTCATCCGCCGTATACCGTGGTTCTAACGTACACCGATGAACCGAGACAATTGATAATGCAAGCCGTGGATTCGGCCCTGATGGCTCCGCTCGTTGCGGGAAAGATGGCCGTGCCGTTTTTTCTTGACGAAGAGGAATTCGGGTTTGACGACGAATTGGCACGACAGCTCGGAGTTGCAATGCTTAATCTGATTGCAGCAGGCCGACCAGACGTCAAAAAGCATCTGAATCTGACGCAACATCCAATCGATGAGCCGCCAGAAGACTGATTGGTCATAGGTCCCGTGACTTGACCGAACGACGTTCAGTCATCGCAACGGTATGTTCTGGCGGTTGCGGTGATGACAACAACTGCGTGTGAAGTTTGTTGCAGCGGGAGGGGCCGCCTTGGCGTCGCCCGCTGGCTCGCGATTTAAACTCTTGTCGATCCTTGAAGGGAGCAGGCCAGCGTGCTGGGGCGCGCACGTACGGATAGCGAAGTACGGTGGTGTGCGCTTATTTGTAAAGTGTTAATTTACAGTTTATAGTGTTGTTCAGATCGGGGTTGTAACTGTCGCGACGGGTTGGCGTGGCGTTGAAGCTATGACAAATGATCAAATCTTTCAAGCACAAGGGTGTGGAGCGCTTTTTCTCGACCGGTACCAAAGCGGGTATCCAGGCGTGGCACGCATCGAAGCTGGGTCGTTTACTGACTGCACTGAACAGGGCGAAATCGCCGGACGATATGAACCAACCCGGCTGGGGGTTGCACGAACTAGAGGGAAAACGAAAAGCGTGCTGGTCTGCTCAGGTCAATGGTAACTGGAGACTGACATTCGAGTTTGACGGCGAGGACGCAATCCTTGTCGATTACGAAGATTACCATTAGCAATTTCCATACTCCGGCGCTGAAGCATGGCGTCGATCGGGTTCGCATAGTGAAGAAAGCTATGACTGGTATGTTTAATCCGCCGCATCCTGCGGCAATTCTGCGCGAGGACGTTCTGCCCGCGCTGAATCTGAGTGTCACTGAGGCGGCGAGCCAGCTTGGTGTGTCGCGGGTTATGCTTTCGCGGCTTCTGAATGAGCATGCAGCGATCACCCCTGAAATGGCGCTGCGCATTGAGCAATGGCTTGGTGTGGAGCGTGGAGGGCGAGCTGATCTGTGGCTGGGGATGCAGCTTGACTACGATCTGTGGCAGGCGCGCAAGCACGCGCCCAAGGCGGTCAGGCGCGCACCGGCAGAAGCGACGGCCTGAGCCCGCGGAAATCATGGGGTGTGATTCATGACCTTGAGTTTCCGGCCAGGCATGAGCGCCTGTGCCTTCATCGTGGACGGCTTTACCACTATCTGAAAGAGCATGAAGGGGAGGAACCTGCGGAGCTGGTTCTTCACCCTGAACATAAGCGCGCGTTGAGCGACGAGCTGGGGTATGGCGTGCTGGCGTCACGTACGGCACGTGCAGCTTCAATAACATACCTGTGCTAGGGGAAGATACCTGCTGCCGCGTACTCTGGCTGGTCACAACCGACAGCCAGCGCTGGGACCTGTAGCCCCTATCACCATTCACCGCGGGGAACGCGCGTACCGTTACCCACACCGCGTGCACCGCAGCATCGGCAGTTCCACCTGTTCGAACTTTAAACAAGGCAAGCGCCTTGTAAGTCCCCGCGAGGGACCGCTGTTAGCTTGAATCTCAAACGAGACACATGTCTAATATGTAGGGCAGTCCCCCGGTGGGGGGGCGAAGGTTTCCCCGCACCGCAGCGTATGGGGAAACGTGGGGGAATGGATGTTTGAGGGTGCGCGGGGGACGGAATTTTCCCCGTGCCCCGCCCGCAAAGCCTTATGCGGCGGGCTGTTTATCACATGGTGTGATTTGTCCACAGCTTTGCGAACATTTGTGGGGATAACTGGCAGTTCGCGTCGAACCGCATGTCGACGGAACGCGTTTCCAGCGGATCCGCCCGCAAAGTGCCGACCGGTGCTCACGCATGAACCGCAGGTCGATACCTCCATCGCATCAACCACTTGGCTGGGATGTAAGAAGGTTGTGCACAGGCTTGCCAACATTTTAGGTGGACAAGTTTTGCCTTCGGCGCGGACATGCAGACCACGCCGACGCCGAAAGCAAATGTCACTTAGATCCCTTAACTCAACTCAAGTCTTCAACGGCGACGCAGCCACCGCTTCCCGCGACTGCACCTGCAAAACCGCATCGCGCTTATCAAGCAGATGCTGCCGAAGAATCGCACTCAGCTTCTTACCATCCCGCGCTTCAAGTGCCTTCAGCATCTCGTCGTGATCATGAATCGCGCTATCCCACTTCGGAATCTGGAAATTCGACCGAAACCTGAGCGCCTGCAAGCGCCGATTCACCGCGACATAAGTCTGCCGCAGAGCCGAGTTCCTGGCCGCCTCATTGATCTTGTCGTGAATCGCCTGATTGCGGCTGTAGTACCCGGCCAGATCGTTCTGCGTACGGCACGCGAGCATCGCGTAATGCAGCGCCTTGATCTCGGCGAGTTCAGCAGCCGTCATCCGCTCGGCCGCCAGTTCGCCGGAAAAAGCTTCGAGACCACTCATCAATTCGAAGGTCTCGCGCAATTCAGCCTCCGACATCTTCGACACCGACGCGCCACGATTCGGCGAAATCTCGATCAACCCTTCCGCGGCCAACACCTTCAGCGCCTCGCGCAGCGGCGTGCGTGAGATACCGAGCGTTTCGCACAACTCGCGCTCGTTCAATTTCTTGCCCGGCTCGAGCACGCCTTCGACGATGAAGCGCCGAATGTGCTCCACCACCGTGTCGTGCAAGCGCTGCCGCTCGACCTTCGGCATCAGCGGGGAAGTGGCGACGCCGGCCTCGAAATCCGAATTTTGCATACAAAAGCCCTCAACATCTCATTAGCTCGGATTTTATAGGAAGCTGAAAGATTAGTTAATAGCGCGGGTAAACACCGGTGCCAGTGGGCAATTTTCACCTTGGGATCGTCAGGATTCGTCTGATATAGTTTTTTGAATGCAAAATTCAATCGGAGGAGCCCAATGCTCAAGCTAGACTTTCACCCCGCTGGCCGTCACTTTTTGCAGATTCCGGGTCCGAGCCCGGTGCCCGACCGTATCCTCCGGGCAATGAGCTACCCGACCATCGACCACCGCGGTCCGGAGTTCGGCGAACTCGGTCTGAAGGTGCTCGACGGCATCAAGAAAATCTTCAAGACGCAGCAACCCGTGGTGATTTACCCGGCCTCGGGCACGGGCGCCTGGGAAGCGGCGCTCTCGAACACGTTGAGCCCCGGCGACCACGTGCTGATGTTCGAAACCGGCCACTTCGCCACGCTGTGGAAAAAGATGGCGGAAAGCCTCGGTCTGAAGCCGGAGTTTCTCGGCCTGCCGGGCATCGAAGGCTGGCGTCGCGGCGTGCAGCCGCAAATGATCGAGGAGCGTCTGCGCGCCGACACGCAGCACGCGATCAAGGCGGTGTGCGTGGTGCACAACGAAACGTCCACGGGCGTGACCTCCGATATCGCCGCCGTGCGTCGCGCAATCGACGCAGCGGGTCATCCGGCCTTGCTGCTGGTCGACACGATCTCAGGCCTCGCGTGCGCCGACTATCGTCACGACGAATGGGGCGTCGACGTCACCGTCTCGGGCTCGCAAAAAGGTTTGATGCTGCCGCCCGGCATCAGCTTCAACGCGATCTCGCCGAAAGCCGTGGCCGCCAGCAAGCAGGCAAAACTGCCGCGCAGCTTCTGGGACTGGACTGACATCGTCGAGATGAACAAGACCGGTTACTGGCCGTACACGCCGAACACGAACCTGCTTTACGGACTCAATGAAGCGCTCGAGATGATTCTCGGCGAAGGGCTCGACAACGTGTTCGCCCGTCACGAACGTCTCGCCGAAGCGACCCGTCGCGCGGTGCGTGCGTGGGGCCTGGAGATTCAGTGCGCCGATCCGTCGGTGTACAGCCCGGTGCTCACAGGCGTGATGATGCCCGACGGCATCGATGCCGATGCGGTGCGCAAGCTCATCTACGAACGCTTCGACATGTCGCTTGGCACGGGCCTCGGCAAGATGAAAGGCCGCATGTTCCGCATCGGCCATCTCGGCGACTGCAACGACCTGATGCTGCTGGCCACGCTGGCCGGCTGCGAAATGGGTCTGCGGCTCGCGGGCGTGCCGCTCAAGGAAAGCGGCATGCCTGCCGCTATGGAATGGTTGAGCCAGCCGACCCAAGCCTCGGGCCTGAAAGCCGCGGCCTGAGGACACGAGGCGCAACCAACGGCTCGCAAAAAAGGGACTTCCCTGACGAAGGAAGCCGCGCACAGAACGCGGCCCGAACTAATGCGATGGTCCCGCGGCGCAAGCCGCTGCCGGGCAACGACGCAGCGCGCCATCTCAGGCCCGCCGTCGACACATGCAATGGAGAGAGACGATGAAGCGGTTTCGTGTGACCAGTGCGACCAGTATCGTTCTAGTGATGCTCTGCATCATGTACTTCATCACCTACCTCGACCGCGTCAACGTCAGCACCGCGGCGGCGGGTTTCGGCAAGGAATTCCATCTCTCGCATACGGAAGTCGGCCTGGTGTTCTCGGCCTTCGCGTATCCGTATCTGATCTTCCAGATCATCGGCGGGTGGGTCAGTGATCGCTTCGGCGCGAAACGCACGTTGATTTTTTGCGGCGCCATCTGGGGCGTCGCGACTTTGCTGACGGGTTTTGCCGGCGGCCTGGTTTCTCTGCTGGCCGCGCGCGTGCTGCTCGGCTTCGGCGAGGGCGCGACGTTTCCCGCCGCCACTTCCGCGATGGCGCGCTGGGTCGCCAAGGAAAAACGCGGCTTCGCGCAGGGCATCACGCATGCGGCCTCGCGGATCGGCAATGCGGTGGCGCCCGGCCTGATCGTGCTCGTCATGGCGACCTGGGGCTGGCGCGAGTCGTTCTATATCTGCGGCGTGTTCAGCTTGTTGTGGGTCGCCGTGTGGGCGATCACCTTCACCGAACATCCGAAAGATCATCCGCGTATCACGAACGACGAGCTCACCGCGCTGCCCGCGCCGAAGCCGAAAGTCGCCGGCGTGCCGTGGGGCAAACTGTTTCGCCGCATGTGGCCGGTCACGATCGTGTACTTCTGCTATGGCTGGACGTTGTGGCTGTTCCTGAGCTGGATTCCGCAATACTTTCTGCACAGCTATCACCTGCAACTTCAGAAGTCGGCAATCTTCGCTTCGGTGGTGTTCTTCGCCGGCGTGATCGGCGACACGCTCGGCGGCATCGTGACCGATTCGATCTTCACGCGCACCGGCAGCCTGAAACGCGCACGTAGCTGGATGGTGTCGGTCTGCATGTTCTTCTGCCTGCTCTCGCTGATTCCGCTGATGTTCACGCACAGCCTGTATCTGTCGATGGCGTGTCTCGCGTCCGGCTTCTTCTTTGCCGAAATGACGATCGGGCCGATGTGGGCGATTCCGATGGACATCGCGCCGGAGTACTCGGGCACCGCAAGCGGCATGATGAACACCGGCTCGGCACTGGCCGCGATCATCTCGCCGGTGGTCGGCGGTTTCCTGATCGACTACTTCGGTAGCTGGGAATTGCCGTTCGTCGGCAGCATGCTGTTGATGGCGATCGGCGTGGTGCTCGCGTTCCGCATGCAGCCGGAAAGCAAGTTCGCGCTCAACGCAGCCGATAAAGCGCATCTTCCTACCGGCATGGGCGTTTGAGCGCGCTACACCGTTCCATCTTTCCGCCTCACGACACGACACTATGACGACAGCACTCAGCCGGCTTCTCGCCGATGCACGCCGCAATCACGCCACGCTCGACACGTTGTCGCCGGAGCAAACACCTGCTGACGCCGCCGCGGCGTATGCGATCCAGCACGAAATCCTGGACGCATGCGGTGCGCGGATCGCCGGCTGGAAGATCGGCGCGAAGTCCGAGAGCGGTCCGATCCAGGGTGCGCCGTTGCCCGACCTCGACTTGCATGCCGATGGTGCGCGTTTGCCGCGCGAAGTCTTCGCGCCGTTGGGCCTTGAACTGGAAATCGCGTTTCGCTTCGGACGGCGTTTCGACGTTTCCACCACGCCGTATAGCGAGGCTGAAGTGCTGGCGAGCATCGGTTCGATCGGCGCGACCATCGAAATCGTGGCGAGCCGCTACGCCGAATGGCCCGCTGTCGACAAGCTCGCCCAACTCGCGGATTTGCAGAACCACGGCGCGCTGATCGTGGGCGAATTCACGCCGTATCGCGAGGATTTTCCGTTCGTGGCGCCGTCGCTGCATTTCAATTTCGACGGAAACGATGTGGTTAAAACCACGCCCGCCAATCCTGCCGGCGATCCGCGACGCCTGCTGACGTGGCTCGTCAATCACGCCACATCGCACGGCATTGCGGTGACGCCGGAGATGGTCGTCACAGCCGGCTCCTACACCGGCATGTTCTTTCCGCAGACGGCGGGCACGGCGAGCGGGCGCATTGAAGGACTCGCGCCGGTCAGCCTCACCCTGTACTAGCCGCTTCCCTGTTTTTGCCATAGGCCGACGATATGACGAACCCCACTTCCGCTTTACTCGTCAAGCCGATCCATCTGGTTCCATCCGCCGCGCGCCTGACGAGTCCGCTCGCGCAGCATCTGCGCAAATCACTGCGCGGCGACGTGCTGTTCGATGCGGCGAGCCGCGGCCGTTACGCGACCGACGCGTCGATCTACCAGATCACGCCGATCGGCGTGGTGGTGCCGCGCGACCAGGACGATCTGCGCATTGCACTGGAAATCGCGCGCAGCGAGAAAGTGCCGCTGCTCGCGCGCGGCGCGGGCACGAGCCAATGCGGCCAGACGGTCGGCGAAGCACTGGTGATCGACACGAGCAAGTGGTTGAACAACATCGTCGCCTTCGATGCCGAAGCGCGCACGGTGACGGTCGAACCGGGCGTCGTGCTGGATCATCTGAACGCGTGGCTCAAACCGCACGGTCTCTGGTTTCCGGTGGACGTTTCGACGGCCGCCCAATGCACGATCGGCGGCATGGCCGGCAATAATTCTTGCGGCTCGCGCTCGATCGAATACGGCAACATGGTGCACAACGTCGACGCGATCGACGCGATTCTCGCCGACGGCAGCGAAGCGCGTTTCGCCTCGTTACGCGAGGCGCCGCAAGGCGCGCGCTTGCAGCAGATACTCGCGGGCGTGAAGCAGATCGCCGAACGCGAGCGCGACGAGATCGTGGCGCGCGTGCCGAAGGTCTTGCGCCGCGTGGCGGGCTACAACATCGACGTGTTCGATTGCCAGAATCCGCGCGCTTATACCGACGACGGCGTCGCGAATCTCGCGCATCTGCTGGTCGGCTCGGAGGGCACGCTAGCGTTCAGCCGGCAATTGACGCTCAGGCTCGCGCCACTGCCCGCGTATAAAACGCTCGGCGTGGTCAACTTCCCGACCTTCTGGCAGTCGATGGAGCTGACGCAGCACATCGTCAAGTTGAAGCCGGTGGCGGTGGAGCTGGTCGATCGCACGATGATCGATCTGGCGATGGGCAATCCGGCGTTTCGTCCGGTGATCGGCAAGGCGCTGGTCGGTGAGCCACAAGCCATTCTGCTGGTGGAGTTCGCGGGCGAGGACCGCGACGCTCAACTCGCGTCGCTCAAGCAACTCACGGAACTGATGGCAGACCTCGGCTTGCCCGATTCGGTCGTCGAGATGCCGGACGCGAACGAACAGAAAGCGCTTTGGGAAGTGCGCAAGGCCGGGCTCAATATCATGATGAGCATGAAGGGCGACGGCAAGCCGGTGTCCTTCATTGAAGATTGTGCGGTGCCGCTCGAACATCTGGCCGAATACACGAGCCGCCTGACCGAAGTGTTCCATCGAAACGGCACGGAAGGCACCTGGTATGCACACGCGAGCGTCGGCACGCTGCACGTGCGGCCGATTCTCGACATGCGGCGCGACGGCGCGGTCAAGATGCGCGCGATCGCCGAGGAAGCCGCTGCACTCGTGCGCGAGTACAAGGGCGCCTATTCGGGCGAACACGGCGACGGACTGTGCCGCGGCGAATGGGTCGCGTGGCAATATGGCCCGCGCCTGAATCAGGCGTTCAGCGAGATCAAGGCGCTGTTTGATCCGGACAACCGCTTCAATCCCGACAAAATCGTGCGTCCGCCGAAGATGGACGACGCGCACAATTTCCGCTTCGCACCGGGCTACAAGGAACATCGCATCGAAACGGCGCTCGACTGGTCCGCATGGAATGTCGAACGCGATCCGCTGACAGGACAGGAGACCTTGCCGGGCAGTGGCAACGATCTGTCCGGCGGTCTCGCGAAGGCCGTCGAGATGTGCAATAACAACGGCCACTGCCGCAAGTTCGACGCGGGCACCATGTGCCCGAGCTACCGCGTGACGAAGGATGAACAGCACGTCACACGCGGACGCGCGAATACATTGCGCCTCGCGATTTCCGGTCAACTCGGCGAAGCGGGTCTCGCGAGCGACGACGTGAAGGAGACGCTCGATCTGTGCGTCTCCTGCAAGGGCTGCAAGCGCGATTGCCCGACAGGCGTCGATATGGCGAAGTTCAAGATCGAGGCGCGGGCGGCGCGCGTCAAGCGTCACGGACTGCGTCTGCGTGACAAGCTGGTGGCTTTTATGCCGCGCTATGCGTCGACAGCGAGCCGCATGCCGGGCTTGATGGCGCTCGCCGATAACGTGCCGGTGCTGTCCGCGTGGTTCAAGCGGTCCGTGGGCTTCGCGCCCGAGCGGAGCTTGCCGCGCTTCAAGAAGTCGTTCCTGGTTGATGCGGTGGCGGGCAGGGCGACACAAGGTGCCGCGCTGAAAGAGGTGCTGCTGTTCGTCGACACGTTCAACAACAACATGGAGCCGGAAAACGCGCGCGCTGCGCAGCGGGTGCTGGAGGCAGCGGGTTACACAGTGCACTTCAATACGCGCCAGGGTGAGCGGCCCGTGTGCTGCGGCCGCACGTTCCTCGCGGCGGGTCTCGTCGATGAAGCGAAGCAGGAAGCGCGGCGCATGCTCGATCTGTTCAAGCCATTCGTGGAGCGCGGCGTGCCGATCGTCGGGTTGGAGCCGTCGTGCTTGCTGTCGTTGCGCGATGAGTTCCTGCACTACGGCTTTGGCGATGAAGCGCAGCGGCTGGCGAAGCAGGCGCTCCTATTCGAAGAGTTTCTGGTGCGCGAGGAAAAGGCCGGACGTTTGCAGCTCGCATTGAAGCCGTTGGCCAAACAACAGGCGTTGGTGCATGGCCATTGCCATCAAAAGGCCTTCGACGCCTTCACGCCCGTGCAAACCGTATTGAAATGGATTCCTGAATTGAAGGTATCCACGGTGGAGTCGTCGTGCTGCGGGATGGCGGGCAGTTTCGGCTATGAGGCCGAGCATTACGCGACGTCGCGGGCGATGGCGGAACTGTCGCTGCTGCCGGCGGTGCGCAAGATGGATGGCAACACGCTCATGGTCGCGGACGGCACGAGTTGCCGGCATCAGATTCACGACGGCGCCGGCGTCGACGCGATCCATGTGGCGCGCGTGCTGGCGATGGCGTTGCAGTAAATGTAGTAGCAGCAGTAGCAGCAGTAGCAGCAGTAGCGCAGAACGCGCCGGCTCGCGCTCAGGCGGCGATAGCCTGCCGATACGCGGTCGGCGCCACGCCGACGCTCTCGCGGAAACGGTGGCTGAAATGGCTGGCGTTGGCATAGCCGCATTGCTCGGCGACCTGCGCGAGCGGCAGCGCCGTGGAGCGCAATAGCGTGCGGGCGCGTTCGAGCCGCTGCTGCGCGATCCACGCGGCGGGCGGCAGTCCGAACGAGGTGCGGAACATGCGCGCAAGATGAAATTCCGACAACGCCGCTACGCCGGCCAGCTCGCCGAGTGTGAGCGTCTGCGAAAGATGGCTTTCGATATAGTCGTGCAGCCGCCGGCGAGTCGCGACCGACAATCCGCCTTTGAGCGACGCATGCGTGCGGCGCACGCCTTGCGCGCGCAACAGCAGACTCAGCACTTGATGCGCGGTCTCATTGGTGCGCAGCAAACCGTCGGGACCCTGCCAGTCTTCGTTCGCAAGCGATTGACACAACGTGGCGATGCGGGCGTCTTCGAAATACGTGCGATCGGCGAGCGTCAGTTCGCGCGGCTCGAGGTCGAGTTCCTGAACCGCACGCTGCGTGAAGTGCTCCGGAAGGAAGTACAGGTGCATGAAATGCATGTGGCCGCGCACCCACCAGCGTGATTCGTGGTCGCCGGGCAGCGCACAGAGCCGCGACGGCGCGCCGTAATGCCCCGGCATTTTCTGACGCTCGGTGCGATAGCCGCCGTCCAGATAACACGACAACGTGTGATGGCCGGGCCGATCGTAGACGGTCTCGGCTTCTTCCGTGTCGCGAGTCCAGACGGCGATGGCCAGCCGGTCGCCGAGCCACGCGAAGCGGTCCAGATTCGCGTTGGCGCTGCTCAGCGTGTGACACACCGACTGAAGGCCGAACGGCGATTCGGTGGGATGCGTCACGGCGGCGGGCGGTCTGTCGTTCACGAAGCGGGCGAAATACTTGTCATGACTGAATAAGCGTCAGTATACGGCCGCCCACGCGCGGCGGCTTGCCACTCCGAAAAAGTGCGCAATCCTGGACAAGTGCGGCCGGTCTGGCTGGGTCATAGTGGGCTTCCGTATTTGCTGCTGCAGGCCTGACCATGAATTTGTCCCTCTATGCCGCCACCGTTTTGATTTGGGGCACCACATGGATCGCGATCAAATGGCAACTGGGGGCGGTGCCGCCGCCGGTGTCCATTGCATGGCGTTTCTGGATCGCGGCGCTGGTGCTGTTCGCGTTGCTGCGTATCATGCGCCGGCCGATCTGGCCGCCGCGCGCCGCATGGCGATTCCTGGTCGCGCAAGGATTGGCGCTCTTCTGTCTGAACTTTCTGTGCTTCTACTACGCGGAACAGGTGGTGCCGAGCGGCCTGGTGGCGGTGGTGTTTTCGACCGCGCCGCTGCTGAATTCGATCAACGGCCGTCTCTTCATGGGCCGGCCGTTGCAACCCACGGCGATTGCCGGTGCGGCGTTAGGGCTCGTCGGTATCGTGTGTCTGTTCGTGCAGCAGATGACGGGACACCTCGGCGATCACGCCGCGTGGTTCGGGCTTGGGATCGCGTTTCTTGGAACCCTGTGCTTTTCGGCCGGCAACCTGTTGTCGAGCCGCATGCAATCGATGGGTCTGCACCCGTTCGCCACGAATAGCTGGGCGATGCTGATCGGCGCCGGCGTCTTGACGGTGGGAAGCGTATTGGCCGGCTTTTCGTTCGCCGTCGAGCCGTCCGCGCGTTATCTTGGCGCGCTCGCTTATCTCGCGATTTTCGGCTCGGTGATCGGCTTTACGGCTTATCTGATGCTGGTCGGGCGCATTGGACCCGAGCGGGCTGCTTACTGCACGGTATTGTTTCCGATCGTGGCGCTGGCGGTGTCGACGGTGTTCGAAGGCTATCAGTGGTCCGCGCTGGCCGTGGTCGGACTGTTGCTGGTGGTGGCCGGCAATCTGGTGGCATTCGATCTCACGCGGCGTATCTTCGTGCGGCGAGTGCGGACTTCCTGAGGGACGTTTTCCCGGCGAGGCGGCGCGCTAATCGGCCGCCGTGCCGAGAGTGCTGGAGAGTCACCGTTTGCCAACGCGTCTCTTTATCAACGGTGATGGTTCAGATTGGCACGGCCGCACCTGCGGGCGATTGAGGTGAGTATTTTCGGGAGCCTGGAAGGCGGCTGAGAAAAGCTCCGGTGAGCTTTTCCGGGAGTGCGGAAATCAAGCAAAAATCAAAGCTGGCTCCCTCTCCATCACCTCCGCATTAACCACATGGGTAGACGAACCCACCCATCACCCGTATAATCGCAGCACCCTAACCGCGAAATCGCAGCTAGATAGGCCCAGTTAGAAGGGGTTCGATGCAAACTAGCAGCACTTTGCATCCGCTCTGACGCCGGTTGAAAACCCGGCATTCAAGAGGGGCCTCAAAGCCCGTCGGACAAGCAACCCAGCGCTGCTGCCCAATATTATCGATGGATCTGGCACCAGTTTTGCTGACTGGTCCGCCACCGAAGGCGAAATCACACCGCCTTCGCGCCGGGCAAAAACAAACCCCCGGCGCCACTCGGTTCACCTCGCGGCATCTGCCGCGTCCCGAACTTCCCATTCGCAGCGTCATCACGACGCCTGTGCGGCGTGGCTATTTCCGCGCGTCGCTCGAACAAGGAGGCGCATCTTCATGATTCAACGTCCTGCCAGACTGATCGGCAGTCTTGTAGCCATCGGTGTCGTCGTCGCGTTGCTGTGCCGCGCGATCGACCCCAGCGCGCTGCATCAGTACGCGCCCGATCTCGTCTACTACACCAAACGGCACCTGCTGCTCGTCGGGTACTCCATGGCGCTCGCGCTGCTGGTCGGCATTCCCGCCGGCGTATTGCTGAGCCGCCCGTCGCTCGCGCGTCACGCCGAACGCTTCATGCAGATCTTCAACATCGGCAACACGATTCCCTCGCTGGCCGTGCTGGCGATCGCGCTCGGCATCTTCGGCATCGGCGATATTCCGGCGCTCGTCGCGCTGTTTCTCGCGTCGTTGCTGCCCATCACGCGCAATGCCTACGAAGGCATGAAGAACGTCTCGCCCGCGCTGCGCGAAGCGGCTCGCGGTCTCGGCATGACGGGCTGGCAGTCGTTGTTGCGCGTGGAGTTGCCTAATGCCATGCCGATTATCATCGGCGGCGTGCGCACGGCGCTCGCGATCAACGTGGGCAGCGCGCCGCTCGCCTATCTGATCGGCGCGGACAGTCTCGGCACGCTGATTTTTCCGGGCATCTATCTGAACAACCAGCAGCAGCTTTTGCTCGGCGCGGCGGCCACCGCGATCCTCGCGCTCGTGCTGGACGGCATCGTCTCGGGCGGCAGCCGCTACCTGCTCGCGCGACGCGGGGTGACGGCATGACGAATCTGTTCAAACGCAGCCGCTGGCTCGCCGCCGGCGCATTGCTCTTCACGAGTCTTCAGGCGAGCGCGGCGACGCTCGTACTCGGCGGCAAAAATTTCACCGAGCAATACGTTCTTACCGAGATCACGTCGCAATACCTGCACGCGAAGGGCTACACGATCGACGCCCGCACCGGCCTCGGCAGCACGCTGTTGCGCAGCGCGCAGGAGAACGGCCAGGTCGATATCACGTGGGAATACACGGGCACCGCCGCGATCGTCTACAACAAGATCACTGAAAAGCTCGATCCGAAGACGATGTACGAACGCGTGAAAGCGCTCGATGCGAAACGTGGCCTCGTGTGGCTCGATTGCTCGCCGCTGAACAACACGTACGCACTCGGTCTGCCGCAACAAGTGGCGCAGCAAACCGGCATCCGCACGATTTCGCAACTCGCCGCGAAGATGGCGGCGGAGCCGAAAAAGAAACACGTGTTTGCGATGGATGCGGAGTTCGCCAATCGCCCGGACGGCCTGAAGCCGCTCGAAGCCGCGTACGGCATGCAGTTCAGCCGCGCGGAAACGCGGCAGATGGATCCGGGCCTCGTCTACACGGCGCTGCATAACAACCAGGTGCCGATCGGGTTGATCTACACGACGGACGGCCGCGTGAAGGGCTTCAACATCGTGCCGCTCGAAGACGACCGCCACTACTTCCCCGCATACAACGCCACGCCGGTGGTGCGCAAGACGACGCTCGACCAGAACCCGCAACTCGCGCCGCAATTGAACGCGTTGTCCGACGCGCTGAACAACGACACGATGCTGGAAATGAACAAGCAGGTCGACATCGACGGCAAGCCGGTGCGCGAAGTCGCGGCGGAATTCCTGCGCACGCACAAGCTGCCCTGAGCGGAGATCTTCTTTATGACTGTATTCGACTATCTATCGGCCAACTGGCCTGAATTGCTGCAACTCACCGCGCAACACGTGTGGCTGGTGGGAATCGCGGTGGGTTGCGCGATTGCCGTCGGCGTACCCTTGGGTATCCTTATCAATCGGCACGAGTGGCTCGCCGCGCCGCTGCTGAGCATTGCAACGGTGGTGCTGACCTTGCCGTCCATCGCACTGTTCGGCTTGATGATTCCGGTGTTCTCGCGCTTCGGCCAAGGCATTGGCGCAGTGCCGGCGATCACCGCCGTGTTCCTCTATTCGCTGCTGCCGATCATGCGCAACACCTACCTCGCGCTGCGCAATGTCGACGCCGGCATCAAGGAAGCGGGCATCGGTATCGGCATGACGGTGTGGCAACGGCTGCGGCTCGTCGATTTGCCGCTCGCCGTGCCGGTGATTCTCGGCGGCGTGCGCACGGCCGTGGTGATGAACATCGGCGTGATGACGATCGCCGCGGTGATCGGCGCGGGCGGTCTCGGCACGCTGATCATCCGCGCGATCGGCCAGAGCAACATGATGAAACTGTTGGTGGGCGCCGTGCTCGTGAGCTTGCTCGCGATCGTCGCCGACCTGCTGCTGCAAGCGCTGCAACGCTTGCTGACCCCGAAGGGAGTACAAAAGACATGATCGAACTCGACAAACTGACCAAGACGTTTACGCAGAAGGACGGCCAGCAGGTGAAGGCAGTCGACTCGGTGAGCCTGACTGTCGGCGAAGGCGAAATCTGCGTGTTTCTCGGCCCGTCGGGCTGCGGCAAGACCACCACGTTGAAGATGATCAACCGTCTGATCGCGCCGACTTCGGGCCGCGTGCTGATCAACGGCGAGGACACTTCAGGTCTGAACGAAGTCGAATTGCGCCGTCACATCGGCTATGTGATCCAGCAGATCGGCCTGTTTCCGAACATGACGATCGAGGAGAACATCACGGTCGTGCCGCGCCTGCTCGGCTGGGACAAGAAGCGTTGCCGCGAACGGGCCACGGAGTTGATGTCGATGGTCGCGCTCGATCCGAAGCAGTATCTGAAGCGCTATCCGCGTGAACTTTCGGGCGGCCAGCAACAGCGTATCGGCGTGATTCGCGCATTGGCCGCCGATCCGCCGGTGCTGCTGATGGACGAGCCGTTCGGCGCGGTCGACCCGATCAATCGCGAGTCGATTCAGAACGAGTTCTTCCAGATGCAGCGTCAGCTGAACAAGACGGTGATCATGGTGAGCCATGACATCGACGAGGCGATCAAGCTTGGCGACCGCGTCGCCGTATTCCGCCGGGGTCAACTGGTGCAATACGATCATCCGGATACGCTGCTGGCGCATCCGCGCGACGAGTTCGTCGGCGCGTTCGTCGGTCAGGACAGCACGTTGAAACGCCTCTTGCTAGTGAAGGCCGGCGACGCCGCCACCCAGCCGGAAACCGCGCATGCCGACATGCCGGTCGCGCGCGCATTCCAGATGATGGACGACAGCGACAGCCGCTATCTGACCATCGTCGATGGCAAGCAGCAAGCGCTGGGCTATGTGACGCGCCGCTCGGCGCGCGCGGGCCAGGGTGTGTGCGGCGATCATCTGACTGCATTCAAGGCGACGGTCAGCGCGGACGAGCATCTGCGCATCGTGCTGTCGAAGATGTACCAGTTCAATTCGTCATGGATGCCGGTGCTGGATGGCGACGGCCGTTATGTCGGCGAAGTCACGCAGGATTCGATTGCGGACTATCTGAGCTCGGGCCGCTCACGTCGGCAGACGGGTCAGCCGGCGATCGTGTCGCCTGCTGTCGCCGCGGCGGAAGCGGCGGCCGCGCAAGCTGCAGCCGCTGAGCACGTGTGATACTGGGGTAGTCAACAAAACGGCGTGAGCGCGGCGTCGCGAGTCGAATCGAGCACCGGCCACGGCGATGAATCGGCCGGCGGCGCGGTGGCCGTTCTCACCATGCCGGGCGCGCTTTCGAATATCTCGACGAGCCAGTCGACGAAAGCGCGCACGCGTGGCGAAATCTGGCGGCTCTTCACATACGTCACCGAAACGGGCACCGGCGCGGGCCTGCACTTCGGCAACACTTCGAACAACTTTCCCGACGCAAGGTACGGCGCGGCAACCGCGCGCCCAGGCTGAATCAAGCCGAGGCCTTCGAGTCCGCAGGCGAGGTAAGTGTGTTCGTCGTTCACCTGGATGAAGCTGTCCAGCTTCACCTTGCTCGCTCGCGCCGCCACGCTGAAGTCGAAGTCCATGCGGCGGCCGGTTTGCGTCGACAGCCAGTGCACGGCGACGTGATCCGAGAGATCGTCGAGATGGCGCGGCTCGCCGAATCGTGCGAGATACACAGGGCTCGCGCAGGTCACGCGTTCGATCGAACCGAGCCGGCGCGCGAGCAGGCGTGAGTCCGGTAACTCGCCTAACTCGATGTTGCAATCCACGCTCTCCCCGACCAGATCGAGCGAGCGATGATGCACGCCGAGCGCCAGTTCCACATGCGGATGCTGCGCATGAAACGAGGCCAATGCAGGTACCACGATCGACGCCGCAATCATGCCCGGCATGGCCACGCGCAAGCGGCCGCGCAAATTTTCAGGCTGGTTGAAAAGACCCGATTCGACTTCTTCGATCGCCGCGAGAATCTGCGCGCAGCGTTCGTAATAAGCGGCGCCTTCGGCGGTCAGCGTGACTTTGCGCGTCGTGCGCACCAACAGTTGCACACCGAGCAGCGACTCGAGCGCCTGCACGGTGGTCGTCGCGGTGGCACGCGGCACTTCGAGCGATTCCGCGGCGCGCGTGAAGCTGCTCGTATCGACGATGCGTACGAAAATCCGCATGGCCTGCACGCGATCTATCACGATGCTTCTCCGGTTGAGCGCGGCTGCTGGCGTATCAATCCCGCCGCGAGCAGCGGCGCAATCGCAAAGATCGCGAACAGCCATGCGGCGGTCTGTTGCGCGCCGCGCTGCGCGGGCAGCGTGGTGAGACCCGCGCCGTTCGCGACGAGGCCGGCGAGCGCCGAACCGAGCGCCATCGCGAAGAGTTGAATGGTGGTGATAGAGAGCGATGCGAGGTTCTCCTCGCCGGATTGCGCGGCGGTGAACACACGTGTCAACAGATGCGGCCAGCCGATTCCGACACCCAGTCCAACGCTGACGAGCGCCGCGCACAGTGCCAGCGTTCCGCCTGCGCTGTCGAACAGGTCGGCTTGCGGCATCAGCCACGCGAGCGCGGCGAGACCGAGCGCTTCGACGATCGGACCCGCGCGGCTCAAGCGTTGCGCGGCCACGGCGGAACGTCCGGCGCTGAACACCGATCCGCACGACCAGCCGGCCGCCATCAACGCGGTCAGATAGCCGGCCGCGAGCGGCGAGCGGCCATGAATCGTCTGCAAGAAATACGGCACGAAGATTTCACTGGTCACGCCGATGCCGAGCAGGCTCATGCACGCATAAATACCGCCGATGCGCGTGCGAATCGAATACGACCCGCTCGGCAATAAGCGCGTACGCGTGCTGTCGCGTTCGAGTCTCGCAAGCAGCCAGACGAAGCCGAGGCCAACTGCGACGCCGATGGCGTTCCACACAATGTTCTCGCTCAAGGCGGCAAGCGAAATCACCAGAACAGATGCGCTGAGCAGCACGACCTTGAGCAACGGAACGGGCGCCGCCGCGCCGGTCGCGTGCTTGCCGTCCACCTCGCGATGCACGATCACGGCGAGCAGCAAGATGGCCGGCAGCAAGACCCAGAACGCGAGCCGCCAGTCGCCGAGTTCCGCGAAGACGCCGCCGAGCGCGGGCCCGCACAACGTGGCGACGCCCCACATGCCCGACACCAGTCCCATCGCGCGAGGCCACAGGCGCTCTTCGAACACGACGCGAATCAGCGCATAGCTGAGTGCGAGCAGTATGCCGCCGCCGAGACCTTGCAGCGTGCGCCCGGCCAGCATCCACGGCATGGACGGTGCGCTCGCGCAGACGACAGTGCCCAATGCGAATACGGCGAGCGCGCTGAAGTACGCGGCGCGCGCGCCGAGCACCGCAAGCAGACGCACCGACAACACCGAACCCAGAATCGACGCGACCACGAATAGCGTGGTGTTCCACGCGTACAGTTCCAGTCCGCCGATCTCGTGCACGACCGAGGGCAGGATCGTCGTCGCGACATAGACGTTGGTAGCATGCAGCGCGACGCCGCCAGCCAGCCCCAACGCCCGCCAGCCGTTGCTGCCACTGAGAAGATCGCTCCATGCGGGCGCATTCGATTGCAGATTTTTCATGTCGTGGACAGCCGTGCAAGGCTGGCTTATTATCCAAGTATTGGCTTGGATAATAATGGCACTCAATGAGATATGCAAACGAAAGCTTGGAAAATTCACCGGGCGTCGCGTCCGCTGCGACGATAGCCGCGCCGGTGGATCGCATCCTGAATCTGTTGAAGGTGCAGGGGCCGTTGTCGACGGCGTCGATCGCGAGTGAACTCGGCATCACCGTCGAGGCGGCGCGCCAGCAGATCCAGAAACTGCTGAGCGGCGGATTGATAGAAGGACGTCAGGCTTCGCAAGCGGGACCTGGGCGGCCGAGTCAAAGCTGGGCTTTGACGGAAGCGGGCAACGCGCGTTTTCCCGACACACATCCGCAATTGACGGTGCAACTGCTCGGGTCGATACGTCAGCTATTTGGCGAAGCGGGACTCGACAAGTTGATCGACCAGCGCGCCGTGGAAACGCGCGCGAACTATCTGGCGGCGCTCAAGCCGGTCAAAGGCCTCAAGGCACGGCTCGCGAAGCTGGCGGAGATTCGCAGCGCCGAGGGTTACATGGCGGAGTTGCACAAAGACGGACGCGACTGGCTGCTGCTAGAAAACCATTGCCCGATTTGCGCGGCGGCGCGAACTTGCCAGGGATTTTGCCGCACGGAGTTGCAGCTCTTCGCGGAGATTGTCGGCGAAGACGGTTCGATTGAACGCGAGGAGCATGTGCTGGCAGGCGCGCGTCGGTGCGCTTATCGCATCCGCGTAAATAGCAAATAGCACCGCATTTGTGCGCAGGCTTATGCGCTTCGGATTGTTTGGACAATTCAACATTTAATGCGAATTTTTTATCAATATATTTCCGATTTTTCTATGCGAGGATAAAACGCCAACATTTACGCGTGCGCGATTGCGCTTCGTCCGCACGCCTGCGGATGCGCGCCGGACACGCCAGCTGTGCGCGCTTCGCACCTTGCAAGGAAATACCGTCGTGACATTGTTCTCTCGCCTAGGCGTGGCCGTTGTTATCTTACACAGTCTTATCCCGCTGAATGCGTCCGCGCAATCGCAACTCAATTACACCACTTCATGGATCGGTAATAGCTTTGGTTTCGGCGACGGCAAATGGATGCAGCAGGATATCCAGGCCATCAGCGTCGGCGCCGACGGCACCGTTTACACCAACGCGCCGTGGGACGAAAGCGGCAGTGAAATCGCCGCCTACCGCGCGGGCGACAAGATCGCCGTCGCCGGTTCGACGCATGGCTGGGGCGCGGCCGGTGGCGACGCGGTCGCGGTCAATCACACGTACCTGTATGCGGCGATGTCGATCGGCAACGAGAGCAACGCCCTGGTCGGCGCGGACTATCCGGCAGCCAACCTGACCTGGTACGGCATCACGCGCCGCACGCTCGCCAATCTGGCGACTGGCGCGCCGTTCAGCGGCGGTATTGGCAATAGCGCCAATGCGACGAAGAACAGTTTTCTGCCGCTCGATACGGTAGCGACCGGCAACGACGCGAGCATTCGCGGCATGGCCGCCACCGACAGCGAACTGTATGTGGCCGACACCTACGCCAACCGGATCGTCGTGTTCGACGCGAATTCGATGCAGCGCTTGCGCTCGTGGAACGTGACATCGCCGGGGCGCGTTGCGGTGGATACCGATTCGACGCTGTGGGTGATGAGCGGTGTCTCTTCTGGAAGCCTAACGATTCAGCACTATGCAGCTAACGGCACCGCGCTTGCCGGTACATTGACGCTACCGGCGGGCGCGGTGCCGGCTGATATCGCGGTCACGCCGGCGGGTCAAATCCTCGTCGCGGACAACGGTCCGTCGCAACAGATTCTTGTCTTCAACAAAGACGCTAACGGTCAACCGCAAGCCGCCGCGGCGATCGGCACGCGCAACGGCATCTTTCACGCGGTCAAGGGCGTGCCCGGCAATTGGCGTTTCAACGGCATGACGGGCATCGGCGTCGATCCCGCGGGCAATCTGTACGTCGCGCAGAACGGCGAAGGGCCGCGACCGGTCGGATCGGCATCGGTTGGACAAGGCGCGGTGCTCGAAAGCTACGTGTACAGTTCGCACGCCCTCAATTGGCGTTTGTACGGCCTCACGTTCGTCGATAGCGCCGCGTTCGATCCCGCCACGCCCAATTCGGTCTACACAGGCTCGAAGCGCTTCACGCTCGATTACAGCCAGCCGGTCGGCCACGAATGGTTGTACGCGGGTTTCACGCTCGACCGTTTCGACTATCCGGACGACCCCACGTTTCACGAGCCGCGCGGCGTGCGTGGCGAGCCGATGGTGCGTCGAATCAACGGCCAGCCGTTTCTCTACACGCTCGATCCGGGCGCGCATTATCTGAACGTGTATCGCTTCGATGCCGCGCACGGTGAAATGGCGATTCCGTCGGGCCTGCTCGCGCAAAATCCGCTGCCGGGCACATGGCCCGCGGCGCAGCCCACGTATGGCGAATGGCTATGGCGCGACAGCAATGGCAACGGCAGCGTCGACGCCAGCGAGATCAGCAGCAATCCGTCCACCGGCAGCACCGTCGGCAACGGCTTCTGGTGGGTCGACACGCCGGGCAATGTCTGGCTCGCCACGCCGTTGAGCGGCATCCGCGAAATGCCGCTGCAAGGCCTCGATTCCGCGGGCAATCCGATCTACACGTACGCCAGCTCGAAGATGTTCGCGATGCCGCAGCCATTCACGCGGATAGCGCGGATCGTTTATATCGCGGCGACCGACACCATGTACATCTCCGGCTTCACCAGCGCGATTCCATGGGATGCGACGCATTGGAAAGAGGCCGGCCCGGTGCTCGCGCGCTATGACAATTGGAGTTCCGGCACGCCGACGCAGCAGTACACGATTTCGCTGCCCTGGAACACACAAAGCAATCCGCAAACGACGACCGTGGGCGTCGCGGTGGCGGGCAATTACATCTTCGTGGCCGAGCTGTACACGCAGAAGGTGGATGTGTACGACGCGCGCACCGGCCAGGCCGTCGGCTATATGACGCCGGGCGCGAGCGTCGGCAACACGAGCGGCTGGGTGGACGTGTATCTTGGCATCAGCGCGGCGCAACGCGACAATGGCGAGTACGTCGTCCTGCTCGAAGACGACGCCCGCGCAAAAATTCTGATGTATCGATGGACGCCTTAACGCCGATCGCGTTCGCCCCGTTCACGAATGGACGGCAACGCACGATCGGTATATAACAACATGAAAGGATGGCTTGTTCACCGCTGCATCAACAGGAGCGAAGTTTCATCATGACGCAAGACGTAACGCCTAAGCCACCCACGGGCGACCGGCCCGATCTGGAAAACCTCGACGCAGCGCTCAGTCACGTGGATCAGCAGGTATCGTCGGGCAGCATTGCATCCGGCGCCGCGAAGGGCATCCTGTATAGCCTGATCGAAACGCTCGGCACGTTTGTCGGCGATCCCGATCTGCCGGAGCATGCACGTTCGGGTTACGAAGGGCTGCTGGAAGCCGCTCGCGAGCTGCGCGCGAGGCTGGATCACTAAAGGCGATGGCGCGTTGCCGGTCAGCGGCGCGATTCGCATCGGCATGCATGCCGATGTCGAACGGCCGTTGCTTCTGTTTGGGGTGACGGCATAACGCGGCTGCGATTCATCATCGCATTCGGCCGCTGCATTTCGGCGTCGCCGCTGTCTATGATAAAAAGGCGCACTGTCTCCAACATTGCGCCTTTTTTATGCTCTCTGCGTCTGCTATCGCGCTGCTGGCCGTCGGCATTGTCGTCGTGCTGATCACACCCGGCCCCACCAATACACTGCTTGCCGCGGCTGGCTTGCGCCAAGGTGTGCGGCGCTCACTACCGCTGATCGCCGCCGAACTAGGCGGCTATCTCGTCTCGATCTCCGTGTGGGGGCATTTCCTCGTCCAGGCGGCGCATGCGCTGCCCTGGCTGCCCTCGGTGTTGCGCGTGGCGGCCGGCTTGTACATCGCCTATCTCGCCGTCGACATGTGGCGCGCGGCAGTCGCGTTGCCCGACTCGGCGCAGCGGGCGAGCGGCATGCGCACGTTGTTCGTGGCGACGCTGCTCAATCCAAAAGGCTTGCTGTTCGCCGGCACGATCTTTCCGGCTGTCGCTTTCGCGCACCTGCCGGCCTACGCCTTTTCGATGCTGATGTTCGCGTGCCTGCTGGTGCCGATCGCGCTCGCGTGGATCGCGTTCGGCGCGGCGCTCGGCAGCGGCAGGCTCAGCTGGCTCAATCCGGTGAAGATGCAACGTGGCGCTTCGATCGTGCTCGGCGTATTTTCCTTGTCGATTGCGTGGGCGGCACTGCATTGAGTGCGGCGCTGATCGGGCGTTCAGGCGGCCACGCTGTCGCCCAAGGCGTCGTCGACCATTAACGCGTCGAGCCATTCCGGCGGCGCGGACGTGATTTGTAGTTGCGGCGTGCCGTGCCAATCCGCGCAGCGTTGCAACGCGCGGCGCAGATCGCCGGCGAGACGGGCGCTCAGACGCACGCCCGGTTCGATGTGCAGCGACTTCAGTTCGAACACGCCTTGGGTCCGGTGCGCTTTCGCATCCACGCGGCCGACCAGACGCCCACGGCTTAGCAGCGGCAACACGAAGTAACCATATTTGCGCTTCGCCGCTGGCGTATAGCATTCGATCGCGTAGTCGAAGTCGAACAGCGCCGCCGCGCGCTTGCGATCCCACACCACCGGATCGAACGGCGACAACACGGTAGTGACCGTCGACGAGAGCTTGCCGCTCGCGGCATCGTCGAGTATCGCGGCGAAGTCTCGATGCACGAACGTGTCCTGCTTCCAGCCTTCCACCTGCACCGGAATCAGTTCGCCCTGGTCGGCGAGCGCATGCAGTTCGTCGCGGTACGGGCGTCGTGGCAGCCGGTAGTAGTCGGCGACCCAATCGGCGCGCGCGACACCGAGCGCACGGCAGGTGCGGCGTAACACGGCTTCGGTCACGGTGTGCGCGGGCGGCAGATCGCGCGCGTCGTCCCAATCCGGCAGCACGCGCTCGGTCAGATCGTAGACGCGGTGAAAATTGCGCCGCTCGGCCACCATCAATTGACCGATCGCGAACAGCACTTCCAGATGGCGTTTCTCCGGCTTCCAGTCCCACCAGCCGTTTCCCTTGCCCGCCTCGCGGGCGAAATCCGCGGAGCGCACGGGACCACTCGCGCGAATGTGCGCGAGCAGCTTCTCAATGTCCTTGCGATATTTCTTGTGCCACTCGGCCGCGTATTTCCAGCCCATGCCGCTCGGATCGAGCATGCGATGGCGCAGCAGGCCGTAATCTTCGATCGGCACGAAACAGGCTTCATGTGACCAGTACTCGAACAGCTTGCCCTCGGCGAGAAGCTCGTCGAGCCATTGCTGCGGATAGGCGCCGAGCCGGCTGAACAGCACGAGATAGGGGCTGCGCGCGACGACGTGAATCGTGTCGATCTGCAATTGCGCCATGCGGCGGATCGTGTCGAGCACGTCGGCCTTGACGGCTTTGCGGCGCGGCGGCGTCAGCAAACCTTGCGCGGCCAGATGCAGGGTACGGGCGGCGGAAAGCGAAAGAGTCTTCACGCGGGCGTCGATCAGTGAGTGACTGCGATGGGGGCGGACACAAGGCCCAGCCTGGATTAGCAGCCGCTACTGTAGCGTGAAGCGCCCAAACTTGCCTTTACCACCCGCGGCCGTGATGCCGATCCCAGCCGCGATGACGGCCATGATCGTGGTGCCAGTGGCGGTGGCCGCCGCGATAGTAGTCGTCCCGGTAGCCGTAACCGTAGACCGGTTGGGGCGCATACACGACGGGCGGTGGCGCATAGACCGGCGGCGCTGCGTACACCGGGCCTGGTGTGTTGACGAACACGCCGACGTCCACCCGCGCCGAGGCGGCAGTCGATGCGCAGGCGGCGGCAAGGCCGAAGGCGGCGAAAACGATCGCGCGTTGGAACATGCTTGTCTCCTGTCGAATGGCTGACGACAATATTACGAGACAGAAAGGCAAGCAGGTGCAACCAGTTGAAGGTGTGTGTAACAGCAGGTTACCCGCCGGCGGTTGCAAGGCCGGCGGGCATTTTCAAACCATCGAAATCATTCAGGCGCCCAGCGGGACCGCTTCTCCCGCCGATACCGCAAGCAATTGATGGATCTGCGCGACCACGGCGGCGCCTTCGCCGACGGCCGCCGCGACCCGTTTGGTCGAGCCGGCGCGGGCGTCGCCGATCGCGTACACACCCTCGACCGTGGTCGCGAGATCGCAGGCCGAGGCGCCGTCGGCACTGGTGCCGGTCAGCACGAAGCCTTTCTCGTCGAGTTCCACGCCGCAGGTACGCAGCCAGTCGGTATTCGGGTCCGCACCGGTGAAAAGGAACAGATGGCGCGTGTCGAAATGATCGGTGCCGTCGGGCAACGGTTTTTTCAGGGCGACCGACGACAAACCGCTTTCGTCCGCATCCAGCCGGCCGATCTCCGAGTTCGGATGCACGAACACATTCGGCAGCGAGCGGATCCGGTCGATCAGGTAGCGCGACATGGTGGCCTCAAAACCGCTGCGCCGGATCAGTACGTGGACCTTGGCCGCATGCGTCGCCAGATAGACGATCGCCTGGCCGGCCGAATTGCCACCGCCCACGAGTACGACTTCCTGGCGTTTGCACAGCTTGGCTTCGACCGGCGACGCCCAGTAGTAGACGCCGCGTCCCTCGAAGCGGTCGAGCCCTTCGAGCGCCGGGCGCCGGTAGACCGCACCGCTCGCGATCACAATGGCGCGCGCCGTGATATGCCCGCCGCACTTCAGTTCCAGCCGATGCGGCCGCTCCGCGCAATGCAGCGCCTTCACGTTGACCGGAATCGCGACGTGCGCGCCGAATTTCTGCGCCTGCACGAACGCGCGGCCCGCCAGCGCCTGACCGGAGATGCCGGTCGGAAAGCCGAGGTAGTTCTCGATCCGCGAACTCGCGCCGGCCTGGCCGCCTGGCGCGCGGCTGTCGAGCACGATCACCGACAGGCCTTCGGAGGCCGCGTACACCGCGGTGGCGAGCCCAGCCGGGCCGGCGCCGACAATCGCGACGTCGTACACATGCGCATCGTCGAGATCGGGCAGCAAGCCGAGGCACGTGGCGAGTTCCGGCATGCTCGGGTGACGCAGCACCGAGCCGTCCGGGCAGATCACCAGCGGCATGTCTTCTTTTTGCGCGGCGAATTGCTCGATCAGACGCAACGCGTCTTCGTCGCGTTCGTCGATCACGGAATGCGGATGGCCGTTGCGCGACAGGAAGCCTTGCAGCATGACGAGCCGGGCGTCGCTGCTGTTGCCGATCAGGATCGGCCCGCCCGCGCCCTTTTCGATCAGCGACACGCGCCGCAGGATCAGCGCGCGCATGATGCGCTCGCCGAGTTCCGCTTCGGCGACGATCAGCGCGCGCAGCCGCTCCGGCGGAATCAGCAAGGCTTCCACCGAACCGAGCGCCATGCCGTTGACCAGCGCGGGTCGTCCCGACAATTGACCGACTTCGGCAAGGAAATGCCCGGCGCCATGTTCGTTGATCAGCACTTCGCGTCCGATGCCGTCGCGTTGATAGACCTTCACGCGCCCTTCGAGCACCACGAACATGCCGGGACCGGTGAGACCGGTCTCGAACAACAGCTCACCGGCTTTCCAGTGGCCAATCTCGCCGAACTTGCGCAGACGACCGATTTCCGCGCAGGTGAGCGCGGGGAACATCTGATGCATGCGCGTCGAGAGTGACGAAAACGGCGCGTCGGCGACGACGTCCTGCTGTTGCCCTACTGTTTGTTGCACTTCAGCTTCTTGAGTCGAAAGCATTGAACCGCTCCTTCGGTGTTCATTGATGGATCGAACGAGAGGCGAAGCGGCGCGGCGCCCGAAGGCGCGAATCCAGGTGCGCTGCTTGCGCTATACGGCCTTCGGCGCGACGTCGTCGACCGCCACGTCGGGCGGCGGCGTGTTGGGCAGCGAGTCCACCGGCTTGCCCGAGTCGCGCCAGGCTTCCATGCCGCCGCGCAGCGGCAGCACATCGGAGAAGCCGGCTTCGTTCAATTGCTTGGCCATCCATGCCGCGGAAATCTCATTCGGGCAGGAACAGTAGATCACCAACTTCTGATCGTGCGGATAGGTCGCGACGATCTCGTCGAGCTGCCGCTCGTCGGCGAATTGCGAGCCCGGAATGATGAACGGATCGAGCTTGCGCTTCTCATGCGAACGGATGTCGAACAGCACCGGCGTTTTGCCGGCCTTCACGAGCGAGGCCAGTTCGTCGACTTCGATGCGCGCGGACGCGAGCTTCGAAATCAGCTGGCGCCGGCGCACCCAGCGATACGCGGCATACGCCAGCAGCAGGCCGACGGCGACCAGCGCGGCCGTTCGGCCAAGGCGTCCGGCCATGGCGAACAGCATGTCGATCTGCCTCGCGAACAGCGCGCCGATGATCAGGCCGGTGCCGGACCACAATGCGGCGCCGATGCTGTCGTAGGTGAGGAACGTGCGGTAGCGCGTGCCCATGGCGCCCGCCATTGGGATCGATACGATCGACAGTCCCGGCACGAACTTGGCCACGGCCAGCACGCGCACGCCCCAGCGACCGAAAAAGCGTTCGGTCTTTTTTACGCAGGTGTCACGCGAGAGCGACAGGCGGCAAATCGTTTTCAGCGTATTGCCGCCGTACATACGGCCAGCGAAATACCACGCGCTGTCGCCGATCAGCGTGGCGAATATCGACAGGATGAGCACCGGCGCCAACTGCGTGCCCACGGAACCGGGATGCATGGCCGCCATCGCCCCGAACAGCACGAGCGACGGCATCGCCGGAACCGGCAGCCCGATCGAGGCGGCGAGCACGTTCACGAAGACGAGCGCCGGCCCATATTGCTCGACGAGATCATGTAGCATCGGCTTACATCCGCAGCCCTTTCGGGCGCGGCGCAGGTAGGAAATGCAAAGGAGAATGCAAGGATTATGGACGCATTTTCAAGACGTGCAAACGCCCTGAAAAGAAGCCCTTTACTTGGGTGTGGAATGCGCAATCTCAAGCACACTCAACCACTTGAAAGATGGATTAGCAGCGTGACTTGAACAAAACAAGAAAGGTGTGAATGTCGCGCGGTGTTGCTAAAGCGGAAATAATGCCCGATGGACGTCCGTAGACGCCCGCTCAGCAAGCAATTAGAGAACGGTGATGCTAAAGCGTCACGCGGCATTCACACTGAAAGTGCAATGCCGCGTGACGGATTTCATTGACGATGATTGTGCTGTTCGCCGGGCAATTCGGCGCCGTGCGCGCGAATCGCGGCAATCAGTTCGGCTGGCGTGATTTCGTAGCGCACTTCGCGGTGAATGCCTGGCTTGCGCTCGTCGACTTCGATCAAAAGAATGCCTTTGCCGTCTTCTGTCGATTCGAGGCGCAGCGAGCGAAGTTCGCGCGCCGTTGCGTCGTCGTATTCGGTGAGCAGGGCCATTGACCCGGAAGACCCGGTAGTGCGCATCGAAGTTGTCCTCGTTCCGTTGTTGATCGAACCATTGTACGGGCAGGATGGTGCGGCGTCTGTCTCGCCACCGTCACGCTTCACGTGGTTGCCGCCGTAGTTGCGTGCGTGCCGCACGCCGCCAAGCGCGTTGACTGGCGCGGCCCGCCGGGCAGCGCGTGTCGTGACGTCCCGCCGTGACAACCAGTTTAACGCGACTCTCGGCAACGACGGATGCATTTTTCGTGCCCCGTGACGGTGCGATTCTTCTCCATGACTGTCACGCTGTTGACGCGCGCTCCAGTTAGGGGAAATGGGCCGGGCGCGGCGTACGTCGCGGCTAGCGCATCTTGTCCAGATCGCTGAGTTCGGCGACGCGCAGCGGTGCGTCGGCGGCGAGGAAAAACTCGTCGAGCTGCGGCGGGGCGGCCGCTGTGCCGCTCAACATCGCGTGAACTTGCCCGCGATGATGGATCTGATGGACGAACACATGCGGCAGCACGCTGCCGATCTGCTCGCGTTGCACCCCGACCGGCGGACCGCGGTCGATCTGGACTTCGCGTTGCAGATCATCGTCGGTAAGCGATTCGCAGAAGGCGAGCAGTTGCTGATCGCTCCGCACTTGTGCATCCCACAGGTCGGCTGCGCGCGGATAGGGCAATTCGTTATCGAAAATGGTGAGGCCTGCGCCGCCGCCGATCAGCGCATCGAAGTAGTAGCGGTCCACCAGAAGGATGTGATTCAACGTGAGCTGTAACGATGGGAAGAAGCTCACCCTGCGCTCGGCGAACGCTTCGTCGGTCAAGGTGAGGCAGGCGCGGTAGAGGCGCAGGTTCGACCAGGCGTTGTTGCGCGCCATGGCGGCGAGGTGCGAAGACAGCGGATTGACGCGTGGCGAGTCGGAAGGGGTCACGTCGGCCTCCGGTAGCGGGAATCGGCATGAGGGTGCGCTTGCGCGTCGCCGTGATCGCACGCGTGGCGCGAGAATGGAAACGCTGTCTGTCTAGCGTAGCATCGCTTCGCGCGAGGCAATCGACGTGTGGCGCGTTCGTGAAGACGCGCTCCCGTATTCCCTCACCGTTCGCCTTATCTGCCACGCGGGCGGCAACGGATGATCGAGGACAAAACCTCAACAATCCTCAACAGCGCAAGCACCGAATCCAGTCCACAAAAAAATAGGCCCGTCCACGGAGAGGGCGGGCCGCTAAACGCCGTTGTTACTCGGGTCAGCCTGCCCTTGCAAACAACTGGGCGCTGACGCTGCCATCGTGCTGCGTCAATACTGGACTGTCGAGGTGGGGGTAACGCCGATCTATCAGATCAATTCGGCTTCTTCCTGCTCGACATCGTGTGCGGTGACTGGCGCACGGTGTCGGTTGATCTCGGGCGCCGACGTTTGCGCTGCATCAGCGGTGAACGCCCGACGCTTCGTGCCGGCGGCGCGTTGCGCCGGCGCTGCGTCGGCGACGGTGAACAGACGCACCGCTTCATCCAGCACGTCCGCCTGTTCCGCCAGACGCTGCGCGGTGGCCGCCGCCTGCTCGACGAGCGCTGCGTTCTGCTGCGTGGCGCCGTCCAGATGCGAGACCGCCTGATTGACCTGGCGAATGCCTTCCGCCTGTTCGCTGCTCGCATTCGCCACGTCGACGATGATCGACGACACGCGCCCCACCGCCTCGTCGATCACGCGCATCTGCGACGTTGTCCGCGCAACTAGTTCGGTGCCGGCCGCGACTTCGGTGGCACTCGCTTCGACCACTGACTTGATTTCCTTCGACGACGCCGCGCAGCGTTGCGCCAGCATGCGCACTTCGCTCGCGACGACCGCGAACGAGCGGCCTGCTTCGCCCGCGCGCGCCGCTTCGACCGCGGCATTCAGCGCGAGGATGTTGGTCTGGAAGGCGATCCCGTCGATCACGCCGGTAATGTCGGCGATACGTCGCGATGCCGCTGTGATGCCCGCCATGGTCTGCTCGACCTGGCCGGCGATCTTGCCGCCGACCGTTGCCGCCGCCTGGGCGTCTTTTGCCAGATCGAGCGCGCGCACGGTGGCGTCGGCATTGGCTTGCACGGTGGTGGTCAGTTCTTCCATGGTGGCGGCGGTTTCTTCAAGCGACGCCGCTTGCAACTCAGTGCGTCTCGCGAGATCGACATTGCCGCTGGAAATTTCGCGCGCGTTGTCGAGCATGCCGGTGATCTGCGCGCGCACGTCGTAGACGATCGCCGCGAGATTTGCCTTCAACTGATTCAGCGCTTGCAGCACGTCGCCGAGGTCGTCGTGGCGCGCGATCTGCAGATCGGCGGTCAGATCGCCGGCGGCGAGACGCGTGGCGAATCCCGACATGTCGCGAATCGGCGCGGCGAGTTGGCGCGTCAGCACCTGCCATGACGCAATGCTGACTGCCGTGGTGACGCCCAACGCCATCCAGAACGGCACAGGCGGTGCGCCTTGCCACGCGACGAGGCCCGTCAGCAGAAGCGCCAGCGGCGTGATCGCGTAGCCGATTGCCGCACGCGTCGCAACAGGAAGGCGCATGAGCGCCTGCAAACGCCCCAGCACGCCGGTGCGCACCACCACGCCGCGGCGCAACCGCACGCCGCGCGACTCGCCGGTGCGCATGCGCGCGTACAGCGCTTCGGCGGTGCGCACCGCATTGCGTTCCGGTTTCACGCGCACGCTCAAATAGCCGACGACCGCGCCTTTCTCCACCACCGGCGTGACATTGGCATGCACCCAGTAGTGATCGCCGTTTTTGCGGCGGTTCTTCACGAGCGCGGTCCAAGGACGGCCGTCGCGGATCGTCGCCCACATGTCGGCGAAGGCTTCGCGCGGCATGTCCGGATGGCGGATCAGGTTGTGCGGCTGGCCGATCAGTTCGTCGCGCGTAAAGCCCGACACGGCGATGAAGGCCGGATTGCAATACTGGATGCGGCCGGTCAGATCGGTCGCGGATACAAGCATGTGTGACGACGGGAATTCGTACTCGTGCCCGGTGACAGGCTGGTTATTGCGCATGGCTTTCCTTGCTGGTGCTAGCCCGCGCGTGGGCGCGGCGCTTACATGGTTGCAAGGAATATCGGCAATTAACCCCGCGGGCTTGAGGGTTTCCCAGTAAACCACTCAGGTTTAGGCCGGCCTAAGCCGTTAATACAGGGTTGATTGACGCATCGTGGATGGCCGCGTGAAACAGCGCCGGATGCGTCGCGTGATACCTTCAAAAGGTCTACACTGCGCCCGTATAAGGACTGCAGACGCATCTCGTCCCTCGATTTCGCAGCGGTCTGCCTGCGCGAATCTGCCACTCACGCGAGCTGATGCAGAAGATCCTCGACCGTACTCAGGAGTCATTGGCGCAGGCTTTCGCCACGCTCGCGCAGAACGCGAAACGCCAGCAGCGCCTGTATCTGGCGACGATCGGTTCGCTGATGCTGATCGTGCTGATTTTCGCGCTGGTGCTGGCGGTAGCGGCCGGGCTCACGCACCTCGAATACCGCCGCACCCTCGAGTCGCAAAATGCCGCCGAGGTTTCCCTGCTCCTGCATCAGGAGGAGTCGTTCCTGCGGCGCGCTGAATTGACGCTCGATTATTACTACGGCGGCGCCGCGGCGCGGAGCGCGCCGGATGCGACACAGCAGGCGATCCTCAAGAGCGGCGTCGCGCGCGGCAAGGTAGACCGGGTGGATGCAGAATTCGACCTGGTGGTCGGCGAAACCACGCGCAACGCGTGGGGCCCGCAACTGGGCGAAAAACTCGGGCGCCTCTACGAATCGGCGCAATCGACGCTCGTGACCCAGCAGGCTTTTGAACTGCAGCAACGGGCGACGCTGATCGGCTTGAACGAAGACTTTGCTGTGATCCTGCCTTCGCTGGCGCAACCGCTCGTGGGCCAAGCTGGCAGCGCCGATCAGGCCGTCACGTCGACGCCGCAACCGGCGATCGTGAGCTTGCTGCGCGAGACGCTCGAACGGCACCTCGAGGCGCAAACCGGCAAGCGCGTGCCGGGGAAAGGCGAGCGCGTCTGGCTGGGACCGTACCGCGATCCGCTGCAGAACCGTCCGGTGATTTCCGCGGTGAGCGCCTACTATCACGGCGACACGCCCACCACGCTGATCAGCGCGAACATTCCGCTGGACGTGCTCGTATCGCGTATCGCGCCCGCCGACAGCGAGGGCGTGATCCTGCTGATGACGGCGGATCGCCGCATCGCCGTGTCGTCGACGCCGCTCGACATGCCAATCGCCAACCTGCTGCGGCAGGCGGTGGCTGCAACGCCAAGCCACGTCTTTCACTACAGCCCCGAGGGCACAATCTTTCACGAGCCGCTGGGGCCGGGCTTCGGCTTCCTGGTCGGCTACATACCGTGGAGTGCGCTGATCGTCGCACTTGGCTGGCAACTGGCGGTAATTGGCTGCCTGGCGGCGCTCACCCTGCTGGCGATTGCACTGATGGCACGCTATTTCGGGCTGCGGTTGTTACGTAATTCGTTCGCGGAAACGTCACGCGCGCTGGAGAGCGAAACGCTCAACCACATTCTCGTCAGTGCGACGCCGGTTGGGTTGTGCATCGTTCGACAGAGTGACTATTCAATCCTGACCGCCAACGCGCTTGCGGCCGAGTTGCTCGGTATCGAGGCCGACGGCAGCCGGCTTCCGCCGCATGTCGTCGGCGAGTTTCTGGCTCAGGCGCCGGATCAGACGTCGGCCACGGCGATTGCGCGGGTGGCTGCATTCGTCGCGCCCGCGCGCCCGGCGCATCAGCATCAGTCTCCGCAGCAGTCGCAAACGGAGCCGCAAACCGCATCGCCATCAGACAAAGGCGGCGGCGCGCCCTCGCGGTTTCTGCAATTCATATACGCGCCCGTGCGTTACGCTGGCGAGAACGTGCTGTTCTGCGCGATTCTCGACGTCACCGCCCAGACCATGCTCGAGCAGCAATTGCGGCATGCACAGCAGACATCCGAGGCGCTGATGCGCGCGCGTACGAATCTCTTCGCCGCGCTGAGTCACGAAATTCGTACACCGTTGAACGCGCTGCTCGGCAATGTCGAACTATTCGCCCGCACGCCCGGCCTCGAGGCGCATTCGCAACGGTTTGCGACATTGCGTGTTGCAGCAGATGCTCTGCGCCGCGTCGTCAACGACATTCTCGACTTTTCGAAGATCGATGCCGGCGTGATGTGGCTGGTCAGAAAACCGTTTCGTCTCATCGACGAATTCGAAAGCATCGCCCTTTCCTACGCGTCGATGGACGGCGACAGCTCGATCCGTTTCTATGCGTTCCTCTCACCGACCCTCGATCAGACCTTGATCGGCGATCGAATGCGCATCGCGCAGATCGTCAACAACCTGCTTAGCAATGCGTTCAAGTTCACCTCGACCGGCAAGATCACGTTGCATGCCGAAGTGATAGACGATTCACCGGATTGCGCGATTTTGACCTGCCAGGTTTCGGATTCGGGCGCTGGCATGAACGAGGAAACGCTGGCGCGGCTTTTCAAACCGTTCGCACAAGGCGAACTGGGTGCATCGCGCGGTGCCGGCGGCACGGGCCTCGGTCTCGCGATCTGCAGACGCTTATGCGAGGTGATGGGCGGCCAGATTGCTGCGGACAGCGTGCCTGGTGTGGGCAGCGCATTTCGTGTATCGATCCCGCTCGCGAAAGCGCCCGTCGATTCGCTCGCGCCGGCGACGGTCCCCGAGCAACGCGGGACGGTGCTCGTCTTGTCCATGGAACGGGAAACAAGCGAGTTGCTGGACCGCTGGCTTCAGCACGCTGGTTGGATGGGACATCTGGTAACCTCGCTGGCCGCCGCGCAACTGTGGCTACGCATGAATGCTCCCCCCGATCTGTTGCTCGCCTCCGGCGAATACGATCTCGAGGTGATTGCCGCGCTGCGTACGTTGCAGCCGGTCGGCGCCGTGTGGATCACGCGTGGCGGCCCGCATTATCCCGAGCCGCGCGGCGACGGCGTGTTCGAAGTGAGTGAATTCAGCTGGACGGCGATTCTGTCGGCGATCGAACTGGCGCGCGGGGGCACATCCGCAGCGCCGACTCCTGCGCCCGCAATGGCCGATTCGGTGGGAATCCATTCGACGCTGCGAGGTCTCCCAGTCCTCGTCGCGGAAGACAATCCCTTGATCCAGAATCTAGTTGCCGAACAACTGGTCGAATTGGGGTGCGTGCCCACTATCGCCCCCGACGGCAAGCACGCGCTGAGGTTATTCGAACAGACAGGTTTCGAGGTGGTGCTAACCGACATCCACATGCCGGAGATGGATGGTTACGAACTGCTGGACGCGCTGCGCAAGCTGCGTGCGACCGTGCAGGTGCTCGCCTTCAGCGCCGTGGCCGAACATGAGGGGGCGCACAACTGGCGCGAGCGCGGCTTTAGCGGATATGTCGCCAAGCCGGCAACGTTGAGCGAGTTGCAAGCGGCGTTGCTGGAGGTGGCACCGGCTTCGACACCACCGCAGGTGGCTCCGGAGAACCTAGCGCCCGCCAGGGCGATGGCTCCCGCTCCCAACGCAGAGAGCACGCTCAGCGCGGACGACAAGGCGCGCTACTCGGCGATGCTCAAGGAGCACTTGCAAAAAGATCTGCCGAAGCTGCTCGCCATCGTCGAAGAGGAAGATGTGCAGGCGTTGGCCGGCTGGGCGCATAGCGCGAGCGGCGCGTTTGTCGTCGTGCAGGAGCCGCAGTTCGTCGACCAATGCCGGCGGTTGCAACGGCTATGCAATGACAGCGGACGCTGGACCACCGACATGGACGAACTCGCGATCTCGCTGCACGACGCTTTATTGGATCACTACGGACTCGACGAGGAGTCGGCGCATTGACCCGCCATTCTGCTTTGCGGGCTCAACCCGGTCGTTTGGCAATGAAGTCGATTTCGACCAGCGCGTCGCGCGCCAATCCGGTGACGCCGATACAGGTTCGCGCCGGCAGCGCATCGGCGGGGAAGTAGGCGCGGTAGATCTCGTTCATCGGCGCGTAATCGCGCTTGAACTCGGTCAGAAAGATGCGTGCGGCCACCACGTTTTGCAGGCCGAGGCCCAGCCCTTGGAGCACCAGCACGAGATTGTCCATCACGCGCTTGGTTTGGGCGACGACACCTTCGGGAAGCGGTGCGGCGTCGTCGGTTGGGGAGGTCGGCATCTGGCCGGTCAGGAAGACCCAGCCGTCGGCCTCGGCAGCATGCGAGAACGGGCCGACCGGCGTGGGTGCTGAGGGAATCATCCAGAAAGAAGGTGCTGAACTCATGGCAGGGTGTGCTGGGCAAGATCGGATGTCGGGATGACAAGGTAACCGATCAAAAGTCAGGATGCCGGCGCGATGCCGGCATCGTGCCCAGTTCCCGCCCGCTCAGACCAAACCAGTCGCGTAATAAACCGCGATCACGAAGAACACCGCCATCGTCTTGATGACCGTGACCGCGAAGATGTCGCGATACGACTGCCGATGCGTTAAGCCCGTGACCGCCAGCAGCGTGATCACCGCGCCGTTGTGCGGCAACGTGTCCATACCGCCGCTCGCCATGGCGACGACCCGGTGCAGCACTTCCATCGGAATGTGCGCCGCTTCCGCGCCCTTGATGAACGTGTCGGACATGGCCGCGAGCGCGATGCTCATGCCGCCCGACGCCGATCCCGTGATACCCGCCAGCGAGCTCACCGACACGGCTGCATTGACGAGCGGATTGGGAATGCTCTTCAACGCGTCGCTGACCACCAGAAAGCCCGGCAACGCTGCGATCACACCGCCAAAACCGTACTCCGACGCCGTATTCAACGAAGCCAGCAGCGCGCCCGCCACCGCGGCCTTGGTGCCGATCGCGAAGCGCTCGCGCACGCGGTTGAACGCCGTCACGACGACCATCACGATACCGAGGAGCAGTGCGCCTTCCACGGCCCAGATGGCGACCACGGCCTTGATCGTGGTCGTGACCGGCGCGTGGATGCCCGGCAGGATGTCCGGCGCCACGGTGTACGACGCGCCGTACCGGTTCGGAATCCAGCGGGTCAGCAGGAAGTTCGCGACGCCGACCAGAACCAGCGGCGCGACCGCCAGCAACGGATGCGGCAGTTGCTTCGATTCCACGCGATCCGGCTCGTTGACGAGTTCCGTGCCGTAACCTTCGCCGGTCGCCATCGCCGAGCGGCGGCGCCATTCCAGATACGTCAGGCCGACCACGATGATGAACAGCGAACCGATCACGCCGAGTGCGGGCGCGGCCCACGAAGTCGTCTTGAAGAAAGTGGTCGGGATGATGTTCTGGATCTGCGGCGTGCCGGGCAGCGAATCCATGGTGAACGAAAACGCGCCGAGCGCGATCGCGCCAGGCATCAGGCGTTTCGGAATATTGCTCTGGCGGTACAGCTCGGCCGCAAACGGATAGACGGCGAACACCACCACGAACAGCGAGACCCCGCCGTAGGTGAGCAGCGCGCACACCGCAACGATCACCGCATTGGCGCGCGAGCGGCCGATATAGCGGATCGCGGCGGCCACGATCGATTCCGAGAAGCCCGACAGTTCGATGACCTTACCGAACACGGCGCCCAACAGGAACACCGGGAAGTAGAGCTTCACGAAGCCGACCATCTTCTCCATGAAGATGCCGGTGAAAACCGGCGCGACGGCAGCCGGATCGGTCAGCAGAACGGCGCCGAGCGCGGCGATTGGCGCAAATAGAATGACGCTGTAGCCGCGATAAGCGGCAAACATCAGAAACGCCAGCGCGGCGAGGACGATGACAAAGGACATTGAGTCTCCAAAGCTTGGTTGTTCTACATGGTCGCCGTTCCGAGGGTGCGACGGCACGGCGCCGGGCAAACGCAGGTTCCGTGCCACGCATACGGCAACGGCCAGCCGCTTGATTTCGCGGACCGAAGGTCAAAACGTGATCGGGCCGATTGTACCCAAACGTCTCCAAAACGGGACGCAAATTGGCTGAAGTTAGACCAAAGCAAGGTTAAACCCTTATGTAATAAGCTTGCTGGCGATCTCTTCAATGAGATAAGCTTGTCTACGAAATGAGATAAGCATAATAAAACGATAGCCGGAGACAGCGACAGCATGATGAACGACTGGGCGGGCCTTCCCGCCACCTACGGCGACGTACTGCGCCGGGCGATGGATTCGCTCTTCCGCACATTCGAAAATTTCAGCGAAGGCACATTCATCGTGGATGCCGACGCGCGCGTGGTCTGGATCAACAAGCGCTATGCGGCGCGCTTCGGTTTTTCGGACCCGGAGCAGGCCATCGGCCGCGATTGCGAAGCGGTGATCCCGAACAGCTTGATGCGCGAGGTCGTCGTCACCGGCAAACCGATTCTGCTCGACATTCTGGAAACGGACCGCGAACCGCTCGTCGTGACGCGTTTGCCGCTCAAAGACGATGCGGGCGTCACGGTGGGCGCCGTGGGCTTCGCGCTCTTCGACGAACTGAAGGCGCTGACGCCGCTCTTTTCCCACTACTCGCGCGTGCAGGAAGAGTTGATCGCGACGCGCCAGTCGCTCGCGCAGGCGCGGCGGGCCAAATATACGTTCGGCAGTTTCGTCGGCACGAGCGCGGCCAGCCTCGAAGTGAAGCGCCAGGCGCGCCGCGCGGCGCAACTCGAGTCGCCGGTGCTGCTGCTCGGCGAAACCGGCACCGGCAAGGAGTTGCTTGCACATGCCATCCACGGCGGGTCGGCGCGCGCGAATCAGCCGCTCGTGACGGTCAACGTCGCGGCGATTCCCGACACCTTGCTCGAAGTCGAATTCTTCGGCGCCGCGGCCGGCGCCTACACCGGTGCGGACCGCAAGGGGCGCGTCGGCAAGTTCGAGCTCGCGAACGGCGGCACGCTGTTTCTCGACGAAATCGGCGATATGCCGCTGCCTTTGCAGGGCAAGCTGCTGCGCGTGTTGCAGGACAAGGAGTTCGAACCGTTGGGCTCGAACCGCATCGTGCGCGCCGACGTCCGGATCATCGCGGCGACGTCAGCCGATTTGCCCGCGCTGGTCGCGGCGGGGCGCTTTCGCGCGGACTTGTTCTATCGGCTGAACGTGCTGACGATCCATGCGCCGCCATTGCGCGAGCGAGCCTCCGATATCGAGGCGCTGGCTTACGCCATGCTCGAGGATCTGTCGACGCAGGCGCGTGGCGCCAGTCACTTCGAATTGCAGGATGACGCGCTGCGGCTGCTGTGTTCGTATAGCTGGCCTGGCAATGTGCGCGAATTGCGCAACACGCTGGAGCGCGCGGTGATGCTGTCCGACAGCGAGCGGATCGATGCCCGGGCGCTCGCGCCGTTTATCGGCTCGGCGCACGGCGGCGGGCATCGTCCGACTGCGTCCTTGCCCGAGGCGCTTTCGCCGCTGCCCGCTGCGGGCGCGCAGGCTGGCGCGCCTGAACCGGCCTCGTGGAGCGAGGCGATGGCGGCCTTTGAGAAGCGTTTCCTGAGCGACGCTTTGCGCGCCAACGGCGGCCGCGTGATCGAGACGGCGAACCAGATTGGCATGGGCCGCGCGACACTCTATAAGAAGATTGCGGCATACGGCATCGACGTGTGACAACGTTCGTCGATGGCGATTGACGCAGCGTAATTGACGCGTGGCACAATCGCGTGATCGAAAAACAAGACGTGATCGGGGTTTCAAATGAAACGCAGTCTCTCTTTCTTCGCGCGCCGGGCCTGCGCCACGCTGGCGGCCGGCGTGATGGTCGCGTTGAGCGGTTGCAGCAGCAGCGCGCCGCTGTTTCTGCCGGACGGTCGCGCGACCACGCTGGTGCAGTGCCCCGCGGGTTCCGACTCCTGCTCGCAGCAGGCCAGCGCAAGTTGCGGCGGCGCCTTCGATGTCGTGCGCCAGTCCACGGAGAATGGCACGCTGAACCTGATTTACGCCTGCCGGGCGAAATAACGGCTCGCCGGCGCAAAGACCGGCGCGACCAACGCCTCAAGCATCTTTCCTTCAGCCCGCGGTTCGACAACGAATGCGGGCGTCTCGCTCGCCGCACCGATTTCAGCCGCGCGCGGCAAACTGGTTCACGCGTTGCTTCATGGTCGTCACGATAAGCGTATGGCCGTCATAAAGACCCGTAGCTAATGCGGGTTCTCTCCGCGTCTATGATGCGAAATGGGTAATTAATGCCGCGCTTCACATTATTTTTCTTGTCGCCGGGGCGCAATTAAAAACGCCGCAATTTTCATCGTTTAGCCAAGTCGGTGCGGCACCCAACGGAACGCGAAGTTTAGCCGCAGTACTCTCTTGCCAGTGGCTCAGGATTCAAGTGGCAAGCAGGTTTTGCCGGTTTGATCGCCAATGCGGGAAGTGTTAGGAAGGATTTTCCGTTCAGCCGAAAACCGGGAGTTTTTGCGGCACGCTTTATGCTTCGATTTACGCATTGAAAATAGTTCAACGAGTAATCCGGGGAAAGCAATGAATCATCACCAACTCGAAAAAGATATTGAACATCTTGAACACGTAATCTCGCATATCTCCGCTGAAGACCGCATCCCGCTGTCTTATTGGCGAAACCGTATCGATTCCGTTTCCGGCGCGGCACTGGTGCCGTCGCAGGCGACCCGCGTCAAACGGCTCAACGCCGCGCTCTCGGCGCTGGAGCGACGGCAGAAAGCCTGAACGCCTGCGCAGTGGACGGCTGTGACGTACCCTTCGATCGGCTAACGTTTTCTGCAAAAATAAGGAACGTAACGGCCACGCACCCTACGCGGCGTAGCGCGTTGTCTCGACACGGGGCAAGCCGCGTCTTTTGATGCGTACGCGCTAACGGCGTCCAGGCGGCGGATGTGCGCCGACCGCGGACGGAAGGCGCGCGTCAGGCAAGGGCGCGCAGGTCGCCACCTCCATCCACTGATTCAGGACAAACATGCAACCAGCAGGACTTTCCGCGTCTCGGCTGACGGCGCTGACCAACGCCATGCAAGGCTATGTGGAACGCGGCGAAGTGGCGGGCGTGGTGTCGATGGTCTGGCGGCGCGGCGAGATCGGTTATTTCGAGCCGCTCGGCTGGCGTGACGAAGCGGCGCAGTTGCCGATGGAGCGCGACACGCTGTTCCGCATTGCCTCCATGACCAAGCCGGTGACCAGCGCGGCGATCCTGATGCTGATCGAAGAAGATCGGCTCGCCCTCGACACGCCGATCTCACTCTGGTTGCCCGAGCTGTCCGCGCCGCGTGTGCTGCGCGACCCCGCCGGCCCGCTCGACGAAACCGACCCTGCCAGAGCGTCGCTCACCGTGCTGGATCTGCTGACGCACCGCGCCGGCTTCGCCTATCACTTCACTGCAACCGGACCACTGGCGGAAGCTTACGCCGACGCCTTCAACGGTTTCGAAGCGCGCATGGACGGCAACGCCTGGCTTGCCCGCATTGCGGGTTTGCCGCTGATGTTCCAGCCCGGCTCGCGCTGGCACTACGGCATCGCGACCGATGTCCTCGGCGTGCTGATCGAACGCGTGAGCGGAATGTCGCTCGGCGAGTTTTTCCGGACGCGAATTTTCGAGCCGCTCGGCATGCGCGATACCGCTTTCTGGGTGCCTGACGCGCAACTAGCCCGGCTGGCCACGGCTTATGGCGTCGAACAGGGCACGCGGCGGCGTATCGTCGAGGACCATCCGTCGTCGAGTCGGTGGGCGAACCCGGATCGCTTTCAGAGCGGCGGCGGCGGGCTGGTTTCGACGGCGCAGGACTATCTGCAATTCGCGCAACTGCTGCTTGGCCGCGGACGGGTCGGCACGACGCGTTTGCTGTCGCACCGCTCGGTCGATCTGATGCGCTCGAATTTTCTGACGCGCGACCAACGCCGCGTGTCGGCCTTCGGTCATGCGCTGTGGGCAGGCCAGGGGTTCGGCCTCGGCGTGTCCATCGTCGACGATCCGGCGCAGCAGTTGCCGCTCGGCTATCGCTCGATGGGCTCGTTCGGCTGGCCGGGCGCGTATGGCACGAGCTGGTTCGCCGATCCGGTGGAAGACCTGATCGGTCTGATGCTGATTCAAAGGCGCTCCGTCGAACCGTTTTCAATGACAGTGGACTTCGAACGCCGCGTGTACGATGCAATTGACGATTGAGCGAACCGGCCGTGTCCGGGCCAGCGTCTTTTAAGCGTGTTATCCGCTCGCGGTGTCGGGCTTCTCTATCCGGCAATTTATTCGTCTGATAGTGTCCGCACTTCAGTTCTCGTCAAAATGATCGGAGTACCCGTCATGGCCTCGTACAAGCAGTTGACTGCCCAGCTCGAAAAACTCCACAAGGAAGTCGCGGCGGCGCGCGAGAAGGAAGTTGCCCAGGCGATCGCCGAGATCAAGCAGAAGGTGGCCGAGTACGACCTGACTGCTGAAGAACTGGGTTTCACGAGCAAGGGCACCGCAGCCCGCAAAACGCCGTCGGTCGCCAAGTATCGCAACCCCAAAACCGGCGAGACCTGGAGCGGCCGCGGCCGTTCGCCCGCCTGGCTCGTAGGCAAGAATCGCGAGCGCTTTCTGATCGAAGGTTGAAGTGCTTCGGCGCATGACGTGCGCGTGAGTCATGCACCGGATTGTCTAAAGTGATGTCGCGGGCGATTTTTCTCGCACCGCTGAGCAGGTCCCGAAAACGCTCACCTTTCGCGTGAACCTGTCGCGTGAGTCGTGAGCTCGGCCACGTGGCCAACTCAAAGCCTGGTTGCTTCGGTGAGCCTGGTTTTATCGAATCACGCACCTTGCGGCAAGCTTGCCGCGGCAGGCCGCCGTGACTGACCCACTTTCTCCGAAACCCACGCCGGCCTTTGCTGGCGGGCGTTCCCAGGCTCTGCGAAGAATCGCTGCAGCCGACGCTTAAGTTTCTCTTAGTTGCATCTAACGCATTCGACGCTGTGCAGACTTCCGCTGCGCAGGTGCGCGACTAATGGTCGGCACGCTCACCGTTTGCTGCGATTCGAGGACGCACATGCTGTGGTCCCGAAAACCCTCACCTTTGCGCTTCCCGATACGCGCAGGCTACTGCGCTCGGGACTAACCCGGAGTTGAGTTCCTCTCATACCCCGCATCAAAACTCATCGATACATGGTCGCGGATGCCGAACGTCACAATCGGTCATCCACTCAACCTCGACGGAAAGACCATGAGCGCATCGACGGACAAACAACTCTTTATCGGCGAAGGATTCGAAGGCTCCGGCGTCAATCTCGCGCACATCAACGTGCTGGTCGGGCCGCGCAACGGTCCCGCCGGGCAGGCCTTTGCTACCGCATTGGCGACGCCTTCGGCGGGCCACGCGCCGTTCGTCGTGATTGCGCGCCCGGGCGTGCCGACCAAGCCGCTCACGCTGTATGTGAACAAGGCGCAGATCGGCAGCGACTTCCACGGCAACGCGACGTGGGGCGCCTCGCAAGCCGGCATCGCGAAGGCGGTGGCCGAGTCGCTGGAGAACGGCACGCTGCCGCCCGAAGCGGAAAACGACTGGGTGGTGGTGTCGGCGAACTGGGTCAACCCGTCGACCGACAATCTCGACGCCGTCTTCGAGAACAACTACCGCGCATGCAAGAACGCAATCCTCGCGGCGATGAAGGGCCTGCCGCATCGCGATGAAGTCTTCGCCGCCGCGCGCGACGTATCGAACCCGTTCTACACACCGAAGCAACGTTAATGGCACGCAGCGCGGCCAGTGAGTGCTCATGCGCAACTAACCGTCCGCGCTGCCGGATGCGATCAGGAAGGAGACACGCACTATGGAATACATTCGCCTCGGCCAATCCGGTCTGAAGGTTTCGCGTCTGTGCCTCGGCACGATGAACATGGGCACACCGCAATGGAAGCCGTGGATTTTCGACGAAGCGCAAAGCGAGCCGATTGTTCGTCATGCGCTCGAAGCGGGCGTCAACTTCATCGACCTCGCCGATTTCTATTCGACCGGCGTGGGCGAAGAAGTGGTCGGCCGAATTCTGAAGCGTCTCGCGCGACGCGAGGAAATGGTCGTGGCCACCAAGGTCGGTTATGACATGGGCGCGTATCAGAACGCCGGCGGCCATTCGCGCAAGCACATCATGGACGGCATCGACGGTTCGCTCAAGCGCCTCGGTATGGATTACGTCGACATCTACATGCTGCATTTTTTCGACGTGAATACGCCGGTCGAAGAAACCATGGGCGCACTCAACGATATCGTGCGCGCCGGCAAGGCTCGCTATATCGGCGTCTCGACCATGTACACATGGCAGTTCGCCAAGATCATGCAGGTCTGCGAGCGCAACGGCTGGCACAAGCCGATCAATATGCAATTGCAGTTGAACCTGGCGTACCGCGAGGAAGAGCGCGAGATGATTCCGTATTGCCAGGATCAGGGCGTCGGCGTGTCCGTCTTCAGTCCGCTGGCGCGCGGGCTGCTCACGTGCGATCCGAATTCGACGCGCAATCAGACCGACTTCTTCACCGCGCAAATGTACGGCGATGTGGCTTCGCGCGAGATTGCAGCGTCGGTGGCGCGCGTGGCGGCGCGGCGTGGCGTTTCCGCCGCACAGATCGCGCAGGCGTGGGTGCTGAACCACGGCGGCGTCGCAAGCATGCTGGTCGGTGCGGATACGCCGGCGCAGTTCGACAGCGCGCTCGCCGCGCTCGGCACGACGCTTTCGGCGGACGAACTGTTCGAGCTCGAACGCAACTACACGCCGTGCGATCTGATCAACGACTACACCGCAGGCAAACGCATTGCGCGCGAAGCGCGCTTTGCACAAGGCGTGTTCGTCGAAACCCTGGAGAAGGCCGCATGAATGAATTTCTTCGCACGGGGCATTACATTGGCGGCGAGTGGTACGAAGGCGCCGACACATATGCCGTGCTGAACCCCGCGACCGGCGAGGTCGTCGCCCAAGTGGCCAAAGGCGGCGCGGCGGAAACCGCGCAGGCCATCGCGGCTGCCGAGCGTGCGTTTCCCGCATGGCGTTCGCTGACTGCAAAGGAACGTAGCGCCCGCGTCAAACGTTGGGGCGAGTTGATGCTCGAGAATCGCGACGCGCTTGCCGAATTGCTGACGCTCGAGCAAGGCAAGCCACTTGCAGAAGCGCGCGGCGAAGTCGGCTATGCGGCCAGTTTCTTCGAATGGTTCGCGGAAGAAGCGAAGCGCGCGTACGGCGACGTGATCCCGAGTCCCAATCCGAACGCGAAGATCATTGTGACGCGCGAACCGGTCGGCGTGGTCGCGGCAATCACACCGTGGAATTTCCCGCTCGCCATGATCACGCGCAAGGCCGGCCCCGCGCTCGCGGCCGGCTGCACGATGGTGCTCAAGCCATCGGAAGAAACGCCGTTGTCCGCGTTTGCTTTGGCGGTACTGGCCGGGGAGGCAGGCATTCCGCCCGGCGTATTCAACATCGTGTCCGGCGATGCCGTGGCGATCGGCGGCGCGCTCACGGAATCCGACGCGGTGCGCAAGCTGTCGTTCACCGGTTCGACGCGCGTCGGCAAACTGCTGGCGAAGCAGTCGGCGGACACGCTGAAGAAGCTGTCGCTCGAACTCGGCGGCAACGCGCCCTTCATCGTATTCGACGACGCGGATCTCGACGCCGCCGTGCAAGGCGCGATGGCGTCGAAATTCCGCAATACCGGGCAGACGTGTGTGTGCGTCAACCGCTTCTACGTGCAGGACGGCATTTACGATGCGTTCACGTCCGCGTTGACGCAAGCGGTGCGCAAGATGCGCGTCGGCAACGCGTTGCAAGGCGAGGTCGAACAAGGTCCGCTGATCAACCAGGCCGCGCTGAAGAAGGTCGAAACGCACGTGGCCGATGCATTGGAGAAGGGCGCGAAGATCTTGACCGGCGGCAAGCCGCACATGCTCGGCGGCACCTTCTACGAGCCGACCGTTCTGGTCGACGCCAACAATTCAATGCTGATCGCCGAGGAAGAAACCTTCGGACCGGTAGCCGCGTGTTTCCGTTTCAAGACCGAAGCGGAAGCCATCGCCGCGGCTAACGACACACCATTCGGCTTGTCCGCATATTTCTACACACGCGACCTGGCTTGCGCGTGGCGCGTCGGCGAAGCGCTGGAAAGCGGCATGGTCGGCATCAACGAAGGGATTCTGTCCACCGAAGTCGCGCCGTTCGGCGGCGTCAAGCAATCGGGTCTCGGCCGCGAAGGCTCGAAGTACGGGCTCGATGAATACACCGAACTGAAGTACATGATGATGGGCGGCCTCGGACGCTGATCTTCACACGGCGCGTCCGCCGTACGTCATGCACACGCATGACTCACCGGCGGACGACGCAATCGGGCGCGCGGCAACACGCCGGCCACGCCCGGCGATCCATACTAACGAAGGAGACAGCGTGAGCAATCAGGATATGCAGGCGGCCACTCTCGGCCTCGCCCCCACTTTGCCGGCGGCAGCGGCATCCGCGCACGGCCCCATTCCTCTCGACGACGTTCCACTGAACGCCTTTCACGTCAAGATCGCCGGGCTGACGTTCGGCGCGCATTTCACTGAAGGTTTCGCGCTCGGCACGATCGGCTATGCGCTCGCGTCGCTGAATCGCCAGATGCCGCTCGACGCGTTCTGGATGGGCATGATCGGCAGTTCCGCGTTGATGGGCATTTTTATCGGCAGTCTGGTGTTCGGCTGGCTGTCGGACCGCATGGGACGCCAGAAGATTTTCTTGCTGAGCTTTCTGATCATCACAGCGGCCGCATTCGCGCAGTTCTATGTGCGCTCGCCGCTCGAACTGTGTTTGCTGCGTGTGTTGATCGGCTTCGGCATGGGAGGCGATTTTGCGGTGGGCCATGCGATTCTCGCGGAATTCTCGCCACGCAAACATCGCGGGACCTTGCTTGGCTCGTTCAGCGTGGTGTGGACGATCGGCTACGTGGTGGCGAATGTGCTCGGCATGCACTACGCCGATGCCTCGCCGGATGCATGGCGCTGGTTGCTGGCATCGGCGGGTGTGCCGGCGTTGATCGTTCTCGTGTTGCGCATGGGCACGCCGGAGTCGCCGCGCTGGCTGCATGGCAAAGGCCGCACGGCGGAAGCGAAGTCGATCGTGCTGAAGCATTTCGGCGCGAACGTCATTCTGGATGGCGGTCACGATGAGCACGCGCAATCGGCGGGCGGTTTCATGCGTCTGTTCAAGGCGGATCTGATCCGCCGCACGATTTTCAATTGTGCTTTCTTCGTGTGTCTCGTCATTCCTTACTTCGCCGTTTATACGTTTTTGCCGACGATTCTGAAGGCGATTCATTTGAACAACGATTCGAGCGCGGATTTTCTGTTGAACGGGTTTCTCGTGCTCGGCGCGTTGATCGGCATCTGGCTGACGATCAAACTTCCGAGGCGCGTGTTCCTGATCGGCTCGTTCGCGGTGACGTGCGTTTCGCTGATCGCGTTGAGTTTGCTGCCGGAGTCGGCGACGCTCGGGATGATTGTCGCGTTTGGGATTTTCACGCTCACCATGTCGGCGTTCTCGAATCTCGTCGGCGTGTTTCCGCCCGAGTGCTTTCCGACAGAGGTGCGCGCGTGCGGCGTCGGTTTGGCGATTGCGTGCAGTCGTCTCGGCTCGGCGATCGGAACGTTTCTGCTGCCGCTCGGCATCGTGCATCTGGGCTTCCATATCACGATGATGGCGCTCGCGGCGGTGCTGTTGGTCGGCATGGTGGTGTCGATTGCGTGGGCGCCGGAAACGAAGCATCTGACGTTGAACGAAGCTAGCGGCGCTTAACGCGCGCTAACGCTGTAAAGAACCTGCCGCATCGGCAACGGTGCGGCGGGTTTTTTTGTTTTGGACCGCCTGAAAGTCAAGGCGAGCCAACGGAAAAACCTGCTTTTCATTCAACTCGATGGACTACCCACTGAAATCTGGGATTTTTCTTAATCTACCGTCTCCGATTCAACTGCCGTTGGCAATGTGATTCCCGGTACGGTTCAAAGATTCACCATCATTGGAAAGTGTTCCCTGAGTACGCTGTTCAACAAACCGATAGTCGCTTGTCCAGGGAGCGGGACAGCGGTGTCCGGTATGACGGGTGTTTATCCAACGAACGTCGCGGGCGTTGGCATGAGGATGCGCGATGCTAACGGCAAACCGATGGTCGGAACGAACGCATGCTCTACCGATTCCCAACTCGGAACTACCGGCAGCGACGGCAGCTTTAATGTTTCAGGAACGTTTGAACTCGTCAAAACGGGTCCTGTCACTGGCGGATCAATCACGGGCGCAAGCTACAACACCGGCGTCCTGAACACCGGATATCCGCTCAACAACGGCGCTAACACTATGACCGTCGCAAACACACCCGTGCGAGGTGTCACCTGCTCGGTGACTGCCGCGAGCGCGAACCAGACAATTCCTCTCGCGACGATCAACCCGGCGATGTTTCCGACGGCCGGCTCAGTCGCCGCAAAGACACCGTTTTCTCTGGGCCTCAACTGCCAGTCCGGCGTGAAGGTCTCGGTGACCTTCAGTTCGACGTCGGGCAATTCTGGCGTCGCCTCAGTCCTGGCGAACGCGGGTTCGGCAACGGGCATCGGTGTTCAATTGCTGGATGCGTCGCAGTCGCCGATTACAATGGATGTGGCTCTTCCGCTTACGTCGAGCACGACAGGCAATATGTCGTTTCAGTTTTTCTCGCAGTACTACCGGCTGGGTGTTGCGCCCGTGGTTGCCGGAACGGTTCGGGCGACAGCTATCTTTACGATGAGTTATCAATAGCCAGGCCGCGCGCCTAAGCCGTTTTCACTGCGGGATTCCATCTGTCCCCGCGCAGACGTGTATCATTCGTCCCGGCGCTGTTCCAACCCGGCATCCCCGCACTATTTACCGCTAACGCGCGGCGTCTGCCGCCGCGTGGCCCGGATCCGCCGCGCGAGCCGCGTCTACCCGTCCGTTTCCCCGCCCGGCGTGCTTTGCCAGGTGGAGCGGAAACGCAAACCGCCGCCCGCCGTGGCCGGCAGTGCCCGAACCCTATTTGTCGCCAGACCCGATGTCAGTCTCCGAACTCAAACGCCGCCGCACGTTCGCGGTCATTTCCCACCCGGACGCGGGTAAGACCACGCTCACCGAAAAGCTGCTGCTGTTCTCGGGCGCGATCCAGATCGCCGGCACCGTGAAGGGCCGCAAGAGCAACCGCTACGCGACGTCCGACTGGATGGAGATCGAAAAGCAGCGGGGCATTTCGGTGGCGAGCTCGGTGATGCAGTTCGAGTACGGCGACGCCGTCATCAATCTGCTCGACACGCCGGGCCACGAAGACTTCTCTGAAGACACGTACCGCGTGCTGACCGCGGTCGACGCCGCCGTCATGGTGATCGACGGCGCGAACGGCGTCGAAGCGCAAACGCTCAAGCTGCTCGAAGTCTGCCGCAGCCGCAAGATGCCGATCGTCACCTTCATCAACAAGCTCGACCGCGAAGTGCGCGAGCCGCTCGAACTGCTCGACGAAATCGAACAGCATCTGGGCGTGGCCGCCGTGCCGTTCACGTGGCCGATCGGCATGGGCAAGGAGTTTCAGGGCGTCTACGACATCCAGCGCGACCAGGTGCGCCTGTTCCGCGCCGGGCAGGACAAAGCGGGCGGCGAAGTCGAAACGCTGCAGGCGCTGAGCGATGAGGAAGGTGAACGCCGCTTCGGCCATAGCTGGGTCAAGGCGAAAGAAGAGATCGATCTGATCACCGGCGCGACGCCCGATTTCGATCGTGAGCAGTTCCTGGCCGGCCAGCAGTCGCCGGTGCTGTTCGGCTCGGCGATCAACAACTTCGGCGTGAAGGAAATTCTCGACGCGCTGGTCGATCTGGCGCCGCCGCCGTCCATGCGTATGACGGTGCAGCGTCCGGTTATGCCGGACGAGCCGAAATTCACCGGCGTCGTGTTCAAGGTGCAGGCGAACATGGACCTGGCGCACCGCGACCGCGTGGCGTTCATCCGCGTGTGCTCAGGACGTTTCGAGCGCGGCATGGCCGTCAAGGTGACGCGTTCGAACAAAACCTTCCGCGCTAACAACGTGGTGACGTTCCTGTCGCAGCGTCGTGAGACGGTGAGCGAAGCGTATCCGGGCGACATCATCGGTATTCCGAATCATGGCACGCTGAGTCTCGGCGATACGCTGACCGAAGGCGAGCAGTTGCAATTCGTCGGCCTGCCGTTCTTCGCGCCGGAAATTTTCCAGACCGTGGAAGTGGTCGATCCGATGCGCGCCAAGCAGCTCGGCGAGGCGCTCAAGCAACTCGGCGAAGAAGGCGCGATTCAGGTGTTCCGTCCGGAAGTGGGCGGCCTGATGATTCTCGGCGCGGTCGGCCAACTGCAGTTCGAAGTGGTGTCGCACCGTTTGTCGACGGAATATAAGGTCGACGTCCGCATGGCGCCGGCGCGTTATCGCATGTCGCGCTGGGTAACCTGCGACGATGCAGCCGAGCTGCGTCGCTTCACCGATTCGTACGCGGCACGGATCGCGCTCGACGCGTCCGACGCGCCGACGTATCTGGCCTCGCACGTGTCGGAAATCGAAGTCGCGCAGAAGGCGTGGCCGAAGATCGTGTTCAACGAATTGCGCGAGCACTCGGGCGCGCCGTTCAAGAAGGCGATGTAAATCCGCTGCGCTGGTCCCGAGCGCAAAGCAAGGCAACGCAAATCAGAAGGCCTCGTCGAAAACGAGGCCTTTTGTATTGACGCCCGTACGGCTGCCGACAAAATCATCAACGCTCACCCCAGCTTCAACACTTCTTCCCGCATCCACCCCGCCAGAGCCTGCACATGTTCGAGCCCCACATGCCGCTGGGGAATATCGAGCCAGTACCCGAACGGCCCGCTCACTTCGACATCGGAAAACTGCGCGAGACTGCCGTCCGCCAGTTCCTCGACGATCATATTCCGGTCGACGACCGCCAGCCCCGCGCCTTTACTTGCCGCGCGAATCGCCTGCTCCAGCGTCGAGAACTCGATGCCGTTGTCCGCGTAACGCGCGGGCATGCCCGCCTTGGCCAGCCAGTTAGGCCACAATTCCAGCCGGGCGTCGTTGTGCAGCACGTGCAGCGCCGGCATGCGTTGGAGTAGCGCGTCGAGCGGTTGACCGAGCAGGCGGGGCGCGCCCACGAGTACGTGGCGCTCCATCATCAGCAATTCGGAGTGCGCATCCGGCAGCGCCTGGCGGCCGAAGCGAATCTGGCAGTGAAAGTCGCCGTGCGCCTCGGTGCGAACGGATAGTTCGACGTCGGGCAATTCCACCGCGAGCGAACCCAGCCGCGGCGAAAACCATTGCGTGGCGAAAGTGGGCGGCAGAGCGAGCACGAGACGCCGCCGCCCCTTGGCGGCCGTGATTTGGCGATAGCCACGCTCGATCGTGTCGAAGGCTTCGGACAGGCATGGCAGCAATTGCAGGCCCGCCTGCGTCAGACGGATGCCTTTGTGGTCGCGCTCGAACAGTTTCGCGCCGAGCGATTCTTCGAGCAGCTTGATTTGCCGGCTCACCGCGCCTTGGGTCACGCACAGCGCAATGGCCGCGCGATTGAAGCTCATGTGACGAGCAGTTTCTTCGAAGAAGCGCAACGCGATCAGCGATGGCAAGCGCCGCATAAATCACCTTCTGTTACTTTTAATCGTGCGCGATTCGGCCGGAAGATGGTCGGACTGCGGACTCTGGTTGTGGTGCGTCGCCAGCCGCGCGTTTGTCTCCTGCACGCGCGATCCGAACCGCCATCGGCCGGCGATTTTTCAACCGGAAACGGCCATCGTGGCGGCCGGAAGATTGTCGCATTGGCGCCCGTCGTTTTGCTTGATCTCGATAAGAAATATCCGTGGCGGGCCCTGAGCCGTCGACCGCGACCGGGATGCCTGCCCGGCGTTCGAGGAGAAGCGCCGCGCGAGCGCTCAACTTCGCCTATGCTGACGAGACGCGCGCCCGGCCGCCGAGCCGGCTCGCCTTCCCCCGTCTTCGGAGCGCCCGTGACCGTTCGCAATCTCGACGCCTTGTTTCGACCCAAATCCGTCGCCGTGATCGGCGCTTCCGAGCGGCCCGGCAGCACCGGCGCGATGGTGTGGGCGCGCGTGCTGGAAGGGGGCTTCGAAGGCCCGCTGTGGCCGGTCAATCCGAAATACGAAACGCTCGGCGACCATGCCGTGATCGGCGACCCCGGCGACCTGCCGGAAGCGCCCACGGTCGCGCTGATCTGCACGCCGCCGGCGACGTGGCCGGGGATCATCCACAAGCTCGGCGGATTGGGCACGCGCGCGGCGATTATCGTCGGCGAGGTGCGCTGCGATGAAGACCGGCTCGCGCTGCGGCACGCGCTCTCGGCCGCGCGCCCGAATCTGCTGCGGATCGTCGGGCCTGGCAGTCTCGGCGTGGTGTCGCCGGCATTGCGCGCGCATCTGGGCGCGCCGTCGTGCACGGTGAAGGCGGGCGGCGTCGCGTGGGTGTCGCAGTCGAACGCGCTGACCAATGCCGTGCTCGGCTGGGCGCATGCGCGCGGCCTCGGTTTCTCGCACGCCGTGGCGCTCGGCGGCGAAGCGGACGTGGACGCGGGCGACGTGCTCGATTATCTGGCTAGCGACCCCGGCACGCGCGCCATCCTGCTCGAACTGGATACCGTGCGAGCGGCGCGCAAGTTCATGTCGGCGGCCCGCGCGGCGGCGCGCAACAAACCGGTGCTGGCGCTACGCTCCGGCCGCGCCGATCCTGCGGACGGCCTCTATACCGCAGCGTTCCGCCGCGCCGGCATGGTGCGGGTCGATGCGCTCGACGATCTGCTCGACGAGATCGAGACGCTCGGCGTGGGCCGCGTGGCGGCGGGCGCGACGGCCACGCTGATTACGAGCGACAGCGGCTTGGCCACGCTCGCCTGCGACGCCTTTGCCGCGGCCGGCGACACGCTCGCGCCGTGGCCCGATGAAGCATCGGATGCCTTGAAGCAGACTTTGCCGTACGCGGTCGGCGGCAATCCGCTGCAACTTGGCGACGATGCGCGTCCAGAGCATTTCGGCGCGGCGCTCAAACTGCTCGCGGATCATCGCAGCACCGGCACGGCCTTCGTGGTTCACGCGTCGACGCATGGCGCGCCAGTCGGCGAAGTGGCGCAGGCCTTGATCGCGAATCAGCGTTTCGCTTATCGCGGCTTGCTCGCGTGCTTCTTCGGCGGCGTGGATGCCGCCACGCGCGACGCGCTGCACGCACAGGGCATCCCGGTTCATACGACGCCGCAGCGCCTCGCGCGCGCCTTCGCGCGGCTGGTCGATTACCGGATGGGGCGCGAACTGCTGATGCAGACGCCGGAGGGCTTGCCGGCGCAAATTCCCGAATGCATCGACGCGGCGCAAGCTCAGGCGCGCGCGGTGCTCGGCGCAGGTGAGCACCAACTAACCGGCGAGGCGGCGGCGCGGTTTCTGGGGCGTTTCGGGTTGCGGGTGGAAGCGGGAGGCGGAAGTGCGAGCGAGGGCGGGGCGGGGGACGCTGCGCAAGACGTCGCACGGGGATCGGCGCAGGGTGCCGCGACAGATTCCGCGCAAGGACAGCGGCAGGAACCAGCGTTGGGCGCTACGGCTGGTTTCGCGCAAGGACAGGGGCAGGGCCAGGAGGAGGCGCCGAGCGCTACCGCTGGTTCGGCGCAAGGGCGAAGTCAACGGCAAGCGAGCGCGCAGCGCGCGGTGAAAGCCACAACGGCAGCGTCGTCGGCTGCACCGAAGTCGCCGGACTGCCCGGAAGGAAGCGCCGACTCGTCTACCAGGCCCGTCGTCGATATCGCTGTCGAACTCCACGATGACGACAACTTCGGCCCTGTCTTCAGCTTCACGGCGCCATCGGCTGACGGTGTGTCCGAACCGCTGCGAGTCTACGGCCTGCCGCCGCTCAATCCGATGCTCGCGCGCGACATCGTCACGCGTTCGCCGTACGCGCGGTTGGTTGCGCCGGAGCCGGCGCTGGCCGCACTGACGGCGCTCTCGCAAGCCGTATGCGACGTCAAGGAACTCGTCGGTCTTGCGCTGACGCTTAGGATGTACCGCGATCACGTGATAGTCGTCGATCCCACGCTAACCGTCGCGCCGACGCGCAGCCGCCTTGCGATCGTGCCGTACCCGCGCCGCTTCGAAGAGACGCTGGACTGGCAGGGTGCGCGGGTGACGGTGCGGCCGATCCGTCCGGAAGACGAGGCCGCGCACCATGACTTCGTCGAAGCGATGACCCCGGAAGATTTGCGTCTGCGGTTTTTCGGCGCGGTGGGCAGCTTCGACCACTCGCAGCTCGCGCGCATGACGCAGATCGACTACGACCGCGAAATGGCGCTGATCGCCACCGTGCAAAGCGAAGAAGGCTTCACCCGGACGCTGGGCGTGGTGCGCGCGGTCGCCGATCCCGACAACGAAACCGCTGAGTTCGCGGTGGCGGTGCGCTCGGATCAGAAAGGCCGGCGCCTCGGCCAATTGCTGATGGACCGGATCATCAAATATGCGCGGGTGCGCGGCATCCACTGGCTGGTCGGCGAGGCGCTGCGTGAAAATACCCCGATGATCGGACTCGCCAAAGCCTGCGGTTTCACGATTACGCGGACGGAGGATCCGGGTGTGGTCGGCTTCAGAATGGCGCTGGATGAGCCAGCGGCTAACTGACCGAGCGACGGCGGCGATAAGAACGGTCGCGGAGGAAATTTCGGGAGATCGCGTCAGCGCGTGTCGATGTTGCGGCGGCCTTTTGAGTCGGCCGTAGTGGGTGCCACACGCACTCCGCAAAACGACAAAACTATCCAACCTTCAGACGTTTCTCAAGCCTTGTAAACGGGAGCTTACATAGACTCTTACGGCCGGGTTACTTTCTGGCTCCGAGTATCCGCATAGGTGTATCCAGCGAATTGTTGCTCGGGTGGGATTTTATTTAGCTCTCTTAACAGGTCAACAAATGAATCACAAGAAACGTACCCGCGAGACTCACCAGGGCACGGGGAAACTAGACTACCGGCTGGCGCTCATGCTGGCAATGTTGATGGCGGCGTTGGGTTGCGCGAATACCGCTTGGGCCGTCGACGGCGGTGTCGTGGCGGCGGGCGCCGGCGCCATCAAAACGCAGGGCAACAAGACGACCATTTCGCAGTCCGATACCGGGCGCCTTCGTGCGGTTGCAAGGGTATGGCATCGACGCAAGCTATAGCGGCAAGCGTGTGGCCGCGCAATTGAGTTACGCGATGCGCGCGGGGCATCCCTTGGCGCAAACGGCTCGCCAACAGACGTGGGTTACCGTATCAACGATCTTCTAGCGGGATCGAATCGCGGCGACAACGCCCACCCACCACACCCGCGCTCAAAAGAAAAAGGCGGCACGCAGCCGCCTTTCTTGTCGTACGCGTATGGAGTGCCACCCGCGATAACAGGGTTCTCAGACTTACGCCGCGAGTTTCTCCGCAGCGGCGTCGACCTGATCACGCGTCACCGCCAACTCCTCCAACCACGCATCCCCATAAACCGCCCCCGTCTCACGCTCCAACCGCGCAATCGTCGCCGCGCAACGGCTCGCATCCTTCGGCGTCGCAATAAACGACTTCACCGATTCACCCGCCTTGAAGGCATCGAACAACGGCACGCGAATATCGTCCGGCAGCGCGCGCGTCGTCCACTGATACGGCTTGCCGTTGAACGTGAATTGCGGCGGCAGCACCCGCTCTTTCTTCGCGGCCGGAATCAGGCCGTACGTGCGCGCGGCTTCGCCGATCTGCTCCGGCGAAAACAGCTCGTCCGGGCTGATGTCGAATTGCTGAATGAACGTCTCGATGCTTTGCATCGCCGCCGCGCGGTCGTCGCGGCGCTTTTGCGCATGAGCGACGATGTCGCGCAGTTCGTCGGCTTCTTCAGGCGTGATCGTGAAGCTCGACTGCTTCTGCTGGAGCTCGGAAAAACGCTGGAATTCGGAATCGGTCAGAAGTTTCGCCATTGCTTATCGATGAGCGCGCATGAGCGAACCCATGCGGCGTGATTTTTGAGAGGGTCGCCATTCTAAACCATGTGCGCGAGCCATCGAATTTCGACGAGCCGCCGCGCGGGTTCGCTTGCCTGCATGACGCGCTAGGCGGCGTTCTCGTGAAACATCGACAGCGCCTGGACGGTCTCGCGCAAGAGCGCGGTGGCGGCTTCAAGCGTCGGCGCGACGTATTCGTCGATACGCCGCAAATACGGACACGTGAGGACCGCGATCGCCTGACCGGACGGACCCTGGATCGGAAACGTGACGTCGGTCACGCCGAACGTCTGCTGGCTGTCCTTCTGCGAAAAACCCGCCGTGCGAATCCGCTCGCAGGCCTGCTCGAGCGCGGCGCGATCGATGGTGACCTCGCCCTTCACCTTGGTGTGTTCGGCCAGCATCTGTTCGCGCTGCTCGATGCTTTGAAACGCCAGCATCACGCGGCCCGAACCCGTATCGATCAGGCCGACGCGCGAACCGAGCCGCACCGAGATGCCCCACGTACCGGGACCATCCACCTGCGCGATCACCAGCAGATTGCCGCGGTCGTACACCACGAGGTGACACGACTGTTCGGCAGCGTCGGCAAAGCGCTGCATGAGCGGCAGCGCTTCGGAGATCAGACGGTTCATCGGCGGATGACGGTGGGCGAGCGCGTACAGCTTGAGGCTGAGCGAATACCGGTCGCCCGCCGCCGAGCGCACCACGTACTGACGCGCGACCAGCCGTTCGAGCATGCGATACATCTCGCTCGCATTGCGTCCGAGCAGCTTGGTGATTTCGGCGCGCGTCAGTCCTTCCTTCTGCTCGGCGAGCAGTTCGAGGATGTCGAGGCCTTTGTCGAGCGCCGGGGCGCGGTAGCGGTCGGCGTCGTCTTTGTCGTCTGCGTCCATCGTGAGCGAGGTTCCTTGGGCTGTTCTCATTATGTGGCGCGTGAGTGTAAGTGCGTGACGAATCTCGTAGAGGTGGCGTTCGTCCAGGGAAAACACGGACGGTTAATGCAGTGTACATGCCTTGACTTAAAAAAGTCCGTATATGAATAATACGTTCATTGGTGAATGAGCGCACGCCAATACTCACACGAATCGATTAGAAAGCGCTGGACGAAGTGCCGGGCCCCGCAGCCGGGTTCACGCAGTTCCCACAACAACCATCGTGTATGGGATGGGAGTCAGTGCTAAAGCGCTGATCCCCATCGACACAGGAGACAACCATGTCGTTCACGAAAGGGCCGCTCACGGCCCGCCGTTTGTTCCGCAGTTCGTTGTCCGCGGTTGCAGCCGCTGCGTGCCTCGCCGGACTCGGTGTGACGGGCGCCGCGCAAGCCGCCGACACCGGCAAGATCGGCCTCGGTCTGCCGCTGCTGACGTCGCCGTTCTGGCAGTCGTACAACAACTATTTGCCCAAATATGCGAAGGAGAGCGGCCTCGACATCCTCGCACCGGTCAATTCGAATGGCGATCCCGTCCAGCAGATCACGGACATGAACAACCTGCTGAACCTCGGTGCGAAGGGCATCGTGGTCGGCCCGCTGGATTCGGCCGCGATCAGCCGTGCGCTCGACGCCGCCGCGGCGCGGAATGTGCCGGTCGTCGCCGTGGACGTCGCGCCCACGCAAGGCAAGGTCGCGATGGTGGTGCGCGCCGACAATCACGCGTACGGCGAGAAGGCGTGCAAGTACATCGGCGAGCACGTGAAGTCCGGCAAGGTCGTGCAGATCATGGGCGACCTGGCATCGGTCAACGGGCGCGACCGGTCTGAAGCATTCCGCTCTTGCATGAAGGGCTATCCTGGCGTGTCGGTGCTGGAAATTCCCGCAGCCTGGAAAGGCGACGTCGCGGCCACCGCGCTCGACAGCCTGCTGACCGCCAATCCCGACGTGAAGGGCATTTACATGCAGGCAGGCGGCGTCTATCTGTCGCCGACGCTGCAAACCTTGCGGCGCAAGCAGATGCTGTTTCCCGCCGGCGATGCGAAACACGTCGTGATCGTCAGCAACGACGGCATTCCTCAGGAATTCGAGGCGATCCGCCGCGGCGATATCGACGCGACCGTGTCGCAGCCCGCCGACTCGTACGCGAAATACGGCCTGTTCTATATCAAGGCGGCGTTGGCAGGTCAGACCTTCAAGCCGGGCCCGACCGATCACGGCAGCAACATCATCCAGTTGGCGCCCGGCATTCTGGAAGACCAATTGCCCGCACCGCTCGTGACGAAATCGAACGTCGACGACAAAGCCTTGTGGGGTAACACGGTCAAATGAGCGAGCTCACGCCCTCCGTGCCCGTGGTCGAAGCGCTTGAGGTCACCAAACGCTTCGGCTCGACGGCCGCGCTGAACGACGTGAGCATCCGCGTGATGCCCGGCGAGTCGCATGCGCTCGTCGGGCGCAACGGCGCGGGTAAATCGACGCTGGTGTCGATCCTCACCGGCCTGCGCAAGCCCGACACCGGCGAGGTGCGTTTCAGCGGCGCGGCCGCGCCGTCGATCGCGAATCGCGACGCGTGGCGCGAGCGCGTGGCGTGCGTCTATCAGCATTCGACCATCATCCGCGATCTGAGCGTCGCGGAGAATCTGTTCATCAACCGGCAGCCGTTGCGCGGTGGCGTGATCGATTGGCAAGCCATGCGGTGCGACGCGCGCGCGTTGCTCGATCACTGGAAGATCGACGTGCGCGAAGATGCCCGCGCCGGCGATCTGTCAGTGGAAGCGCGGCAACTGGTGGAGATTGCGCGCGCGCTGTCGTACGGCGCGCGCTTCATCATTCTCGACGAACCGACCGCGCAGCTCGACGGCGACGAGATCAAGCGTCTGTTCCGGCGCATCAGCGAGTTGCAGCGCGAGGGCGTGACATTCCTCTTCATCTCGCATCATCTTCAGGAAGTCTATGAAATCTGCCAGGCGGTGACGGTGCTGCGCGACGCGCGGCATATCGTCAGCGCGCCGGTTTCCGCGTTGCCGCGCGAGCAGTTGATCGAAGCGATGACCGGCGAACGCGGCGGTCTCGCCGTCGCCGATGCGGCGGCGCGCGCCGCGTTGCCCGCAGACACGGCGGTCACGCTGGAAATTAAAGAATTGGCCGGCGCCGATTACGAAGGCGTGTCGTTCACCGTCAAGCGCGGCGAAGTCGTCGGCTTGACCGGCGCGACGAGCAGCGGCCGCACGAGCGTAGCTGAAGCGATTGCGGGCCTGCGTGCCGCCAAGCGCGGCACGATCAGCGTGGACGGCGCAACCTTGCCGCCTGGCGATGTGCCCGCGGCGCTCGCGCACGGCATCGGCTGTGTGCCGAAGGATCGGCATCACGAAGGCTTGGTGCTCACGCAATCGGTTGCGGAAAATGCATCGATGACGATCGCGCGCGTGCTCGGCAAGTTCGGCATCGCGCCGCCCGCGAAGAAGAACGCCTTCGGTCAGAAGATGATCGACGCGCTCGGCATCGTCGCGCAAGGTCCGGAGCATGTCGTGTCGGGTCTGTCCGGCGGCAATCAGCAGAAAGTGGTGATGGCGCGCGCGCTGGCCACCAATCCCAATGTGCTCGTGCTGATCGATCCCACCGCGGGCGTCGACGTGAAATCGAAAGAAGCGTTGCTCTCCGTCGTGGATCGCGTGCGCGAAGAGGGCAAGGCCGTGCTGGTCGTGTCCGGCGAACTCGACGATCTGCGCACCTGTGACCGAGTGCTGGTCATGTTCCGTGGCCGTGTCGCGGCCGAATTTCCCGCGGGTTGGCAGGACCACGACCTGATCGCATCCGTTGAAGGAGTCAGTCTCCATGAAGAATAGTGTGCCTAGTCCTGCATTCGGCACCGCGCAAGCTGCGGCTCAGCCGCCGTTGGCCGCGCAGGCGTCACGCGGCAAACGCGCGCGCTCTGAACTCGCGCGTCTGCGCGAGTTGGCCCTGCTGCCCGCGCTAGCTTTGCTGATCGTGATCGGCGCGTTTGTCAGCCCGAGCTTTCTGACCAAAGCCAATCTGATCAGCGTGCTGGGCGCGTCGGCGGCGTTGGCGCTCGTCGTGCTTGCCGAATCGCTGATCGTGCTGACCGGCAAGTTCGACTTGTCGCTCGAATCGACGGTCGGCATCGCACCCGCCGTGGGCGCGATGCTGGTGATGCCGGCGGCGTCGGCGGGCTTCGGCATGCAATGGCCGGCGGCGGCCGGCTTGCTCGCCATTATGGTGGTGGGCGCGGTGATCGGTTTGATCAACGGCTTTCTCGTGGTGCGCTTGCGGCTCAATGCGTTCATCGTCACGCTGGCCATGCTGATCGTGTTGCGCGGCATGCTGGTCGGCGCGACCAAGGGCGGCACATTGTTCGATATGCCGCCGTCGTTCTTCGCGCTCGCCACCACCATCGTGCTCGGCTTGCCCTTGTCCGTGTGGCTCGCGGCGGTGGCGTTCGCGATTGCGGCCTTCATGCTGCGCTATCACCGGCTGGGGCGCGCGTTGTACGCCATCGGCGGCAATCCGGAAGCGGCGCGCGCGGCGGGGATTCGCGTGGAACGCATCACGTGGGGCGTATTCGTGCTCGGGAGCATACTTGCCTCGGTGGGCGGTCTGATCGTGACCGGCTATGTCGGCGCGATCAACGCAAACCAGGGCAACGGCATGATCTTCACGGTGTTCGCGGCCGCGGTGATCGGCGGCATTTCACTCGACGGCGGCAAGGGCACCATGTTCGGCGCGCTCACCGGCGTGCTGCTGCTCGGCGTCGTGCAGAACCTGCTGACGCTTGCCCAGGTGCCGTCTTTCTGGATTCAGGCGATTTACGGCGCGATCATCCTGGGCTCGCTGATGGTGGCGCGCCTCGCCAGCGGCGAAGGTCAAAACTAATGCGCACGCACCTCGGAGAACTCATTTGACCAGCCGCCCATTGCAAACGGACCCACGCCTGATCCTGCTCAGCCCCGCCGACAACTGCCTGATCGCGGCGGCGCGTCTGGACTGCGGCACGCAAGTCGAGATCGAAGGCGAGCGCGTGACGCTCACCAAGACCATCGAACTCGGCCACAAGGTGGCGCGCCATGAACTTGCGAAAGACGACAAGGTGCTGCGCTACGGCGCAGTGATCGGTCACGTGACAGAAGCCGTGGCGCGCGGTGCGCATCTGCATACGCACAATCTCGAAAGCGATTACCTGCCGACGTACACACACGACGCGGGCCACGAATTCGTCCATCACTGATGTGGGCACAATGACGTGGCCTCGCGCCGCGCTGGAACGATCATGACTGACATTTCCGTAGCATCTCCATCTGCCGAATCGCAGCAGCCCGCGTTGCAAGGCTATCTGCGCCGCGACGGCCGCAAGGGCATCCGCAATGTGGTTGCGGTGGCGTATCTGGTCGAGTGCGCGCATCACGTCGCGCGCGAGATCGTCACGCAGTTTCGCGAACCGCTCGACGCGTTCGACGATCCTTCCGCCGAACGCGAACCGCCCGTGCATCTGATCGGCTTTCCCGGCTGCTATCCGAACGGCTACGCCGAAAAAATGCTCGAGCGGCTCACCACGCATCCCAACGTGGGCGCGGTGCTGTTCGTGTCGCTCGGTTGCGAGAGCATGAACAAGCACTATCTGGTGGACGTGGTGCGCGCGAGCGGCCGTCCCGTCGAAGTGCTGACGATTCAGGAAAAGGGCGGCACGCGCAGCACGATTCAATACGGCGTCGACTGGATTCGCGGTGCGCGCGAGCAACTCGCTGCCCAACAGAAAGTGCCCATGGCGCTGAGCGAATTGGTGATCGGCACGATCTGCGGCGGCTCGGACGGCACCAGCGGCATCACCGCGAACCCGGCGGTGGGCCGCGCGTTCGATCATCTGATCGACGCGGGCGCGACGTGCATCTTCGAAGAAACCGGCGAGCTGGTCGGCTGCGAATTCCATATGAAGACGCGCGCGGCGCGCCCGGCGCTCGGCGATGAGATCGTGGCCTGCGTCGCGAAGGCGGCGCGTTATTACTCGATTCTCGGCCACGGCAGTTTTGCGGTCGGCAACGCGGATGGCGGACTCACCACGCAGGAAGAAAAATCGCTGGGCGCGTATGCGAAGAGCGGGGCGTCGCCGATTATCGGCATCATCAAGCCCGGCGACATTCCGCCGACCGGCGGCCTGTATTTGCTCGACGTGGTGCCGGACGGCGAGCCGCGCTTCGGCTTTCCCAACATTAGCGACAACGCGGAGATCGGCGAACTGATCGCCTGCGGCGCGCATGTGATTCTGTTCACGACCGGACGCGGCTCGGTGGTCGGCTCGGCGATCTCCCCGGTGATCAAGGTGTGCGCGAATCCCGCGACGTACCGCAACCTTTCCGGCGACATGGATGTCGATGCAGGCCGCATTCTCGAAGGCCGCGGCACGCTCGACGAGGTGGGCCGCGAAGTGTTCGAGCAAACGGTGGCAGTGTCGCGCGGCGCGGCTTCGAAGTCGGAGACGCTCGGTCATCAGGAGTTCATCCTGACGTACAAGACCTTCGAACCGGTTGGCCCGGCTTGCTTGCCGTCGAGCGCCGCAGCGCAGCATCGGGTCGTTGCGATCGAGCCGCACTGAGCGGCAGGTCCGCGGGCCTGGCAGCAAGCCGTCTGTATACACCGTGGGCAAACCTCGCCCATGCATGGTAAAACACGAATGGGATCGGACTAAGTGCTTTGCATGGGACCAGAGTAGGCGTTGAACCGCCGACTCTGGTCGACAGCGAAAGCGCCAACTCCGATCGACACTGGAGATGCGCTCAATGACCGCAACGATCGGATCGAAGATCGGGCAACGGCGCCGCATCGGCCGCGGGCCTTTGCAGGTGACCGGATTGGGACTCGGAACGGCGCCGCTCGGCGGCCTCTACCGCGATCTGACTGATGAAGAAGCACACGCCACCATTGCCGCCGCGTGGGACGCCGGCGTGCGCTATTTCGACACCGCGCCGCATTACGGCAATACGAAGGCCGAGCATCGTCTGGGCGACGCGCTCCGGCGCTATCCGCGCGGCGACTATCTTCTGTCCACCAAAGTGGGGCGCCGTTTCGTGCCGCGCACCACGCCTTTCGACGACAAGGAAGGCTGGCAAAACCCGCTTCCTTTCGAAGCGATTTACGACTACACGCACGACGGCATTCTGCGTTCATTCGAGGACAGCCAGCAGCGCCTGGGCATCGTCGAAATCGACATTCTGCTGGTGCACGATATTGGCCGTGTCACGCACGGCGACAACCATCCCCATCACTGGCGGCAGCTAACCGAAGGCGGCGGTTTTCGCGCGCTGGACACATTGCGCTCGTCTGGCGCGATCAAGGCAGTCGGACTCGGTGTCAACGAAGGCGCGGTCATACTCGATGCGATGGCCGAGTTCGATATCGATTGCGCGTTGCTCGCGGGCCGTTATACGCTCCTCGAACAGACCACGCTCGACGACCTGTTGCCGGCCTGTGAAAAACGCGGCGTCAGCATCCTGTTAGGCGGCGCGTTCAACTCGGGCATTCTGGCGCGCGGCGTTGAAGGCGATCTGAAATTCAATTACGGCAAAGCGCCGCCCGAAGTGATCGAGCGCGTCGCGCGGCTGGAAGCGGTCTGCCGTACGCACGGCGTGCCGCTCGCGGCCGCCGCCTTGCAGTTTCCGTATGCGCATCCGGCGGTCGCCACCGTGTTGACCGGCGCGCGCAGTGCCGACGAATTACGCGAGAACGCCGCGTCGTTCGAGAAGCCGATCCCCGCGGCCTTGTGGTCCGCGTTGCGCGACGAAGGCTTGCTCGACAGCCGCGCCCCCGCGCCAGAGGATTGAGTTGACGATGCATATCGATGCCCACCAGCACTACTGGGATCCCGCTCGTGGCGATTACGAGTGGCTCACGCCGGAACTGAAAATCCTGTACCGGACGTTCGGCCCGGAGGATCTCAAGCCGTTGCGCGAACGCGCGGGCATCGAACGGACGGTGGTGGTGCAGGCGGCACCGACCATCGACGAAACGCGTTATTTGCTGGACATAGCGCGCCATGAGCCGTCGATTGCGGGCGTGGTCGGCTGGGTGCCGCTGTTGCTGCCCACGGCGCCGGAGGTGATCGAAGCGTTGGCGCATGAGCCGAAGTTCAAGGGCGTGCGGCCGATGCTGCAGGATTTGCCGGACGACACATGGATCGCGAACCCCGATCTCGCGCCGGCGATCGAAGCGCTGATCGCGCACGACCTCGCGTTCGACGCGCTGATTTACGCGCGCCATGTCGAGCCTTTCGAGACCTTCGCGACGCGCTTTCCGGCGCTGCGCATCGTCGTCGATCATGGGGCGAAGCCGCCCATCCGCTATGGACGCGCGGGCTATCCAAGCTGGGCCGATGCGATCACGCGGCTCGCGCAACTGCCGTACGTGCATTGCAAGCTGTCGGGCCTCGTCACCGAGGCATCCCCCGGCTGGAGCGAGGAAACGCTGCACCCGTACGTCGATCATCTGCTGAAGTCATTCGGTCCGGCGCGCTTGATGTGGGGCAGCGACTGGCCGGTGCTCGATCTGAACGGCGACTATCTGCTTTGGCATTCGGTGGCGAACACCTTGCTCACGTCGTTGAGCGAGGGCGAGCGCGAAGCGGTTTTCGGCGGCAATGCCGCCGCGTTTTATCGACTGTGATTTCTGGCAGAGACCTGAAGCAGAAGCAAATGCAAAGCCCATTCAACTGGAGTCGTAGATGACACAAAGACTGGCCGGCAAGACGGCCCTGATCACAGCGGCAGGACAAGGCATCGGACTCGCCACCGCCGAACTCTTCGCACGCGAAGGCGCGCGTGTGATCGCCACGGATATCCGTATCGACGGACTCGCCGGCAAGCCGGTCGACGCGCGCAAGCTCGACGTGCGCGACGACGCGGCGATCAAGGCGCTGGCCGCCGAACTCGGCGCGATCGACGTGCTATTCAACTGCGCGGGCTTCGTGCACGCGGGCAATATTCTCGAATGCAGCGAAGAGGATTGGGACTTTGCGTTCGACCTGAACGCGAAGGCGATGTACCGCATGATCCGCGCGTTCCTGCCCGCCATGCTGGAGCACGGCGGCGGCTCGATCATCAATATGTCGTCGGCGGCATCGAGCGTGAAGGGCGTGCCGAACCGCTTCGCGTATAGCGCCTCGAAGGCCGCGGTGATCGGGCTGACCAAGTCCGTTGCTGCGGACTTCATCACGCGTGGTGTACGCTGTAACGCGATCTGCCCGGGCACGGTGGCTTCGCCGTCGCTCGAACAACGGATCGTCGCGCAGGCTCAGGCGCAAGGCGCGACGCTGGACGCCGTGCAGGCCGCCTTTGTGGCGCGTCAGCCGATGGGCCGCATCGGCAAGCCGGAAGAGATCGCCGCGTTGGCGCTGTATCTCGGGTCCGACGAATCGTCGTTTACCACGGGCCATGCGCATGTGATCGACGGCGGCTGGTCGAACTGACGCACGCCGACCCACGCCGACTCAAGCTGAACCACGAACCGAACACCACTGAAAGGAAGTGCAAGGATGAAACTGCTTCGTTATGGGCCGAAAGGCCAGGAAAAGCCGGGCCTGCTCGACGCGCAAGGCAAGCTTCGTGATCTGTCGAAAGTGGTCGCCGATATCGACGGCGCCGCGCTGACCGACGAAGGTCTCGCCAAACTGCGCGCGCTCGATCCGGCCTCGCTGCCGCTGGTCGAAGGCAATCCGCGCATGGGTCCGTGCGTCGGCAAGATCGGCAAGTTCATCTGCATCGGCTTGAATTACGCGGATCACGCGGCCGAATCGAATCTGCCGGTGCCCTCCGAGCCGGTCATCTTCAACAAGTGGACGAGCGCGATCAGCGGCCCGAACGACGACGTCGAGATTCCGCGCGGCTCGAAGAAAACCGATTGGGAAGTCGAACTCGGCGTGGTGATCGGCAAGCCGGCGAAATATATCGACGAAGCCAACGCACTCGATTACGTCGCCGGATATTGCGTGATCAACGACGTGTCGGAACGCGAATGGCAGATCGAACGCGGCGGCACCTGGGACAAGGGCAAGGGCTTCGACACGTTCGGCCCGATCGGCCCGTGGATGGTCACGCGCGACGAAGTCGCGGATCCGCAGAACCTGAGCCTGTGGCTCGAAGTGGACGGCCACCGCTATCAGAACGGCAGCACGAAGACGATGGTGTTCGGCGTCGCGAAACTGGTCTCGTACGTGTCGCAGTGCATGAGCCTACAACCGGGCGACGTGATTTCGACCGGCACGCCGCCGGGCGTCGGCATGGGCGTGAAGCCGAATCCGGTGTTCCTGAAGCCGGGCCAGACGATACGTCTGGGTATCGAAGGTCTGGGCGAGCAAACGCAGAAGACGTACGCGGCGGAGTAATTCGCGCTCGCAAGCTTGACTGCATGAAGAAAGGCGGTTTCTGCATCGACAAGCAGGAACCGCCTTTTTAGTTGGCGTCGTTACCGCTCAGTTGCGCCGTTCCATGAGCAGTCGCGTGAGCGGCGCCGCTAAACGATCAACTTGCGTGTCTTCGGCGGCGCCGCTCAGGCGCGTTGTTCCGCAAGCAATCGCGCGAGCAGCGCCACCAACTGATCGACGTGCGTGTCCTCGGTGCGCCACGACGACACGCTGATGCGAAACGCCGGCCGGCCTTGCCAGACAGTCTGGCCGAACCACGTTTCGCCCGACGCCTGCGCCGCTTCGCGAATCGCCACCGTCTGCGCGTCGGTCTTCGCGCGCACCAGCACCTGGTTCAACACGACGCGATTCAGCACCTCGAACCCGGCGGCGCGCAGACCTTCAGCGATTCGCGCAGCCTGCGCGCAATGCCGGTCGACCATCTCCTGCACGCCGCTGCGCCCGAGCGAACGCAGCGCCGCCCAGATCGGAATGCCGCGCGCGCGGCGCGAGAACTCGAGATTCACGTTCTTCTGCGCGTCATGCGCGCCTGTCAGATAGACCGCGTCGCTGTTCATCGCCGATGAAAGCGCCTGCGCGTCGCGGCAGATCGCCATGGCGCCGTCGTAGGGCGTGTTGAGCCACTTGTGGCCGTCGGTGGTCCAACTATCGGCGCCGTCGATGCCATCGGTCAGCGCCCGTTTCGACGACGCCCGCGCCCACAGACCGAACGCCCCATCCACATGAACCCATGCGCCGGCCGCCTTGGCGCGGGGAATCAGATCCGCGAACGGATCGAATTCGCCGGTATTCACTTCGCCGGCTTGTACGCAGAAGATCGTCATGTCGTCGAGCGGCGGCAACTGTGCGGGGTCGATGCGGCCTTGCTCATCCACGGGCGCGCTGATCACGCGCTTCATGCCGAAGCCGAGCACGCGCAACGCCTTCTTCACCGTGATGTGGGCCATCTCGGAGATCACGACGCGCACCGGCGGCGCGCCGTCCAAACCGTCGTTGTCGAAATCCCAACCCTTGCGCGCGAGCAGCGCGCGTCGCGCCGCCGCGATGCAAACGAGCGTACACGCCGTCGCGCTGGTGCCGAAGCCGATCGCCGCTTCGCGCGGCAAATCGAGCGCGTCGAGCACCCAGCGCGCCGCGATTTTCTCCAGCGTGGCCGCGACCGGCGAGTTGTCGAAGGTCGACGCGCACTGGTCCCACGCGCCCATCAGACGCTCGGCCGCCGCGGCCGCCGGCAACACCGCGCCGATCACAAAGCCGTAATAGCGCGGATCGTTCGACGCTACCGTGCCGGGCGTTCCGCTTTCGTCGAGCAGGCGCAGCACGTCGGCGGGCGCGTGGCCGTGTTGCGGGAAGGCTTCGTCGAAGGCGGCGAGTTGCGCGAGCGCGGCCGCATCCGGAAACACCCGGCGCTTGCCGATGCCGGCAAGGTAAGCGTGCGCGCGCCGGTCGGCGTCCGCGAGAATTGCGAGTTCGTCCATGTGGCTCCCTTGATGATCGAAAAACTGTTGGCGCGGTCCCTTGAAAACCACGCGCCTAAAGATTGGCGAGGTCGCGGCCGAGCTTCTGCAACTCGGCGTCGATGCGCTTGTAGTACGTGAATTTGCCGATCCGCTGCGCGCGCACGAGTCCCGCATCGGCGAGGATGCGCATGTGACGCGTGGTGGTGGCGGGCGCTATGCCGAGCTTGTCGGTGATGAACGTGCAGCACACGCCGACTGTTTCGATATCCGCATGGTCCTGATACGGGAAATGCCGCGTCGGCTCTTTCAGCCAGCGCATGACGGCGAGCCGGCTGGCGTTGGCGAGCGCGTTGATGCGGGTGAGTTCGTCTGTCATGAGGCGGCGCGCCGAACGGAGTCAAAGATCGATAACGTTTCGTATATTAGCTAAATGACGAAACGTGAACAAGCGCGGTGATGACGGCGCGATGTGCTTCAGCCACGCGGGTGAAGCCGCGTCAGCCCGCGTGTTCGTGCTCGCCGTTCTCGCTGATCCGGTTGACCGTGCCTTGTGCGACGGCAATCAGCTTTTCGCGGTTGCCTTCCATCACATACACGTTGCATTGGCAGGTCGCCTGATGCTGGCCCGCGTAGACGACCTTCGCGCGCGCGATCAGCGTGCCGTTGATGGCCGGCCGCAGGTAGTTGATCTTGTATTCCCCGGTCACGACCTTCGGCCCGAGCAGAAGCGCGCCCGCGAAGGTCAGCGCGTTGTCGGCGAGATAGCTGATGACGCCGCCATGCACGAAGCCGTGCTGCTGCCGCAGTTCGTCGCGGATCGGCAGACTCAGCGTGAGTTCGCTGGTGCTTGTCTGCATCAACTCTGCGCCCAACAGCATGCTGAACGGCTGGGCATGCAGTGCGCCGCGCGCCCGGTCGAGGAGGTCGGTCATTGTGATTCCTTCGGGCGTCGCCCGCGGTGGCAATCTGCACTGGCCTGCGTCGTGCAGTCCCTACCCACTCTAGGAAGCGCGCACGCACCGCGTCAAGGTGAATCGGTAATTTGCGCCGTGCATTGTTGCGCGAATTGATTGCAATAGTGAAGTTGGCCGATGAAAAGGGGGCGTAAGACGATCTTTGATGGAATTGGGCTCAAGCACGGCGCGCTTATGCCGTTAACCCTGACGTAGCTCCCGTCATTCTTTGTCTTCAGGTATTCACGATGTTCAGCAAGATCAAGGTCGCATCCGGCCTGTTGTGTGTTCTGGCCGCGTTCTGCGTTTTCCAGCTTGTCACGGTGGGTTTGGGGTTCTGGTCGCTCACGCGTACTCATGACGACGTGGGCGATCTGTCGAACATCGCCTTGAAGCAGGTGGACGCGGTCAACGAAACGACCCAGCATTTGATGGACGCGCGCATCAACCTCTCGCGCGCCGGGACGCGCATGGTGCGCGGCGGCTCCGAGCCGACCGATATCGTGCAGCACGCCCGCGAACAGTTGACGGCGGCCGACCAGTCGTTCGCGGCGTTCATGAGCGCGCCGAAGACCGGCGACGAAAACGGCGCCCGCGCCGCCGCGCTCGCCGAGCGCTACAAGAAGCTGCACGACGCGCTCGCGGAACTGGTGCAGTTTCTCGATTCGAACAACATCCAGGCTTTCCTCGATCAGCCGACGCAGTCGTTCCAGGACGCCTACCTCGGCGAGTCGCATAACTTCGTGCAATTCGGCAACGCCGCGAGCCGCGCATCGCTCGATTCGATCGATACGCGTATGGCGACTTTCCGCGCCGTCAGCATCGTGATCCTGCTGGTGCTGGTGGCCGGCACGTTCGCCGTGTACGCGGCGCTGCGCCGTGGCGTGGTGGCCCCGCTGGAAGAAGCGGGCCGTCACTTCGACCGTATCGCGCAAGGCCGCCTCGATCAGCCGATCGCCGGGCGCGGCACCAATGAAATCGGCCGCCTGTTCTCGGGTCTCGCGAAAATGCAGGCGAGCGTGGCGCGCACCGTCCAGACCGTGCGCGAATCCGCCGATTCGATCCACTTGGGCGCCGACGAAATTGCGACCGGCAACGCCGATCTGTCGGCGCGCACGGAAAACCAGGCGGCGTCGCTCGAAGAAACCGCGTCGAGCATGGAGGAGCTGACGGCTACCGTCCGTCAGAACGCCGAGCACGCCCGTGAGGCCAACGCGCTCGCCGAGACCGCGCTAGAAGCGACCTCGCGCGGCAGCGAAGTGGTCAACGAAGTGGTCGACAAGATGCGCGGCATTGCGCAGAGCTCGGACAAGATTGCCGAGATCATTTCGGTGATCGACGGCATTGCGTTCCAGACCAACATCCTTGCGCTGAACGCGGCTGTGGAAGCGGCGCGCGCGGGCGAGCAGGGGCGCGGCTTCGCCGTGGTGGCGGGCGAGGTGCGCGGCCTCGCGCAGCGCAGCGCGCAATCGGCGAAGGAAATCAAAACGCTGATCAGCGAATCGGTCGCCGAGATTCAGGGTGGTTCGACGCTGGTCGAGCATGCGGGCGAGGCGATGAGCAACGTGTCCGCCTCGATCTCGCGCGTCACACAGATGATGGCGGAGATCAGCGCGTCGTCGCTCGAGCAGAGCACGGGCATCGAGCAGGTCAATCAGGCGGTGGTGCAGATGGATGAGATGACGCAGCAGAACGCGGCGCTCGTCGAAGAAGCTGCTGCTGCGGCGGCTTCGCTGCATCAGCAGACGCAGCAATTGAAGCAGGCCGTGTCCGTGTTCGAAATTTCTGAATCTGTGTTGCGCACGCAACAATTCGACGACGCACGCGGGCCATCGGCCGATTTTTCGTTGTCCGGGATGCGCGCAATTTAAACCGCGCAAGCGCTCAAAAAGAAAACGTCAGACAAAGAAAATGGCCCGCCGAAGCGGGCCATTTTGCATTAGACGCAAGCGCCTAAGGGTGCCTCAACGTACCTGACGGTACTTAGGCCGGCTGGATGTTCGCAGCTTGCTTGCCCTTCGGGCCTTGCTTAACTTCAAACGTCACCTTCTGGTTTTCCTGCAGGGACTTGAAGCCGCTGCCTTGAACTTCCGAAAAGTGCGCGAACAGGTCTTCGCCGCCGTCGTCCGGCGTGATGAAGCCAAAGCCCTTTGCATCGTTAAACCACTTCACAGTACCTGTTGCCATTTTTAATCCAGTAAATGTTGTGTGTTGCATTCGCGACCGCTATTTCTCAACACGAGATCGAGCGCGAAGTAGGAGTTGTATCACGTCTTTATGACGGACGCCAATCAACCAGTATTCGGGTATTCCCCGGCTTCGACCTTTTTGAGGCCTGGAAAGCAATTGGAAGGCTGTTCCCGCGGGTAGGGTAAACTGCTTGTATTACTCTTCCAGGAAAAACATTGACACATTATTTGCAAGAAGAACTTACCTCGTTCTGGAGTCGTTTGACCCCCTATCTGGCGATATTGGAGTCTAAATCACCTCAAGGAGGCGCCCCGGACCCGGTCGGCCGTATCACCGTCGATACCGAGGACCGCCAGGCTTTCGCCCTTCACACAACCGATCAGAAGCCGCACGGCGACACATCGGACACCCCCACCGGCAACAGCGCAACTTATATGCGTTTTAAATCTGCCGACAGCGGCTGGAGCCCCTGGCAGCGCGAAGAGTATTGATCGACCGGGCGGTCGGTTTGTGTTTCCGCGCCCCGTCGTGAGATCGCGGCCGGCGTTCAGCCGGCTTTGCGATCGATCGGGCGCCTGGCCGTTTTTCGGCCTTAGCCTTTGCGCCCGCTGCGGCGCGTGCGCTCGTAAAAATCATTCGGCTTGGTGCGGATCCAGCGAACGAAGGTGCGTACCGCCTCGTCGTTGAGCAGCGCCTCGACCGTTGAATAGCGCTGCGCCAGTTCGGTTTCCGAGAACAGCGCGTGGAGCTGGCGGTGGCAAATGCGGTGCAACGCGGCGACTTCCTTGCCGCCTTTCGTTTTCGGCACCCAATGATGCAAGTCGCGTTGGCTCGCCGGGATCGGTCGGCCGCAGAGTGGACAGACTTCGTCAGCCGGCGGCGGTCGATACCAAGGTTCGGCGAGTTTCTTGGCCATGGCCAGGATGGCTAGCGAAGTTGAGGCGTTCGCACGTCGCGTGGTTTTTGTCGGCCGCGTTCAGGTCGGCAACGCGTCGTAGGCGGTCGCGAGGTGATAAGGCGTGGTCGACGGCATGTCGGCGCGCGCCACTTCACCCGCCGGCGTCTTGCATTCGAACCAGCCGTGCGGACGCAGAAAGCGCTGCTGGAACAGTTCGATTTGCCGCGGCAGTGCGGCCCGCGCCGCCGGTTCCCCGTGGCTCGCCAGCGCGCGCAGATATTCGGTTTGGGCCCAGATCCGCTGGGTCGCGTCCTTGACCCGGCCGGTTTCGTCGAGCGAGGCGTACACGCCGCCGGTTTCCCGGTCCACTCCATGTTGCTGCGCGAAGCTGAACGCACGCGGCATGGCTTCGACGAGACCCGAGCCTTCGAACACCGCACCCGCCTGCTTGACCAGCCAGAACCATTCGAACTGGTGCCCGGGTTCCAGACGGTTATCGTCCGCGCCGATCGGCAGTTCGGCGATGCAGCCCGTGGGCGCATGCACGAAGCGCTGCGCGAGCGCACCGGCTAGACGTCGCAGCGCGGCGTCGAAAGCGTTGTCGTGCGTGGCTTCGCGAGCGGCCAGCCAGGCTTCGGTGAGGTGCATCAAGGGATTCTGGATCGGCGTGCCCGTCACGCCCGCGAAATCCGAGGTCAGCGCGGCGTTGAACAGATCGTCTTCAGCGGCGAAGTTCGACTGGATCAGCGCCGACGTGCGGTGCACGACTTCCAGCGCGTCGCGTTTTCCCGAGCGCCGGGCGTACTCAGCGCAGGCAAACACCACGAACGCGTGCGTGTACAGGTCCTTGGTGGTGTCGAGCGGTGCGCCTTGCGCATCCACGCTGTAGAACCATCCACCGTTGCGCGTGTCCTGAAAGGTATGCACCAGCGAATCGAACAGCACCTGCGCATGGGCCGCGTCGCCCGCTTGCGAGAACACGAACAATTGCCGCGCGCAGGCCATGGCCCGGTAACGCGCGGCAGGCAGCGGCTGATGATCCTCGGCGCTGACCGCTTCGTAGGGCAGCTTCAGTGCAGTGTTGAAACCCGGGCCGCGCCAGATCGGCAGCACCACGCCAGTGAAGTGATCGCGCAGACTGGCAGCGAGTGCGGCGGTGGAAGCGGCGGGTGGGTTCATGCTCTGCATAGTCAAATGGGTCAAACAGGGTATGTCGAAGCGAAGCGGCCGCGGAGTGGGTCCGTAGCCTGAGTTTCAGAGTGCGGCGCCGTTGCCGGCAAACCTGCCGGTGAGCGTGGATGCTACCTGCTTTGCAAATCGGCAACCGCAAAATCGAGACAGCGATTGGGCGCGCGGTCCGCATGGCGCGTGCGGCTTAGCATAAAGCAAACGGGTCCCACTGGCACTGCGGCGCCGGTGCGGAAAATACTCCAAATAGTTTCCGATAAGGAGGAAAAACAATGCTGGGGAATCTCGAACTCATCGCCCGTCTGGTAGTGGCCGCGGCGCTCGGCAGCGTCATTGGCTTCGAGCGGGAGCGGCTTTCGTGGGCCGCGGGCCTGCGTACGCACATGCTGGTGTGCGTCGGTTCGGCGCTCATCATGATCGTCTCGGCCTACGGTTTCGCCGAAGTGCTGACCGGCGACCACATCGTGCTCGACCCTTCGCGGATGGCCGCGCAGGTGGTGTCGGGCATCGGCTTCCTCGGCGCGGGCTCGATCCTGCTGCGTGGCGAAATCGTGCGCGGACTGACGACGGCTGCGAGCCTCTGGTCGGTTGCCGCGATCGGTCTTGCGGTCGGCGGCGGGCTGTACACGGCGTCCATCGCGGCGACCATCATCATTCTGATTATCCTCGCCGGCATCAAACCGCTCGAGCGCCGCTTCATCACGGTCAAGCAACGGCGCCAGCTGACGATGATCGTCGAGCGCGGCGCCATGACGTTCCACTCGCTGCACGACGAACTCGGCGCCGCGAGCCCGCGCGTCAAGCAGTTCGTGATGCAGCAAAGCGAGGACGCGCCCGAGTGCGATGAAGTGGTGATCACCTTGCATCGCGTGTCGAATACGGAATATGAGGCGATCTGCGGCCGCTTGCGTCAACTGCACGGCGTCAAGCAGTTCCGGCAGGACGACACGACTTCCTAAAAACGGAAAATCCTCGCCGAATGGCTTCGGTGGGCGCGGGCGGCCATGCGACAATGCGGTCTCGAAAAATTCCAACGGCATTGACGAGCGGTGCTCGGCGCCCGCATTCCGGCGACGACCGCTTTTTTCTCTATGGCAGATTCCGTAGCATCCACGCAGTCCCGGCCTCAGCGCGCCGCTTCGAAGAAGCGTCGCCAGGCCACCGTCTCGACCGAAACTGAAAACAAGCTGGCGCGCGCCGCGCGCTCGGCACAACGCCTCGCGCAACTGAGCGAGGCGTCCCGCGACGACAGCACGCTCGATCTGTTCCCCGACGATCCCACCCGCGCCACGCTGGAAGCGATGAATATCGACATCCGGCAAGGCACGCTGCACGGTTTCGAATTACCCGATGTGGTGTTGGCCGCGGTCGGCGCGATCGATGCCGGCGACAACGTGCCGGTGGACGCGCGGGCTGCGCGCCGCACGCCTCGTGCTGCGAAGTCCGATGATCAGCCGGTGCCGGTCAACGCGCTATTGAGCGGGCTCGAAATCGAGCCGTTGGTGGCGACAGGTTCGGCGGCCGGCGACGTGGGTTTGGGTGACGCGAAAGCGGCGGACTCGGCCACTGTCGCTGAAGAGAAATCGGCGGCACCAGCGCGTGATGCATCGGCGCCGCTGTCGCCCTCGATGGCGGCAGCCACCGTGGCGCGCAGCGTGACCGCGCTGCGTCAGGCGTCCGACCCGGGGGCAGCAACTGACACTGCGACGGTGCCGGCTTCAGGCGGCGGCAAGGCGCCGCAACGCTTTGCGGCGACTTTTGCCAAGGCGGCTTCGGCTTCGCAAGAACCGGCTGCAGTCGCGGCCGGCGTGGCGAACACAACGACGAGCGAACCCGCGTCCGCACAGTCGGACGCTGCTACTGAAGGTTCGAAGGTTGGCTTGGATGCGTCGACGAATTCATCGGCGTCCGCACAGGCTAACGCCGCGTTCGCCACGCCGTGGCGCGAAGCCCGCCGCGCCGAGGCGGCCGCGGCGGCGCTGCGGGCCGCGCCGGAACTCGATCGCGCGCGGGCAACCGCCTTCGCCGACACCGTCGACGCGCTCTACGGCGTGATCGCCGATCAGCGCCGCGCCGCGACCGATCATTCGCGCCGCATGAAATGGATGCTGTCGATCGTAGTGGGCGCGTTGCTGGTGACGGTCGCGATCGGCATTACGCAAACGTTGCTGCTGATGCGCCTCACGCGCGAGACGACGGCCCAGCAGCATCGCATCGAACAGATGATGCAGAACCAGCAGGCGGCGATGGCCAGTTTGCTCGACACGCACATGGCGATGGCGAACGCAGCCGCCGCCAATGCCGCTTCCGACGCGGCCGCGGCTGCGGCAGCGCCCGCCGCGCCTCAACAAGCCGCCGCTGCGCCGGCGCATGCGAGGCGCGCCGCGCGAGCGCAGCATGCGCATAAGCCGAAAGCCGTTACCCCGCATTGACAGTCAGTGAGCGCCGTGGCCGGCGATGAGCCGGCCGCGGTGATCCACTCGGCACTCGCCGGTCGCCGCTCCCCGCTCCCCGCTCCCCGCTCCCCGCTTACCAACGTTCGCGCGGTACTCGCCGACCGCCAAGCTCGCCATTTCACCGGATAGACGCCGTAAGGCGCCGCGCGTTTCCGCCACGCCGCAACGCAAACCCCACGTTCTACACTTTCAATGCTGTTGCGAAGCCGGACCGGATACGCCAGCGCATCTTCTGACGGGAGCCACCATGCCGACTAGCGAACACAAATATTCCATCGAGGAACTGTTGGGCGCACTTCTGCGCGATCAGGGCATCCACGAGGGCCACTGGGCGCTGAATGTCGAGTTTTCAGCGACGGGCGCCGCCGTCAAGCCGCAGGACAATCCGGCACGGACGCTGCCGGGGCTGATCGTGTCGGTGAATAGCGCGACGCTGATGCGCTCGGACAGCACGGCGGCGGGCGCGGTCGACGCCGCGGTAGTCAACCCGCGCAAGGCCGCGGCGAGCCCGAAGCCAATGCGCAGCAGGAAGCCGGTATCGACCACGTTGCAGTAGACCAGCCCTTTGCCCCTGAATTGAAAAAACAGGGACGTTGTCATGATGCAACGCAACATATGAAAAATACCCTGCGACAACGCACCACACCGAAAAATTGCTGCATTGCACTAGCTTTTGCCTAGGGAAAACCCTATACTTCTTCTTAAGGGAAAACCCTAGCAAATGCAGTAACTAACCGGGAGTCGCTATGAGCTTCATTTTTGCATTGTTCCAAAAGGTCAGCGACCTCTTTGCGTCGCCCCATCTGCCGCTGGATGCGGACTACTCGTACGAAGCGCGTAGCCGCGAAGCAGAACGCGTTCGCAGAGCACAAGCTACGTTGTTCGGCGTCAAGCTGAGCGACTAAAAGCAAAGTCGTACCGGCCCAAGCGCGGAGCAACCGCGTACGGGCGCGCATGTCGGACGCGCATCGCATCACCATTGAAGCCACAGTTCGCGAAACGCGTACCGTGGCTTTTTGTTTTTTTGGGGACGCTTTTCCGCCGCTCAGGGCTTGTCTCCGAATATTTCCGGGCCGAAATGAATGTAACGGAGCCTGAAAGATGGCCGCAGAGCCGGCGTGGCCCGGTCACCGCGCATGGCTTTGTAGACAGGGCGCGACAGGCAAAAAGCGCTTTGGCCATCCGTCCCTTTCTATGAAATGTGCGCTTACAAGTGCTCACGTCTTCATGCGGTTTGCGCCGCTAAAGTTGGTCTCAAGCGTACGGCGTCTGGTTCGAGCCTGAAATTGCAGGTTCAGGTCGATCTCGAGCACGGACGCTGGCTTGATACAAAACTTTGATGGGAGGTCACTATGAAAACCTTGAACAAGACATCGCGTTCGATCATTGCAACCTTGCTGGCTGGCGGCGCGCTGCTCGCAGCTGGCAGCGCATTTGCCCAAGAACGCGTGGTCGTGGAAAACGGACCGGCGGTCTACGGTCAGCCGCACATGATGCCGGTGGGCGTGTCGATCAATATCGGCTGGCACGGCGACCGTTACTATGACGGCCATCGCTATTGGGCTCATGACGACTGGATGCGCCATCATCCGCACGACTACGATCCGCATCACCACGACGACCATCGTCCGCAGCAGCGCTATTAATCCGCGCGTGACGACGCCGCACGACGCGGCGTCGGCGGGAAGTCCACAAAGCCGGTCCTTCCTTGCGGAAGACCGGCTTTGTCACGTTCGGGCTTGCGAGTCGGCGCTCGACGAATTGATCGACGCCGACTGCATCGGCCGCGCAGCCGTCATGCCCGCGTCGGAATCGGCCGTCGAGGATATCGGCCCGCGCCAACCAGCCGCGACAATGCGAATGTCTCGTCCGCTAATCGCGGTTCAGGCGTAGGCCCCCAGTCGCTGTGCAAAGCGCCGCGCGCATTCGAGTCCGAATGCCGTTGGCGCGATACCGCGATCGTGGTACACGTCAAAGCCCATTCTCCATGCAGCGATCCGTTTACCGTAGCAGGTCAGCGAGTCTAGCGACTGCATCACGAACACAATGGACGGCAGTACTTCTGCATACAGCGCCTCAGCACGCGCCTCGTCTCCAGCAACAAAGGCTCGCTGAATAGCGACCTGCCTGTCGAAGGTATCCGGTGCAACGATCAGGCCGGCGCAACCTGCGCGCAGATTGTCGATGATCTCCTGACCGCCGCGTCCGTTGAATACGGGCAGAGGTGTTCCGAGCGCGCGTAACTGGTCGATGGTCTGACGGACCACAATCGCGGGTCCTTCGCCTTTGAGCCATCGAAAATTGTCGCGTTGACGCGCGAGTTCAACGATCGACTCTGCGGACAGTCCAACGCCGAGATACTCGGGCGCGTTTTGTATGCCAACCGGAGCATGCACGCGCTCCATCACGTCAGCGAAAAAATCGAAATAGAACGATTCGGGCTGATTACGCGCGGAAGGCGGCTGCAGGATCAGCCATGACGCACCACGCGTCACAGCGTAATCGGCAAGCGCGGTCTGGGCGTCAACGGTGTCGCCCGTGATCGTGACGGCGAGCGGCACGCGCGCATCGATGTCAGTGCTGGCCCAGTCGATTACATGATGCTTCTCGTCGAGCGACATGCGATGTACTTCGGTCGCGAGCCCGAGGATCACAATGCCCGGCGCGCCTGCGCGAATCGTGGCATCGACCTGCGCGCGCATAGCGTTTCGATCGAGCAGATTGTGCGGGTCGAAATACGCGTACAGAACGGGCCAGATTCCGCCGGGAGGAAGTGCATCGTTCGCCGTCATTGGACTGTTCCCTTGTCAATGGGCATTAGTGTGAGTCGCGCGGCACAGGCGCGCCGCTCGATCCGACGAGGAAGTCGAGATCCGCGCCCTGATCCGCTTGCAGCACATGGTCGACGTAGAGCTTGTAGTAGCCGCGTTTGGGCGCCTCGGGCGCCTGCCATGCGGCGCGCCGGCGCGCGAGTTCCTCGTCGGTGACGTCGAGATGCAGGCGGCGCGCTTCGACATCGAGTTCGATCATGTCGCCGGTCTGCACGAACGCGAGCGGCCCGCCCGCAGCCGCTTCCGGTGACACGTGCAACACGACCGCGCCGTACGCCGTCCCGCTCATGCGGCCGTCCGAGATGCGGACCATGTCGGTGATGCCTTTTTCAAGCACCTTCTTTGGCAGCGGCATATTGCCGACTTCCGCAAAACCGGGATAACCCTTCGGCCCCGCGCCTTTTAGCACCATGATGCAGTGCTCGTCGATATCGAGCGACTCGTCATCGACTTTGGCGTGTAGTTCTTCGACGTTCTCGAACACTACCGCTCGACCGCGATGCTTGAGCAACGCCGCAGTGGCCGCCGACGGCTTGATCACTGCGCCATTCGGCGCCAGGTTGCCCTTGAGCACCGCGATGCCGGCCTTCGGCTTGAACGGCTCGGCGAACGTCGTGATGACTTTCTCATCGTGATTCGGTGCGTTGCGCACGTTGTCCCAGATCGTCTTGCCGTTCACGGTCAGCGCTTCTTTATGCAAGAGCCCTTGTTCGCCGAGTTGCTTCAACACGGCCGGCAAACCACCCGCGTAGTAAAAGTCCTCCATCAGATATTCGCCCGACGGTTGCAGGTTCACGAGACACGGCACGTTTGAACCCAGTTCCCAATCTTCAAGCGATAACTCCACGCCAATCCGCTTTGCCAGCGCGATCAGATGAACGACCGCATTGGTCGACCCACCGATCGCCGCATTCGTGCGAATCGCGTTTTCAAAGGCCTGCCGCGTCAGGATCTTGTCCATCGTCAGATCCTCGCGAACCATGTCGACGATGCGCCGGCCCGCGAGATGCGCGAGCACCTGACGGCGCGCATCGACCGCGGGAATCGCCGCGTTATGCGGCAAGCCCATGCCGAGCGATTCGACCATCGAGGCCATCGTCGACGCCGTGCCCATCGTCATGCAGTGACCGCGCGAGCGGTTCATGCACGACTCGGCTTCGGTGAATTCTTCCTGCGTCATCGTGCCGGCGCGCACTTCCTCGGACATCTGCCAGACACCCGTGCCGGAGCCGATGTTCTTGCCGCGAAACCGGCCATTGAGCATCGGTCCGCCGGACACGGCCAGCGCCGGCAGATTGCACGACGCCGCGCCCATCAGCAGCGCGGGCGTGGTCTTGTCGCAACCCACAAGCAGAATCACGCCGTCCATCGGATTGCCGCGAATCGACTCTTCGACATCCATCGAGGCCAGATTGCGAAACAGCATCGCGGTAGGCCGCAGATTGGATTCGCCAAGTGACATCACCGGAAACTCGAGCGGCAAGCCTCCCGCTTCATGCACGCCTTTCTTCACGTACTCCGCCAACTCGCGAAAATGCGCGTTACATGGCGTGAGTTCCGACCACGTATTGCAGATGCCGATCACCGGACGTCCGTCGAACTCATCGTGCGGAATACCCTGGTTTTTCATCCACGAGCGGTGGATAAATCCATCCTTGTCGTTCCTGCCGAACCAGCTTTGTGAACGAAGCTTGCGCATGTCCTGTCTCCCGGAAACCTTCGTGATGAGGTGATGCCGTATCTATTAGAATCGTCCTGGCGCGAGTTGTGCTCGTATTCTGAGCTTAATTGGCCGTGGCTTAATGGTAATCAATGAAAGGGCATTGCGCCTATAAGCATGCAGGTGCCTTCAAGATTCGCAACTTAGAGTCTCATCTCACGGATCGTCGAAATGCCGTCATACGTGATAGCAAAAGGCACGGTAGACACCGCACCTTTCGACGTGTCGGCCAAAAATTGACGATAATGTTCCCAAGGAACGATTACAGGTCGTGCTCCGTCGTCGGAGACGCCGCCGAATCTAAAAAAAAACATGAGACGACTGCTCCTCGCTGCGTTGGCAGCCACTTCTTTCGTGACCTGCGTTCATGCGCAAAGCAACGCGTCCGGGCCGCTCGTCACGCCCTCGGGCAACCTGCAATTCGTGCGTGTCGATCACGATTTCGTCGGGATGCTCGACAAGGAAGTTTTCGATCGCTTCGGCGCAAACACGCTCAGTCATTTCGATGACGTCGGCAGCGCAGATGACACCGTCACGCGCATGCTCGTGCAAACTGAGTCCGGCCCAGTGCTGTACGACTTCCGCCACCATCCGCCGCTTGTGCAACGCTCGGGTAAGCGCATGACGGTCAAGCGCGTGTTCTGGCAAGGCGATGAAGTCGTGATGCAAAGCTCGCAAGGCTGGTTCCGATTCCAACGCGGCGTGCTGACGAAGCTGCAGTCGTCTACGACGACGTATCATTGAATCCGCGCTCGTCGGTGATGACATACATCGCTTCACGATGTCAGGCACGTCTCGATCTCGACACGGCGGAGTCTGGAAAAGCTCATGTCATTACTCCGTCGTTGCAGGTTTTTCCACACTGCATCGACATAGGAAATGCACGGCAAACATCAAAATCACGCACACCTGGCGTTTCGGATGCCGCTGTCGATGCACGCCAGCGGCCCGCGCCACTCTGCGGTATAAATGCCGTCTCGCCCCATTCGCAAAGCCCCTAAACCTCCATGCCCCACTACTTCTACGACCCCGCCACCGGTCATGGCCTCCCGCACGATCCGTTCAAAGCCATCGTCGCCCCGCGTCTGATCGGCTGGATTTCCTCGCGCGACGCCGAAGGCACATTGAACCTCGCGCCCTATAGTTTCTTCGGCGCATTCGCGACCTTTCCGGCGATCATCGGCTTCTCCAGCGAAGGCCGCAAAGACAGCGTCGCCAACATCGAAGCCACCGGCGAATTCGTCTGGAATCTCGCCACCAAGCCACTCGCTGAGCAGATGAACCGCTCATCGGCGCCAGTCGCGCCGCACGTCGACGAATTTGAACTCGCGGGCCTCACGCCCGCGCCGGGCCGCAACGTGGCCGTGCCGCACGTCGCCGAATCGCCGGCGGCGCTCGAATGCAAGCTGCTGCAAGTGGTGCGTCTGCATACGCTCGACGGCAAGCCGATGGACAACTACCTGTCGCTCGGGCAGGTGGTCGGCGTGCATATCAACGAGGCGTATCTGAAAGACGGCCTGTTCGACACCCACGCAGCGCAGCCGATCATGCGCGCCGGCTACCGCGCCGACTACGCGGAAATCGGCGACATGTTCCAGATGTTCCGCCCGACCGCATAACGTCACCGCGCTTGAGAACACGTCGCGCCGCGTAAGGCGGCGCGACGTCCACGGCATTGCCTCGGAAGCGCGCAAAAGCAAAAAAAGCAGAGTCCGCGCACTGGCCCGCTTGATGCTTGCAACCGACGCTCCACTGCGTCGTTTTCAATGCCGGCTCACTCGCGAGGAGCGCGATCATGTCCACCGAATTCGCCACGCAATTCAGTCATGTCCGTCCGCAAGACACGTCCTATGAGGATCAGGGCTTGCGCGACTTTTTTCTCTACCGCGATTTAGGCATCGCGCAGGCGACCGGCGGCAAGGTGCTCGCGCAACTCGTCAAGGCGAATCACGCACCAGAGCAAGGCACCGGCTGGCACCGTCATGAGGCCGATTTCCACATTGTGATCATGTTGAAGGGCTGGGCGCGCTTCATGTACGGCGACAAGGAGACGCTCGTTGCCGCCGGCGATTGCGTGCATCAGGCGCCGGGCATCGTCCACTATCTGTTCGACTACTCGGAGGATATGGAGTACATCGAAATCGTCTCGCCGGCCGATTTCAAATCGATCGAAGTCGAAGGGCCGTGCGAGGTGCCCGCAGTGACGCCTTGGAAGAGCGTCGCGGCGTAGCGAAGCCAACAGCGGCCGCCTGTTTGCTTGTGTCGCGTGAGGACTACGCAATCAAGCAAGCCGCCGCCAACAACAACTCATTGCGTCGCTGGCGGCCGCCTGCGCGGAGCACGCGGCGCCTGCGGCTTGATGGCAGCCGTTGAACCCGCGCTCGACGTGGCGCTCGATCCATTCGACCCGACCGACGTCGCCGCATCCCCATCCACATCGACCACCGCCGTCGCCGCCGGCGCCGCCGGAGTGACTTCTGCAGCCGCCGCAGCAGGCACCGGCTGGATCGTGCGCGCGCGCGAACTCACCAGCACCGCACGCGGTTCGTTGTCGTAGATCACGGCGCGCACGCGCGGATAAATGTGCCGCTCCCAGCGGTGTCCATTGAACACGCCGTAATGTCCCACGCCGGTCTGCACGTGATGGGTTTTCAAATAGGGCCGCAACTTGTCGCACATGTCCTGCGCGGCGAGTGTCTGCCCGACGGCGCAAATATCGTCCTTCTCGCCTTCCACGGTGAGCAACGCCGTGCGGCGAATCTTCGACGGTTCGACGAGACGCCCTCGCACTTCGAGCGCATGCAACGGCAGTGCATGCCGCTGAAACACCGTATCGACGGTTTCCAGATAGAAATCGGCAGTCAGGTCCATCGTCGCGAAGTATTCTTCATAGAAGGTGTGAATCGTGTCGGCCTTCGCCGGATCGCCTTTGGCGCGCTCGTAATGCATCGTCTCGAACGAGTCGAGATGCCGGTTGAGATTCATCGCCATGAACGCGGTCAATTGCACGAAACCTGGATACACGCGCCGATGCGCGCCCGCAAAACCGAACGGCACCGCGCTGATCAGATTCTGTTCGAACCACTCGATCGGTTTGCTTTTGGCGAGTTCGTTGACGCGCGTCGGATTGATGCGGGTATCGAGCGGACCGGCCATCAGCGTCATGCTGGCTGGTTGCGCGGGATGATCGTCGGCGGCCATGAGCGCGACCGCGGCCAGCGCGGCGACGGTCGGCTGGCACACGGCGAGCAGATGCGCGCCGGGTCCGATCGTTTCGGTGAAGTCGATCACATGCTGCACGAATTCGTCGAAGCCGAAGCGGCCCTGGCTCAACGGTACGTCGCGCGGGTTGTGCCAGTCGGTGATGTAGACGTCGTGTTCGGCCAGCATGGTGCGCACGGTGCCGCGCAGCAGGGTGGCGAAGTGGCCGGACATCGGCGCGATCACCAGCACACGGGGCTGTGGCGCCGACGGCTGGGTCTCCTTACGGAAATGCAACAGCGAACAGAACGGCGTGTGCGCGGCGACTTCCTCGACGACCGGCACGGATTTGCCTTCCGATATCACGCTGTCGATCTCGAACGGCGGCCGCACGGGCGTGAGTCCGGCCAGCGTCAACAGCTCGCAGGCCGCACGGATCGAGCGTCCGTGCGACGTCTCGCCGAACGCAGGCCACGCGTCGAGCGAATGATTCACCAGCGAAGCGCCGTGCCGCATCGGCAGCATGATGTCGGCCAAAGCCTGGTATGTAGGATATGCGAACAGGTTCATAACCTTCGCACGAATGCTGAAAAGGAAGGAACCCAAATAAAGGCAAGTCATGTGCCATGCATGCATACGCACGGGTGCAGCCGTGCCCCCACGTTGGCATAGCATTTGCGCGAGTCGGGGCAACGGGCCGAATTTGCCGCGCTTTGGTGCGCGCGCGCACGGCAACGTGCACGCATGGCGTCAGGCGTCGACCGAACGCCTCATCTGGAGGAGAATCGTATGGCGAATACCACGCTCACCATCAGCAGCAAGAATTATTCGTCATGGTCGTTGCGCGGCTGGCTGCTGGCCAAGTTCAGCGGCTTGCCTTTCGAAGAGATCGTGATGCCGATCGACGACCCTGCGGCACGCGCTGAACTTCTGCTGCTGTCGCCGTCCATCCTGGTGCCGTGCCTCGTTCATGACGGCATCAAGGTCTGGGACACGCTGGCGATTGCGGAATATCTGAACGAACTGAAGCCGGACGCGAAGCTGTTGCCCGACGATATTCGCGCCCGCGCGCATTGCCGCTCGATCTGCGGCGAGATGCACTCGGGTTTCGGTTCGCTGCGCTCGGCTCTGCCGATGAACCTGAAAGCGCACTTTCCGGGCTTCAAGGTGTGGGCGCGGGCGCAGTCGGATATCGACCGCATCGTGACGATCTGGAGCGAATGTCTGAAGCAGTACGGCGGGCCGTTTCTGTTCGGCGAGCGCACCGCGGCGGACGCGATGTACGCGCCTGTGGTGACGCGTTTCGTGACCTACGACGTCAAACTCGATCCGGAGATCGTCGAGTACGGACAGCGGATCATGGCGCTGCCCGAGATGCAGGAGTGGATCGCCGACGCGCAACAGGAAGTGGAAGAGATCGACGAGCTGGACGTCGAGTTCTGAAGAAGCCGGGCGGCGCCGCTGTCGCAACAGTGGGCGGCGTTCGGCGCGATAAGCAACACTGCAGCGCGCCGCGCCGGCTCCGACTGCGCCTCAATCGCGTCCGCTTTCCAGTTTGAACACGCTGACCACTTGTGCGAGACGCGCTGCCTGATCGCGCAACTCGGCCGCCGCGAGTTCGGCCTCGCCGACAATGGTCGCGTTCTGCTGTGTGGCTTCGCCGATTTGCGTGACGGCGAGATTCACCTGCTCGATGCCGCCCGATTGCTCGCGCGACGCGACGCTGATCTCGCCCATGATCGCGCGCACCTGGCCGACCTGTTGAACGATGCCCTGCATCGTCGAGCTGGCTTCTTCGGCGATCTGGAAACCGCTTTGCACGGTCGCCGTGGACGTCGCGATCAGACTCTCGATCTCCTTCACCGAAGCCGCGCTGCGCTGCGCCAGCGCGCGCACTTCCGAAGCCACGACCGCGAAGCCCTTGCCGTGCTCGCCGGCGCGTGCCGCTTCCACCGCTGCGTTCAGCGCGAGGATATTGGTCTGGAATGCGATGCCTTCGATCACGCTCGTGATCTCGGCGATCTTCTGCGACGAGCGGCTGATCTCGCCCATCGTCGACACCACGCGTTCGACGGCGCGACCGCCTTCGAGCGCGGCGTCGGCGGCGCGCGTGACGAGCGTGTTGGCTTGCGCGGCGTGGTCGGCGTTCTGCTGCACGGTCGAGGTGATCTCTTCCATGCTGGCCGCCGTTTCCTCGAGGCTGCTCGCCTGCGTGGCGATCCGCGCGGCGATATTGCCGCTGCCGGTGGCGATCTTTTCGGTGCCGTGCGACATATCCGTCGATGCATTGCGCACTTGCGAAACGATGCGCGCGAGACCTTCGCCGATGCCGTCGATCGACTGCATCAGGCGGCCGATTTCATCGGCGCGCGCGTTCGCGCCCTTCGCCACGCGCACGCTCAGATCGCCCGAGGCGAAACGTTCGGATGCCTTGGCCGCTTCGTCGAGCGGGCGGCTTACGAGGCGTCGCACCGCAAAGAGAAACACGGCTGCGAACACGCCGACGAGCACCAGGCCGAGCAGCAGGAATTCATTGCGCGTGGTGATGACGTCGGCCATCACTTCGTCGCGCGGCGCGACGCCGCCCACTAGCCACTGCCATTCCGGCACGGTAACGAACGACACGATCTTGTCGCGCGAGCCGCGTTCGCCGAGCGTTGCATCGGCCGAGCTGTATTCGAGCCGGCCTTCCTTCATGTCGAGCATCTGCTGATACGGCGCGTTCGCGTTGTCGGCATTCTGGCCGGCGGCGGCCGGATGCACGATCAGCTTGCCGCGATCCGCGCCGCTCGACGCGTTGACGACGAAGTAATAACCGCTGTCGCCGATCTTCAGGCTGCGAATGCCGTCCTGGACCGACTGAATTTCCTTGTCCACGTTCACGCCGACGAACAGCGCGCCGATCACGCGGCCGCTTGCGTCCGTGATCGGCCGGTATTGCGTGATCAAACGTTTGCCGAAGAGCGCGGCGAGTCCCGTGTAAGGCTTGTTCGCGAGCAGCAGCGCGTAGGCCGGCGCCTTGCGGTCGAGCAGCGTGCCGATGGCGCGCGAGCCGTCCTGTTTCTTAAGCGATGTCGTGACGCGCACGAAATCATCGCCGCTGCGCGCGAAGATGGTGGCCACCGCGCCGCTGCGTTCGAGAAACAGATCGGGGATGGAAAAGTCCATGTTCAGGACTTTGTCGCCCGCCTTGATGGTCGGCGTGGCGACGCCGCCGATGTCGACCTTCTGGGTCTCGTCGAGCGTGTAGCCGGTGGGCAGGAAGCTCGCGAACAGCGACATCGAGCGATCGACCTCGTTCGACAAGGCTTTGTCGAACAGCTTGATCATCGCGGCGATCGATCGGTCTTTATCGGCGATGCGTTCGAGCACCTGATCGCTGATCTGCTTGCCGGCGGTGCGGGTGAGCGCCCACGTGAACGCGGCGAAAATCAACGCCACCAGCACGCACGAAAGTACGGCGAGCCGCGCGCCGACGCTGGCGCGGCGCAAAGAGAGAAATTCCATGGACGTTTGCAGAGTAGAGGAGGACAGGCGAGGCGCGAGCCATGCGTAGGCATGCCCGGCATCGATGCCTTGTTTACGGCTGCGGTGTCCGCTTTCTTTAGAATTTTGAAAGCGCTTCGTAATTGGTCGTGCCGCCAGCGGCGCTTAGGTCCCATACCGCGCTCAGTCCGCCGAACTGCGCTGCGCGCCACGCCAAGTGCGCAGCAGCAGCGCGTTGGTCACGACGCTCACGCTCGAAAACGCCATCGCCGCGCCGGCGAGCATCGGGTTCAGCAAGCCGAAGGCGGCCAGCGGAATCCCGATCAGGTTGTAGACGAACGCCCAGAACAGGTTCTGCTGGATCTTGCGCCACGTCTTGCGCGAGATGTCGATGGCGTCGGCCACGAGCGCCGGATCGCCGCGCATCAGCGTGATGCCGGCCGCGTGCATCGCCACATCGGTGCCGGTCGCCATCGCGATGCCGATGTCGGCGGCGGCGAGTGCGGGCGCGTCGTTGATGCCGTCGCCTGCCATCGCCACGATGCCGGCGCTGCGGATCTTCAGGTCGCGAATCACGTGGGCCTTGTCGTCGGGCAGAACTTCAGCATGGAATTCGTCGATGCCGAGCGCCTTGGCCACGCTCGCCGCGCTGCCGCGGTTGTCGCCGGTGACGAGCACGCTCTTGATGCCCATTTGCGCCAGCCGCTCGACGGCGGCACGTGCCGTCGGTTTGACGGTGTCGCCGAAAGCGATCAAGGCGAGTGCCGCGGGCGCTTGCGGATTGCGCTGCATGAGCCACGAAACGGTGTTGCCCGCGGCTTCGAGTTCGTGAGCGCGTGCAGTGAGCACTGCCGGCAAGTCGATGCCGAGTTCGTTGAGCCAGCGTGTGCTGCCCAGCGCGAGGGTGCGTCCGTCGACTTCCGCTTCGACGCCGCGGCCTGCGACCGCGCGCGCGGCGCTCGCCTGGCGGGCGAGAGTCTGAACGGATGCGTCCGCGTCGCTACCATTCGTCTGCGCCGCTTCATACGCCTTGACCACCGCGCGCGCCAGCGGGTGATCGCTATGGCGCTGCACCGCCGCGGCCAGCGCCAGCGCCTCGTCGCGGCCGATGCCGCCGATCGGCTCGAACGCCGTCACCGAAGGCTGGCCGAGCGTCAGCGTGCCGGTCTTGTCGAACGCGACGATCGTCACGCGATGCGCGGTTTCCAGCGCTTCGGCGTCTTTGATCAGCACGCCGTGCCGCGCTGCGACGCCGGTGCCGGCCATGATGGCCGCCGGCGTGGCGAGGCCAAGCGCGCACGGGCACGCGATCACCAGCACGGCCACCGCGTTCAGAATCGCGGTTTCGCCGCCCGCGCCGGCGATCAGCCAGCCCACTAGCGTGAGCGCGGCAATCGCCAGAATCGCCGGCACGAAGATTTCGCTGACCCGGTCGACGAGGCGCTGGATCGGCGCCTTCTCGGCCTGTGCGCTTTCCACGAGCCGGATGATTCGCGCGAGCGTCGTTTCCGCGCCGATCGCGGTCGTCGTCACGGCAATCGCGCCTTCGCCGTTGATCGAGCCGGCCGTGACCGTGTCGGCCACCTGCTTCGGCACCGGCAGGCTTTCGCCGGTGATCAGCGATTCGTCGATATGCGTACGGCCTTCGAGCACCGCGCCATCGACCGGGACGCGTTCGCCGGGACGCACGATCACCACCGTGCCGACGCGCACTTGCGCGAGCGGCACGTCGCGCTCGTCACCGCCGACGCGAATGCGCGCCCGATCGGGACGCAGCGCATTGAGGGCGCGGATGGCGTCCGTGGTCTGGCGCTTGGCGCGCGCTTCGAGCCACTTGCCGAAGCGCACCAGCGTGATCACGACCGCCGACGCTTCGAAATACAGATGCATCATGTCGCCCGGATGGGTCGCCAGTTCGTAGACGCTGATGCCATACGCCGCCGACGTGCCGAGCGCCACCAGCAAGTCCATGTTGCCCGCGCCGGCCCGCACGGCACGATAGGCCGCGCGATAGAAGCGCGCGCCGAACACGAACTGCACGATCGAGGCGAGCGCGAGTTGCAGCCATGGCGAGAGCATCGCGTGCAGGCCGAACCATTCGCCGACCATCGGCGCGACAAGCGGCAGCGTCAGCACGGCGGAGGCGAGCACGGCTGCCAGTTCGCGGCGGGTCTGGTCGCGCTTGCGGTCGGCGGGTAAGGCGTGGTCGGCTTGATCGGCCGCTGCCGTTTCATCCGGCGGCACGATCAACGTCGCTTCGTAACCCGCTTTCTTGACGGCGGCGATCAGCGCGTCCGGCGCGGCAGTCATGCCATCCAGATTGACGGTTGCGGTTTCGGTCGCCAGATTCACCGACGCGCCGACCACGCCCGGCACTTTCGCCAGCGCCTTTTCGACGCGCATCGCGCACGAGGCGCAAGTCATCCCGCCGATCGCCAGTTCCGTCGGCTGCTGCGCAACGAGCGGCGCGGTCTCCGTGGCGGCAAGCAGCGTGGCGTCGTAGCCCGCCTTGCGCACGGCGTTGGCGAGCGTGTCGGGATCGACGCTGGCGTCGCTTTCGATGCGTGCTCGCTCCGTGGCGAGATTCACCGACGCACGCGTGACGCCCGGCACTTTGGCGAGCGCTTTCTCGACGCGCAGCGCGCACGAGGCGCAAGTCATTCCGCCAATGTCGAGTTCGGCGGTCCGGGCGGAAGGGGCGGCAGCGTCCGTGGGGCGCTGCGGGTCGGCAAGTTCTGTCATGGTAGGCAAGGCTCGTGGCGGCATCGGGCCGCGTCATGAACCCAGTATTGACCTTCCCATGATGGGAAGGTCAAGGGCGAATTGCAGGGCGCGCTTCAGAGCGCCGATATCTTGCCGAAACGCCCGCTCAGAAGGCCGGCGGCGCATCCAGCATGGCCTGGCCGACGGCCTGCTGTTCGTCGGTAGAGCGTGCCAGCAGGGTTTCGGCCGCGCCGCGCCGGTCCTCCGCCGCCTTGTTCTGGCCGAGTTTCCACTTGCCGACCAGCCGCGTCACCTCGATCTCGATGCCGACGATCGCGCCGAGCATCTGGGAGATGAAGTCGGCGGGCGCGTCGCCCATCTTCCACGGCACCGGTTCGCCGGCTTCCATCTTGCGCGTCAGACGCGCGACCAGGCCGCGCACGAACGACTCCTCGTCGCGCACGACGATCCGGCCATGAGCGTGCACCACCATATAGTTGTAAGTCGGCACCTGCCGATGCGCCTCGTGCTTGCTCGGATACCAGTTCGGCGAGATGTAGGCGGCCGGACCCTGGAAGATCACGAGCGCATCCGGGTTCGCGGCCGCTTCCTGCCACACCGGGTTCGCGCGGGCGACGTGAGCGCGCAGGATGCCGTGCGTTTCACTGGCCGCGGACGGGACTTCGAACTCGAACGGCACATGGTTCGCGTCGAGCCCGTTCGGTCCGTTGGTGATCAGCGCGCCGAAAGGCTGCTCGGCGATCAGGCGATGGAGAACCTCTGGGCGGTTCTCTTCGAAATGGGCGGGCATATACATAAAGCGCTCCGGATACGAGGGGGCGAAAGAGCAGCGATGAAAGGTCGCCCAAGGCGTGGGGCGCCGGGGTGGATGTAACAAAAAACGTCAACCGTACCGCAAAAGGACGGCGTGCGCGCGCGAACCCGCGCTATTCCTGCCTTTGCGCTTGCCTGGTAATCAAGGATACGATACAACCCGATGTTGTCGGCATCGCGAACCGCGGACTGGCTGCGTTGGGCTTTGGGAGGCCGCGCAAACAGGGTTCGCCGCACGCCGGCGTCTCCCTTAGGACCACCCGTTCCGCCACCTGAACGAATGATAAAAAATCGCCGAGATTTGTTTTCGATTCACTGGACCTGCGCATCGTTCGCAGGCCTCGCATTTCTGGCCGGTTGCGCGTCGACCCCCACTGCGACACAAAAATCCACTGGCTGGATCAAGGACGAAGTCGCCGACTCGTACGTATTCGGCTACCCGCTGGTGCTGATGGGCGTCGCGCGCGATGCGGCGGTCGGTACCGATCCGGGCCAGGCGCCGCTCAATACGCTGCGCCACGCGCAGGCATTGCCGCCGATCGGCGCGTCCAATCCGATACGGCCGAGTCTCGATACATTCGATTCGACCGGCTGGCTGGACGTCGGCAGCGAACCGGTGATCGTTTCGCTGCCAGACTCGCACGGCCGCTATGTCGACGCCCGCGTGCTCGACATGTGGACCAATGTGGTGTGGTCCACCAGTTCGCAGTTCGCCACGCGTGCGGCGGGCATCAAGGCGCAGGCGATCGCCTTTGTCGGTCCGGGCTGGCAAGGGGATTTGCCCAAAGGTGTGACGCGCGTCGACGTGCCGACCCGCAATGCATGGGTGAGCGTGCGTATCCAGTCGAACGGCACACGCGATCTGACGGCGGTTCGTAAGCTGCAGCGCGCGATTCGCGTCGCGCCGCTGAGCATCTACGCGGGCGACGGCCGCTCCGCCTCGATCACACCGCCGCGCAGCAATGCCGCCGACGCGGCAGCGGCCGCGTCCGGCACGCCGGCCGCGCAAGTCGCCGCGCTCGACGCGAACGGCTTCTTCACGCGACTCGCGCAGGCTTTGCCTGACAATCCGCCGACGCCGGCCGATCCGCACGCGCTCAAATTTCTCTCGGACCTCGGTGTGACGCCCGGCGAGCCGGTCAAGCTGCCGAACGCGCCGGAGGCCATCGCGGCCGGTCTCGCCGACGGTCATGAACGTGTCGTCTCGCCGCCATCCAACTTGCTGAGCGGCAACGGCTGGAGCTGGTTCGGCGACGGCGTGGGCAACTACGGTCCCGACTACGCGATGCGCGCCTATGCCGCTTACGCGCAACCCGGCATCGGCACGAAAGACGACGAAGCTCGCGCGGTCGCCACCCAGGACAGCGACGGTCATGTGCTCAACGGCGCAAACCGTTACGTGATCCACTTCGCGCCGAATCAGTTGCCGCCGGTGCGCGGCTTCTGGTCGATCACCGCCTACACGAAGGATGGCGCGCTCGGTGAAAGCGCGCCGGCGCGTCTGGCGGTCGGCGACCGCAACGGCGCGCGCCGCAATCACGACGGCTCGCTCGACGTGACGGTGTCGTCCGCTCGCGGCAAGAGCGGCAACTGGCTGCCGGCGCCGCGTGCCGATCTGCAACTCGTGTTGCGTCTGTATGCGCCCAAGCCGCAAGCCACCGACGGCAGTTGGCAACCGCCGGCCGTCGTGCGTCAGTGATACCTGCGTGTCCATGACGTGACAGCCGCGCATCAGTGACGAGCGGTTAGCGCATCGCGAAACGCATGTCCGCCGCATCGACTCGGAGGACATGCGACGCTATCGCGCGGAGGAATGTGTAAGCCACGCCTTACATTTATATCCGACGAAAGATTCACGACTTATACTGCCGCTTGCGGGATTTTCGTTTTCGCGGCGGGCTTGCCGCCGCACTACCCAAGACCGAGCATGGCAAGCCTCAATAAAGCATCACTAGCCTCGTCCATGCAGACCGTGCGCGATGTCGCGCAGTCACGCCGCACCCGGCGTGTCATTACCGGTCTGCTGATCTTCGTTGTACTGTTTGGTCTGCTGGGCTTCTTCGCGGCGCCGCCGATGATTCGCCACATTGCCGAACAACAGCTCAGCAAACAACTCGACCGCCCTGCCACCATCGGCCGCATTGCGCTCAATCCGTACACGCTCAAGCTCGAAGCCGATCGTGTGCATATCGGCGAGCGCGGCGGCGCGGGCGACTTCGTGGATATCTCGCGGCTCATCGTGCAGCCGTCGTGGAGTTCGCTGTTTCGCGCGGCGCCGATCATCGACGAAGTGCAGCTCGATTCGCCGCGCTTTCACATTGTTCGCTACGATGCGCAGCGCTTCAATTTCACCGACCTGATCGAGAAATTCGCGAAGCAGCCGACCAAGCCCGATAGCAAGCCGACTCTGTTCTCCGTATCGAACATTCGCCTCGAAAACGGCCAGATTACGTTCGACGACAAACTGCTCGGCGCGACGCATGTGATCGATCAATGGAAGCTCGGCGTTCCGTTCATCGCCACGCTGCCGTCGAAAACCGATATCTTCGTCGAGCCTTTGCTGCGTGCGAGGATCGACGGCAGTCCGCTTGCCATCGACGGCAAGACCAAGCCGTTTGCCGCGTCGCGCGAGTCGGAAGTGTCGTTGCGCTTCGACGGGCTCGATGTGCCGCGCCTCATGTCGTACGTGCCGACCAAACTGCCGGTGATCGTGCAGTCCGGCAAACTGTCCACCGATCTCAAGCTCAACTTCGTGGTCTCCAACGACGCGCCTTCGTTGCGCGTGGCGGGCACCGTCGATATGAACGACGTGGACGTGCAGGATCAGAGCAAGGCGCCGTTCTTCGCGGCGCGCGCGGTGCATGTGGCCGCCACCACGCTCGAGCCGTTGAAGAGCCTCTATCACTTCGACGAGATCCGCATCGAGGCGCCCACCGCCAATCTTGCGCGTGACAAAGACGGCGTGGTGAGCGTCGAGAAGATGTTCGCGCCCGCGCCCGCATCTGAAGCGGCTGCGGCGCAACCGGCCGCGAGCGCGCCGCTTGCGGCGTCCGGTTCGAAGGCCACCGAAAAGACGGCGCCGCCGCTGGATCTGTCGATCAAACGCTTCTTGCTCAATGACGGCACCGTGAATGTTCACGACGCCGCCGCCTCACGCCCCATGGACGTCGGCCTGCAAAAACTGGCCGTGACGCTGACCGATTTCTCGACGCTCGCCACCGCGCCCGCGCACTACACGCTGAACACCGATTTCAAGAACGCCGGCGGCTCGCTCGGCGTGGCCGGCGCGTTCGGCCTCGTCGCGAAAACGGCCAGTGCGAAGCTCGATCTGAAGTCGTTGAAGCTGCCGCTGCTGCAACCGTATATCGACACCGCGACTGTTGCGCAGATTACGGACGGCGCGCTTTCGGCTAGCGCCAATGTCGGCGCGAACTGGTCGAAGTCGCCGGTTGCGGTGATGGTCACCGATTCGCAACTGGACCTGCAATCGCTGAAAGTCGGGACGCGCGAGAGCAAGGATCCGCTGATCTCGCTTGCGCAAGGCAGCGTGAAGCTCAAGCAGGTGGATCTGGCGGCGCGCACCGCCGAGATCGCCAGCGTCGATACGACCGGCCTCGCGCTCGACGCGCAGCGTCTGAAAGACGGCAGCATCAACCTCGCCGCGCTTGCCGGCCAGCACGAAGCGGCGCAGCGGCGCACCGCGATTCACGCGGTCAAGAAGGCGCAGGCGGAAGGGCCCGCATGGCACTACAAGATCGGCGAGCTGACCCTGAAAGACGCCACCGCCAATTTCACAGACAACACCACGCCGCAGCCGGTGAAGCTGAACATCACGCCGCTGCAGCTAAAGGTGCAGAACATCAGCGACGACCTGAGCCGTCCGCTGCCGGTCGATCTGCAGGCGACGCTGAACAAGAAGGGCACACTCGGCGTCAAGGGCGACGTCACGGCGACGCCGCTCAAGGTGGCCGTCAAGGTGAACGCCAACCGGCTCGACGCGGCGGCCTTCGAGCCGTACTTCGGCAGCAAGCTGAATGCGGTGATCGCGAGCGCGCTGCTCAATGCGAACGGCGACCTCGCGTTGAATCAGGCGAAGTCGCTGAAAGCGACCTATCACGGCGACGTGGCGCTCGTCGAAGTCCGTATGCTCGACAAGGCGACCTCCGATCCGTTCGCGGGATGGGGCTCGCTTGCGTTGTCCAACCTTAAGGCGGACTACGACGAGCACGGCACGGTGGTCGACGCGGGCCGCGTCACGTTCACCAAGTTCTATGGACGCGTGCTGCTCGACGCGCAGGGCAAGCTCAATCTCAAGGACGTCGTCGCGCATGAAAGCGGCGCAGCGCAATCGCTGACGCGCGACAAGAGCGGGGCCGAGCCCGTGCCGTTGACGCCGCAAGCGGCATCGACAGTCGCGGCTGCGCCCGCGCCGGCCTCGTCGACCGCGCCCGCCACGGTGACGGCGGCTACGCCGCCGCAAAGCCCGGTCAAGCTCCACTTCGGTCAACTGGTGCTGCAACAGGGCCGCGTGACGTACACCGACAACTTCATCAAACCGAATTTCACGGCGAATCTGGTCGGCATTCAGGGCACGGTCGGCGCGTTCGGCACGCAATCGACCACGGCTGCGCCAGTCGACATCGCCGCGAAACTGGCGGCCAATGGTCCGTTGTCGATTCGCGGTACGGTCAATCCGCTGATTGCGAAGCCGGCGCTCGATCTGACAGCGGTCGCGCACGATATCGAACTGACCAATCTCACGCCGTATTCGTCGAAATATGCCGGGTATCCGATCACCAAGGGCAAGCTGAACGTCGATCTGCACTACAAGCTGGCGAACGATCAACTGGACGCGAACAATCATATTTTCATCGACCAGCTCACGTTCGGCGATCACATCGACAACGATACGGCGACCAAGCTGCCCGTGCGTCTCGCGATCTCGCTGCTGAAGAATTCGCGCGGCGAGATCGACGTGAACCTGCCGGTGTCGGGCTCGCTTGCGAATCCTGAGTTCAGTATTGGCGGCCTGATCTGGCATGCCGTGCTCAATCTGCTCCAGAAGGCGGTGACCGCGCCGTTCTCGCTGATCGCCAACGCATTCGGCGGCAGTGGCGAGGAGTTGGGCTATGTCGAGTTCGAACCCGGCTCGGCGAAACTGACCGACGCCGACACCCAGAAACTCGACACGATCGTGAAGGCGCTGTCCGATAAACCGTCGATCCGCATGGACCTGATCGGCCGCGTCGATCCGGCCGTCGACGAACCCGCGTTGCGCACCGGCTATGTGGACCGCCTCGTCAAGCAGCAGAAGATCAAGGACGTGGTGGGTAACGGCGAGAGCGTCGACTTGTCGACCGTCACCGTCGACCCGAAGGACTACGACAAGTATCTGAGCAAGGCCTACAAGTCGGCGGACTTCAAGAAGCCGCGCAATTTTGTCGGCTTGACCAAGAGCTTGCCGGACGACGACATGAAGAGCGCGCTCGCCGCCAACGCCCCGATCGATGAGGCCAGCCTGCGCCAGCTCGCACAACAGCGCGCGCAGAGCGTGCAGCAATATCTGGACGGCAAGATCGACAGCAGCCGCGTGTTTATCGTCGCGCCTAAGCTGAATGCCGACGGCATCAAGGATAAGGGCGCGACGACGCGGGTCGACTTCGGCTTGAAGTGAGCGTCGTGAGGCCTGGCGCTTTGTGCGTCAGGCAGAATCCGGTGTTTTTCTTGAGCGCGCTGTGGTGAACATAGAACGTTGAACGTTGAGCGCACCGCTGCCGGCCGCGCATGCTCGCGGCGGCATGTGCTCAAGCGGCGCGCGTCGGCGCCTTCAACGCGGTTTGCTCGATCACGCGCGCGAGCGTGTCGAACGCGGGGCCGATCTTGTCGTTCGGCACGCACGCATACCCGAGCAGCAGTCCACGCCGCGCGGGCGTATCGCTGCTGTAATAGCTTGCGAGCGGGCGCACGATTACGCCGGCGTCGTAAGCGGCGGCCGTCACCGCGCGATCGTTCGCGTGATCCGGCAGGCCGAGCACCAGATGCAGACCGGCCTCGTCGCCCATCACCGGCAGTTCGTTGCCGAAACGCGCGGTGATGGCGTCGATCAGGATCTGCCGGCGTTCGCCGTACAGCGCGCGCATGCGCCGAACGTGCGAGGTGAGATGGCCGTCCATGATGAAGTCGGTCATCACCGCCTGCTGCATCAACTGACCTTCGCGATACAACTCCGCCACGCCTGTGCGGAACGTATCCACCAGATGCTCCGGCGCGATCATATAGCCGATCCGCAGGCCCGGAAACAGCATTTTCCCCAGGCTGCCGACATAGATCACCTGGCCGGCGTCGTCGAGTCCTTGCAGCGACGCGAGCGGACGGCTGCCGTAGCGGAACTCGCTGTCGTAGTCGTCCTCGATGATCCACACGTTGTGCTGGCGCGCGTATTCGAGCAGTGTGCGACGGCGCGCGAGGCTCATCACCATGCCGAGCGGATACTGATGCGACGGCGTGACGAGCGCGAGCCGCGGCGGCTGTTGCAGATCCTGTTCGCGCGGATTCAGGCCTTCGTCATCCACCGGCACCGGCACGAGGGTAATCCCCGATGACTGCAGCACGCTGCGTGCGCCCCAATAGCACGGTTCTTCCACCCACGCGCGGTCGCCGACATCGGTCAACAGACGCACCGCCAGATCGATCGACTGATGAATGCCCGTGGTGATGATGATCTGGTCCGGCGTGCAGTTCACCGAGCGCGCCACACGCAGGTAGTCCGACAACGCCCGCCGCAATGGCCGGTAGCCGCCGCCGGGCGCGTAGGTGAGCAGATCGGGATTGGCTTCCTTCCACAAACGCGCCTGCAGACGGCTCCACGTGCGCGCCGGAAATTCCGCGACGTCGGGCACGCCCGGCATGAACGCGCCCCACTGTTTCGCGGAAACGCCGGCTTTGTCGATCAGACGGCGTCCGCGGGTCGACAGATCGCTGAGGTCGCGCTTTGGCGGCTTGGGGCTTTCCCTGGCTGTACTGCCTTCTTTGTCGACGCTCGCCACGGCCGGCTTCCTGCGCATATTCACCGCGGCCGTGTCCGGCCGCGTGTCGGCGACGTAGGTGCCGCTGCCGGTGGTCGAGATCACATAGCCTTCGGCGGTCAACTGGTCGTAGACGTGCAGCACCGTGTTGCGCGCAATGCCGAGGTCTTCGGCGAGCGTGCGCGAGCTGGGCAGCTTGGTGCCCGGCGGCAGCTGGCCGGTCAGGATAGCCTGCTGCATGAGCCGCAACGTCTGCCGGTAGACCGGTTCGGCGGCCGCGCGGTCGAGCCGCGCGGCAAGCCAATCCGACAAAATCACGGTGTCCAAGTGGTTCTATCCGGAATAATGAAATGGTTCCATATTGTAGAACCGTAACGGTCTATAGTGAGCCACGCAATTGCTGCAATCCCGCTGCTTTGCACGGGAGCCAGCCGGACCGCAGAGGAGACTTGGACGATGAAAACCGAAGACGTGATCGTCAGCTTTCGAGGTGTGCGAAAGACCTACGACGGCGAAACGCTGGTCGTCAAACAGCTCGACCTGGATATCTATCAGGGCGAATTTCTGACGCTGCTCGGGCCGTCCGGTTCGGGCAAGACCACCTGTCTGATGATGCTGGCGGGTTTTGAATTTCCCACCGGCGGCGAAATCTGGCTGGATGGCACGCTGCTCAATACCGTGCCGCCGCATAAGCGCAACATCGGCATGGTGTTTCAGAACTACGCGCTGTTTCCGCATCTGACGGTCGAGCAGAACGTCGCGTATCCGCTTACCGTGCGCAAGATTTCGGCGGAAGAGCGCGCGCATCGCACGAATAACGCGCTCAAGATGGTGCGCATGGAGAGCTTCGCAAAGCGCTATCCGGCGCAGCTTTCCGGTGGCCAGCAGCAGCGTATCGCGCTCGCCCGCGCGCTGGTGTTCGAGCCGAAACTCGTGCTGATGGACGAGCCGCTCGGCGCGCTGGACAAACAGTTGCGCGAACACATGCAGTACGAACTTAAATCATTGCACGAGAAACTCGGCGTCACGTTCGTGTACGTCACGCACGATCAGGGCGAGGCGCTGACCATGTCCGATCGCGTCGCCGTGTTCGATAAAGGCATCGTGCAGCAGCTCGATACCGTGGACCGGCTGTACGAATCGCCGTGCAATGAGTTCGTGGCGAACTTCATCGGCGACAGCAACAAGCTGCGCGGCACGATCGCGAATGTCGACGGCGAGTATTGCGAATTTCACCTGATTGACGGCACGCGCCTCACCGGCCGCAATATCGGCGGCGCGCAAGCGGGTACGCCGGCGGTCGCGTGCATCCGGCCCGAGCGCATGAAGCTCGCCAACGGCTTGTCGCGGCCGGGCGCCAATGCGCTCACCGGTGAAGCGCGCGGGCTGATCTATTTCGGCGACCACGTGCGCATGCGTTGTGGTCTGCCGCAACAGGACGAGTGCTTCGTGAAGGTGCCGCTCGGCACCGGCGTGCTCGACACCTTCGCGCCCGGCGCACCGGTCGCACTCGAATTCGCACCCGAGCATCTGCGGGTTTTCGCAGGGGCGTGAACGCGTCGAACGCGCAAGATGTTCGACGCAGGCAGGGCAAGTCAAGCAGCACATAACAAAGTCGCACTGAACGTATGAAGCACACCACCAAAGGAGAGCAACACACCATGAGCAAGATCGGGAAATCGCGCTGCGCCATCGCTGTCGGTGCTGTGGCGCTCGCGCTGGGCGCCGCGCAAGTCAATGCGGCCGAATTGACGGTCGTCAATTTCGGCGGCGCGAATGGCGACGCGCAAAAGGTTGCATTCAACCAGCCGTTCGAAAAGGAGACCAGCAACAAAGTCACCGCCGTCGAATACAACGGCGAGCAGGCCAAAGTGAAGGCGATGGTCGAAGCCAAGCATGTGAACTGGGACGTGGTGGAAGTCGAATCGGGCGATATCGGCCGTGGCTGTGATGAAGGGCTGTACGAGAAACTCGACTGGTCGAAGATCGGCAAGAAGGCGGATCTGATTCCCGAAGCACCGCAAACCTGCGGTGTGGGCTTCTTCGTGTGGTCGACGGCGCTCGCGTACAACGCTGACAAGCTGAAAACGGCGCCGGCCGGCTGGGCCGATTTCTGGGACGTGAAGAAATTCCCGGGTAAGCGCGCAATGCGCAAAGGCGCACGCTACAACCTCGAATTCGCGCTGATGGCCGACGGCGTGCCGCCGAAGGACGTCTACAAGGTGCTCGCCACCAAGGAAGGCCAGGACCGCGCGTTCAAGAAGCTCGACGAACTGAAGCCGAACATCCAGTGGTGGGAAGCGGGCGCGCAGCCGCCGCAATTCCTCGTCGCGGGCGACGTGGTGATGTCCACTGCGTATAACGGCCGCATCGACGCCGCGCAGAAGGAAGGCAAGAACCTGAAGGTGGTGTGGAACGGCAGCATCTACGACCTCGACTACTGGGCGATTCCGAAGGGCACGCCGAACAAGGCGCTGGCCGAGAAGTACATCGCCTATTCGATTTCGTCGAAGCCGCAACAGGACTATGCGCACAACATCGCGTACGGTCCGGTGAATGTGGCGGCTATCAAGGCGCTCGATCCGAAGACGCTTGCGAATCTGCCGAACTCGCCGGCTAATGGGAAGAATGCGGTGCTGCAGAACCTGGCGTTCTGGACCGATCATGGCGATGAGTTGGAGCAGCGGTTTTCGTCGTGGGCTTCGAAGTAGTTAGTGTTGTGTGAGGGCGTGGTGGGTTCGATGCCGCCGCGCCTTCGAGTTGTGAAATGACGCGCGCGCATGCAGTACCCAAGTGCGCGCGCTTCCAAGGTAAAGCAGGAGACAGGTGTGACTACGATGACGATCGCTGCCGATTCGACGCCTGAATCAAGTGGCCGACTCAAGCGCGAGCTGAAGGCCGCGGAAGCCAGGAAGCGGGCCATGGCCCTGCTGCTGATCGCGCCGCTCGCGATTTTTCTGCTGCTGATTTTTGTCGTGCCGATCGGCGCGCTGCTCACGCGCGCCGCGCAAAATCCCGAAGTCGTCAACGCGCTGCCGCATACGCTGGCGTCGTTGAGCGCGTGGGATCGCAAGACACCGCCGCCGGATACCGCGTATGCCGCGCTGGCTGTCGACCTCGCCGCGATCGCCGACAGCGACGGCATGGGCGCACTCGCACGACGCCTGAACGTGGAGATTCCGGGCTACCGTTCGCTGGTCGCCAAATCCGCGCGCGCCATGCCGTTTGTCGACGACAACAGCAAGCCCTTGCAACTGACGCCCGCCCAGATGCACGCGAAATTCGCCGAGCTTGACGAACGCTGGAACGACGTCGCGTACTGGCAAGCCATCGCGAAAAATTCCGGCGCGTATTCGCCGTTTTATCTGCTGGCTTCGCTGGACCACAAACAGGACGCGTTCGGTCACATCATTCCGACCGACCCTGATCAACAGATTTATCTCGCCGTGTTCAGCCGCACCTTTGTGATCGGCGCGGCAGTGACGTTCTTCGCGCTGCTACTCGGTTATCCGCTCGCCTACTGGATTTCGACGCTGTCCGAACGTCGCGCGAATCTGGTGATGATTCTCGTGCTGATTCCGTTCTGGACCTCGATCCTCGTGCGCGTTGCGGCATGGATCGTGATTCTGCAAAGCGAAGGGCTGGTGAACAAGGCGCTGGTCGGCAGCGGGCTGTTGCACGATCCGCTGGCGCTGCTGTTCAACCGGACCGGCGTCTATATTTCGATGACGCACATTCTGCTGCCGTTCATGATCCTGCCGCTCTATAGCGTGATGAAGTCGATCCCGCCGACCTATCAGCGCGCCGCGATTTCTCTCGGTAGCCATCCGTTCGCCGCGTTCTGGCGTGTGTATGTACCGCAGACCTATCCGGGCATCGGCGCAGGCGCGTTGCTGGTGTTCATTCTGGCAATCGGCTACTACATCACGCCGGCCTTGCTCGGCGGACCGAACGATCAGATGGTCAGCTACTACGTCGCGTACTTCACCAACGTGACCATCAACTGGGGCATGGCGTGCGCGCTCGGCGGCTTGCTGCTCGCCGCGACGCTGGTGCTGTACGTCATTTACGGGCGCTTCACGCGTTCGTCACTGAGCCTCGGCTGAACGGAGTCTATTGCGATGAAACTTGCCAAGCCTTTGTTCGCGCCGCATACGTCTTTCGTCGAACGCGTGTGGTATTTCGCGTTGCGTGCGCTGGCGGTGCTCACGCTCCTGTATCTCATCTTGCCGGTGCTGGCGATCGTGCCGCTGTCGTTTTCGTCGAGCACATTTCTGGTGTATCCGATTCCGGGCTGGTCGTTGCGCTGGTATCAGAATCTGATCGCGTCCGATGAATGGCGCATGGCGGCCAAGAACAGCTTTATCGTCGCGCCCTCGGCGACGGTGGTTGCGACCGTGCTTGGGACGTTGGCGGCAATCGGACTGACCAAGGCGAACTTCCGCGGCAAAGGGCTGCTCATGGCGATCCTGATCTCGCCGATGATCGTGCCGGTGGTGGTGGTCGGCGTCGGCATGTACCTGTTCTTTGCACCGCTTGGGTTGGCCAATACCTACATCGGTCTGATTCTCGCGCATGCGTCGCTCGGCGTTCCCTTTGTCGTGACGACGGTGGCGGCGACCTTGCAGGGCTTCAACTACAACCTGGTGCGGGCGAGTTTGTCGCTGGGCGCAAATCCGGTGAAGACGTTTTTCCGTATCACGTTGCCGGTAATCGCACCGGGCGTGATTTCGGGCGCGCTGTTCGCATTTGCGACTTCATTCGATGAGGTCGTCGTGACGCTGTTCCTGGCGGGCGCGGATCAGACTACGTTGCCCCGACAGATGTTCACCGGTATCCGCGAAAATATCAGCCCGACCATCGCCGCGCTGGCGACCATTCTGATTATTTTTTCCACCAGCCTGTTACTGGCGCTCGAGTGGCTGCGTGGGCGAAATGCAGCGCGGGCAGTCAAGGTCTGAGTATCTGCTGATGACAGATTTTATTTGAAACGCATCACAATTAACATTTTCCTGACGCTAATCTAAGATTGCTCCCATTCCCTATGCATCAGCATATCTTCATACTCGTAGCCCTCGATAAGAAGATGCGCTCGACGCGGGGAATCAATGAAACACCAGCTAATGGTGCTTGTGTGCGCGCTAGCCTTAACGGCCTGCGCGGACCACGGCGCGCGTGACCGGCTTGGCGTTCAAGACGCCACCCTATTGCATAGCGGATTCGGCGTCACTCAGGACGAAGCCGCGGGCGCGGTCAACTCACAATGGATCAGCACCTACGCGCCGGTCGTAAGCAGCGGCACGGCGTTGGCACTACTGCAGACGCGGCTCGACCGTTTGCCGGGCGATAAGAACGGCTATTTTCAAGCCAAGGCACAATGCTGGATCAATGCCGCTCAACAGGCGCGGCAAGCCGACGATCACTGGGGCTTCGTCGAAGAAGCGATTGGCCAGGCAGCCATGATCACGATGAGCCTCGAGAACGGTGCGCCGTTATCGGCTGTCAATCCCGCGCTGCGTACCGTGTCCACGGTGCGCCCCGATCTTTGGAAGATCGTCAATACCATCAAGTCGGATCCCGCTGTTGCGCAATGTCCGCAGGCGCTGCCGCCGCTTGCTTGTGCCGAAGTCGAGCTGATGCAAAGCGGGCATGACGCATGGCGACGCAGTTTCTCCAACGCCGAGAAACGCCTGCCTGAAGTGCAGGACAACTTGCGTCAGTCGGCGGAAACTGCGCTGCAATGCAAGCAGGCTGTACAAACGCCGACGTCCGCTCCGGCGCCCGCACGTGGTCCTGCCTCCGCCTCAGCTGCGAATTCGCCGCGGACGATCGCGTTAAAGACCGATTCTCTTTTCCGTTTCAACGGCGGTGACGCCGCCGCGATATTGCCCGCCGGCAAACGACAGTTGAACGACGTGGCAATGCGTTTGAAGAAGATTCCTGCCATGTGTGAGTTGAAGGTCACCGGCTACGCTGACCGCCTCGGCGACAAGTTTTACAACATCGGTTTGTCCATGCAGCGCGCGTACACAATCGAGCGGTATTTGCGAGCGCGCGGCGTGAGCTTGCCGATGACCGCGCAGGGCAGAGGCAGTGAGAATCCGTTGGTGGACTGCCAGCAAACGAAGCGAGATGTGTTGATGCGATGCCTCGCGCCGAATCGACGCGTCGAGATTGAACTCGTCGCGGTGGCCCCGTAGTGTGCCCTTGGGTGGAAAGCTAGCAAGCGTGCCGCACAGATCTATGCGTCTTCGACCTTGACGCTGCCAACGATCAATGTCGCAAAGCGTGTATTCAGGAGGATTAAGAAAAGTGTCAACTATTCTGGTTATCGACGACCATCCTGCGTTTCGTATGGTCATCAAAATGCAGCTCGTGCAATTGCTTGGCGTTGAAGAAGTGATCGAGGCCGATAACGGCCAGAGCGCTGTCGAGATGGCCCGCATACACACGCCAGAGCTCGCCATATTGGATCTCGACATTCCGCGCATCAGCGGACTCGATGTGATTCCCCGACTCAAGCTCGTTCATCCGCCGATTCGCGTGATGGTGCTGTCGAGTCACGATCCGGCGACGTTCGCGCCGCGCGCGATGCGCTCGGGCGTGCATGGTTTCGTCGGCAAGTCGCAGGAAATGAAGGAGATCATGCGCGGGGTAGAGGCGGTGCTGGCAGGCTATACCGTGTTCCCGGTGACGACTAATGGCGGCGGTATGGCGTTCGCTGCTGGGGAGGGAGGTGAAGAAGCCAGGATCGGGCTGCTGTCGGATAAGGAGCTCGTGATTCTGCAGATGCTTTCGAAAGGCATGTCGAATAAGGCGATTGGGGATGCCTTGTTTATCAGCGACAAAACCGTCAGCACATACAAAAGCCGTATCCAGGAGAAACTCGGCCTTTCGTCGTTAGCAGGTCTCATCGAGTTCGCGACTTTGCACCGTTTGGTCGAGTAGGTTTGTGGGCTATGAATACTGCGAGTCTGTCTCGTTCCTCTGCGTCCACATGGAGCCAAACGCTTAAAGATCTGCTGGATGCCGCGCCTGTAGAATCTCGCGCGTTTGTCCTCGAAGAGAGCGCGACGAACCTGCGCGAGCTCATCGATGGTGTTTTCGCATTGCTCATCTCGTTTGCATCTCGTCGCGATTTGCACCTGCGTGCGAACGTCGACCACACTGTCGCCGAAACGATTCGCGCCGACGGTGCCCGGTTAGGCCAAGTCCTTTTCCATTTGCTCAACCGAACGGTCCAACTCAGCGCGCAGGGAGAGATTTCGCTCGTCGTGTGGGCGCAGTCGTTGAATTCGGGCTCGCAACGTATCTTTATCAGCGTGGTCGGCGGTGCGGATAAGCATGCTGCCGTCGCGCCGTCGCAGCCTTCGGCTCCAGTCGCTGGTGACTCACAGGTAGCCAAGCGACTCGCCGACGCCGACGCGTGTTTGCCACTCTGCACACTACTGGCGCAGTGCATGCACGGCGAGCTTTCCATCGCGACCAGTTCAGAGAAGGGCCCTCGCGCGACCTTCAACGCGCTGTTCGCCGTCGAACAACAGGAGCCATCCGCGGGAACGGCTAGCGGCAATGCACAAGCGCCTTTTCTTCGGAACACCACGCAGCCACGGGACGTTTCCGCAAGCGCCTCGTTTGAGCCCTTTGAAAGCCGTTATCTGGATGCTCTATCCGAAGAGGGAGTCGATCTTCACGCGTTTCTCAACAACTGGCGTGAGGCAATGAATGAAGACCTCGAGCGTCTCAACGCCTTGCATCGTGAAGGCGACTTCGATCATTTCCATAGCGTGCTGCATCGGTTGAGCGGAGCAGTGGGCCTCGTCGGTGCGCGCAGTTTGATGGAGGCGTTGCGGCGTGCGAGTACGTCGCCCCTGGAACACAGCACCGGCTCAATCGACGCGCTAACGGCGCGCGCCAGAACCCTGGTCACGCAACTCGACGCAACGTCGCGCGCATACCGGAGCACCTCACAATGAATCGACCGCTTGCCTTGATCGAAGGCGACTTGGCGCTTCCAATTCCGCGGCCGTTCGATGTCTTGCCGCCGCCTTTCGGTTCAAGGCGTCGGCAGGTCCAGACCATGGCACAACGCGAACCGCAACCCGCGCCACTCACCGCTGCACAACAGGCAATCCAGGATGCGGTACAACACCCGTCGCCGCCAGCACGTCGTGGACCAGTACCACCCGGTGTGAAGTTTCTTTTTTTCTACAAACTGCCGGCGCAACGCGACCATTCTCATCGGTTTGCGGAGCAGTTGGCCGAAGCCAGGTACTACCTGAATATGGGTCAAGTGCGCCCGAGGTCGACCCGTTCGGATCATATGCTGGGAGCGGCGATCTTCGCGGGCTGCAGCATTGCACTGGCCTGGCTGCTGGCCACCTGTACGACGCACGATGCCGACAGGACGACAGCCACGACTACGGCTGCGGCTAAGTCGATAACGCAGCCGGTTGCGTCGGCAGACGGAAGTACGATGGCGCCTGATCCACGCGAGCGTGCCAAACCGGCACAGCCGCCGGTCGAATTCACCCGCGCGATCGCGCGAAGCATACCCTTGGCCGCTAGTTCGCCGAAGGCGACGAGTCCCATCGCTGTTCCTACGCCAAACACAGCGAAGGCGAGCGAGGTTTCTCGCGAGCCACCGAAGCCGCAGCATGTCGAAAGCCTTGTGCCGCGTCCAACCGCCCGAGTGTCTATGCATCAGGACACTGCAAGCCAAGCCGCAAAGCCTCGCCATCGGGTCCCAGTCACACACCTCAGCAAACTGCAAGCGGACGAACGCCCGGCACCAAGCCACACGGCCAAGCCATCCGGACCCGGACAACCGTCCACGTCGCAACAACCCGATTGGACCGCGCGCCCTACGTCCGCAACCGACACAGCGGAGCGCGCCGCATTGCTCGATTGGGCGGCCCAGCAACGGCGCGCGAACATCACGACGCGGGCTCGCATCCCGGTGCCGAAAGATACCGACTGGAGCGCCCACCTAACGCAGCGTCGGATCACCGACGACCCTGAAGCCTTCGGCACAAGCGGCGCCGGCAAATAGCGCCCAAAAAGTAAGCAGCCAAAAAAAAGCCCGACCACCGGTCGGGCTTTAAAGTCAGCTGCGTCCTCCACAGGACGCAGCTCCTGCAAAACAGCTCGCAGCTACTGTACAGGTAAGCGAATACCTTAAGCAGCCAGCAGCGAACGCAGCACGAACGGCAGAATCCCGCCGTGCTTGTAGTAGTCGACTTCGATCGGCGTGTCGATACGCAGCAGCACCTGCACGCGTTTTTCCTTGCCGTCCTTGCCGCGAATCACCAGCGTCACTTCCTGTTGCGGCTTGAAGTCCGCGCCGAGGCCTTCGATGTCGTACGTTTCTTCGCCGGTAATGCCGAGCGATTGCACGCTATCCGAGCCCTTGAACTGCAGCGGCAGAACGCCCATGCCGACCAGGTTCGAACGGTGAATCCGCTCGAAGCTGCGCGCGACCACAACCTTCACACCCAGCAGTTGCGTGCCCTTCGCAGCCCAGTCACGCGACGAGCCCGTGCCGTACTCTTCGCCCGCGAACACGACGGTCGGCGTGCCGGCGTCGATGTACTTCATCGCTGCGTCGTAGATCGACATATTTTCGCCGCTCGGCTGATGAATCGTCAGGCCGCCTTCCACGCGCGAGCCGTCTGCCTTCGTCGGGATCATCAGGTTCTTGATCCGGACGTTCGCGAACGTGCCGCGCATCATCACGTCATGGTTACCGCGGCGTGAGCCGTAGCTGTTGAAGTCGGCCTTCTGCACGCCGTTTTCCTTCAGCCACTTGCCTGCCGGCGAGTCTTCCTTGATCGAGCCAGCCGGGCTGATGTGGTCGGTCGTGACCGAGTCACCGAAGATGCCCAGTGCGCGCGCGTCCTTGACCGCTGCGATGCTGTCGGCCGGCGTCATCGAGAAGTCCTTGCCGAAGAACGGCGGCTCGGCGATGTAGGTCGACTTCGGCCAGTCGTAGACTTGACCTTCCTCGCCTTCGATCTTGCTCCACAGGTCGCCCTTCTTGGTCAGCGACGCGTAGTTTTTGCGGAACGCTTCCGCGTCCAGCGCGAACTTGAGCAGGTCGTTGACTTCATCGCTGGTCGGCCAAATGTCGCCCAGGTAGATGTCCTTGCCGCCCTTGCCCTTGCCGACCGGTTCGGTCATCAGGTCGCGCGTGATGTTGCCGGCGATCGCGTAGGCGACGACCAGCGGCGGCGAGGCCAGGAAGTTGGCGCGGATGTTCGGGTGAATACGCGCTTCGAAGTTACGATTGCCCGACAGAACCGCTGCCGCGACGATGTCGTTCTTCGTGATCGCTTCGTTCAGTTCCGGCGTCAGATCGCCCGCGTTACCGATACAGGTCGTGCAACCGTAAGCGGCCAGCGTGAAGCCGAGCTTGTCGAGGTACTTCAGCAGGTCGGTCTTCGTCAGGTATTCGGTGACGATACGCGATCCCGGAGCCAGCGACGTCTTGATGTGCGGAGCGACCGTCAGGCCGGCTTCGACAGCCTTCTTCGCCAGCAGGCCGGCGGCCAGCAGCACGCTCGGGTTCGAGGTGTTCGTGCACGACGTGATCGCGGCGATCAGGATGTCGCCGTTCTTCACGTCGACGCCATTGCTCGTCGTGTATTGCGCGTCGAGGTCTTCGGCCTTCTTCGCAAAGCCGTTTTCCGCAACCGGCTTGGAGAACAGGTCGCTGAACGTCGACTTCACATTGCCGATTTCGATACGGTCTTGCGGGCGCTTCGGGCCTGCCAGCGACGGTGCGACCGTGCCCAGATCCAGCGTCACGACCTTGGTGTAGTCGATGTCGCCTTCCTTCGGCACGCCGAACAGGTTCTGCGCCTTGAAGTACTTCTCGAAGGCCGAGATTTCCGCGTCCGTGCGGCCCGTGCCCTTGAAGTAGTCGATGGTTTTCTCGTCGACCGGGAAGAAGCCCATGGTCGCGCCGTATTCCGGCGCCATGTTGCCGATCGTCGCGCGATCCGGCAGCGACAGCGAGCGCGTGCCTTCGCCGAAGAACTCGACGAACTTGCCGACAACCTTTTCCTTGCGCAGCAGTTCGGTGACAGTCAGCACCAGGTCGGTTGCCGTCACGCCTTCGCGCAGCTTGCCCTTCAGGTTCACGCCGACCACGTCCGGCGTCAGGAAGTACACAGGCTGGCCGAGCATGCCGGCTTCCGCCTCGATACCGCCCACGCCCCAGCCCACCACGCCGATGCCGTTGATCATGGTGGTGTGGCTATCGGTGCCGACCAGCGAATCCGGGTAGTACACCGTGTCCGCGCCTTCAGCCTTCTTGTGCACGCCGCGTGCGAGGTATTCCAGGTTCACCTGGTGAACGATACCGACGCCCGGCGGCACGACCTTGAACGTGTCGAATGCCTGCATGCCCCACTTCATGAACTGGTAGCGCTCGTTGTTGCGCTGGAATTCCAGTTTCATGTTCAGGTCGAGCGCGTTCTTTTCGCGGAAGTGATCGATCTGCACCGAGTGATCGACGACCAGATCGACCGGGACCAGCGGTTCGATCGACTTCGGATCCTTGCCCATTTGTTTCGCGACGCCGCGCATTGCCGCGATGTCGGCGAGCAGCGGCACGCCGGTAAAGTCTTGCAGCACGACGCGCGACACCACGAACGGGATCTCGTCGACGCGCGCGGCGGTCGGCTTCCAGTTCGCGAGTTGCTCGATGTGTTCTTCGGCGATTTTCTTGCCGTCGTAGTTACGCAGCACCGATTCCAGCACGATTCGGATCGAAACCGGCAGGCGGTCGATCTTGATGTTCAGTGCCTTGCCGAGTTGCGGCAGGGAGTAGAACTTGCCTTTGCCGGAACCGCTGTCGAATTCCTTGAGCGTTTTGTGGAGGTTGTGGGCCATGGTGTTTTCCTTGGTTTGATCGCGGAACTACAGTACTTAACTAGATGACGTACAGATCGACGTATTCATTGACCGGCATGGCTTCGAGCCTTGCCTGATCCAGCGACACGTCGAGAATCGCCAGTTGTTGCTTGACCGGAAAGCGGCGCGCGAGGTTGGTCTTGAACTTCTCGACCAGCAACGGGATCCCGTCTTCGCGACGACGCTTATGACCGATCGGGTATTCGACTACGACTTCGTCGAATGTCGATCCGTCGTTGAATTCGATCGTCAGTGCATTGGCGATCGAACGCTTCTCCGGATCGTGGTAATCCTTCGTGAACTGCGCGTCTTCGACGCATTCCATCTTCGCGCGCAGCACATCGAGCCGCGCGTCCTGCGCGATCGAATCTTCATAGTCCGCGGCCGTCAGCCGGCCGTGGATCAGCGGAACGGCGATCATGTACTGAATGCAGTGATCGCGGTCGGCCGGATTGTTCAGCGGTCCTTTTTTATCGATGATGCGAATCGCGGCTTCGTGCGTGCGGATCGTGATCTTGCTGATGTCTTCCACGCGTTTGCCTTCAGCCGCGAGTTGCGCGTGCAATTTCATCGCGGCTTCCACTGCGGTTTGCGCATGGAATTCTGCCGGAAAAGAAATCTTGAAGAGCACGTTTTCCATCACGTACGAACCGTACGGACGCTGGAATTGGAACGCGTTGCCCTTGAAGAGCACGTCGTAAAAGCCCCACGTCTTCGCCGTCAGCACCGACGGATAGCCCATCTCGCCGGTCTTCGCGATCAGCGCGAGACGCACGGCGCGCGAGGTCGCATCGCCCGCAGCCCACGACTTGCGCGAGCCGGTATTCGGCGCGTGGCGGTACGTGCGCAGCGCATGCCCATCGACAAACGCCTGCGACACCGCGTTGATCAGTTCGTCGCGAGTGAGGCCGATCAACTGGCCGACCACTGCGGTCGACGCCAGCTTCACCAGCAATACATGATCGAGCCCGACCTTGTTGAAGGAGTTTTCGAGCGCGATACAGCCTTGAATTTCGTGCGCCTTGATCATGGCGATCAACACGTCTTTCATCGCCAGCGGCTGTTTGCCCGCTGCGATGGCGCTGCGCGAGAGCCAGTCGGCCGTCGCCAGAATTCCGCCGAGGTTATCCGACGGATGCCCCCATTCGGCGGCAAGCCAGGTGTCGTTGAAGTCGAGCCAGCGGATCATGGCGCCAATGTTGAAGGCGGCCTGAACCGGGTCCAACTGGAACGACGTGCCCGGCACCTTCGCGCCGTTGGGGACGATCGTGCCCGGCACGATCGGTCCCATCAGCTTGGTGCAGGCCGGGTAGGTGAGCGCCTCGAGTCCGCAGCCGAGCGTATCGATCAGGCAGTGACGCGCGGTTTCCAGCGCGAGGCTGCTATCGATCTGATAATCCAGAACGTAATCGACGATATCGGCCAGGACTGGGTCCGGGTCGGGTCGCACGTTGGAAATCGGAGCGGACATCGGAGAGCTTTCCTGATGACGATGATTAGTTGCTGGTCTTGTCGATCGCGTTCGATTGCGTCGGAGCCGGTGCGCCTTGCTGCATCGCTGCCGTCTTGCACTCGTCGGCCAGGCGCGAGCTGTCCTTGTCCGAGAACAACATCGCTTTCGTCGGGATCACGACCAGGTCCATACCCGTTGCGGCATCGTGGAAGCGGTCTGCCCCCGTGGTGGTCGCTTCGCGCGGCAGATTGTAATTTTTGTTAGCCCAGTGAACCGTGACGATCTGGTCACGCTTCATGTCGCCCTTCAGTTCGAAAGCCTGGCCTTCGTTGCACGACCACTTTTCCGCGCCTTCCGGTACCGGATCGACCTTCGCTTCCTTGGCCGGGTTCGGTTTGCGCTTGATCAGGCGCTTCGGCTGCGGTTTTTTCGGCGCAGCGCTGGCAGCCGGCTTCGTGGTGGTCGCCGTTTGCGCGGCGGCGTCAGTCGCGACGGACAGCATCGTCGTGGACAGGGCGCCAATCACGGCGGCGATCATCAGCTTTTTCATGGAGAAAACCTTTCTATCTAGTTTCAGTTAAACATTCCGCGGCCTACCGGTCCTGGCGACCGCGTGGTTGAACTGCACGCGCTTTGAAAGCGCACAGCGACCGCTATTTTCTCCTATTTAGCGGCAGGTACTTCAAATTC